>NZ_JZAM01000201.1:0-2861 GCF_000960595.1 Vibrio sp. S234-5
CCAATATTTTGATTGTTTTCTTAATCAAATGTAGTGTAACTTCTGGTTTATCTTATTGAATTTGCATAACAAAGCATTTAAGACGGATTCGCAACGCTTGGCGGTTTTAGTGTAAATTCAGTTTTTGTATTTTAAGTGGTTTGTCGAAGCACCGGTGTTTAGCGTTGCTCACCACTTAATTGGGCGTTAGCTTCTTAAAGGCTAAAATCATCAAAATCTAAGCTCATTTGTTGTGAGAAATCAGCTTTTAGCGTTCAAATTCCACAATTTGGCTTTCGAGTTTTTCGGATGCTGATTTGGTAGAAAGTGTTGAATGTTCAGCTGTTTCAAAGTTGCTGAAAGCCATCAAGCCTCGATGCTTCAATGTTGTTGGATGTTCCACTCGGAAAGTTTGGTTTCACAAAAGGCTGCATCATCGCTGTGATCTGGCTTTCTTTGTCGCGGACTCTTAACCGTGGCCAACTTAACCTTGATCGTTTTGAGTTTTGGCAGCCAACTTCACAGCTTTTGGCGTTGGACGTGTGTTTGTGTGATGCTTTTGCGTAAAATGCCTTTCAAGCAAGTATGTTAAAAATCATTGTTAAACAATAGGCTACGAAGCTAACAAACGCCTCAAGAGGGACTGTCAACGCGTGGCGTTTCCAGTCCCAATGAGCCGCGGTGGTTACGGTTGTTGTGTTTAAGTTTTGTGTTATGCGTTGCCAGCCCCTTAGGCGGGCGTTATACGCTTTTCGGAAAAATTACAAAGGGGCAGGAAATGAATCAGCATGAAAAGCTAAATTATGTAGAGTTTGGCGCAAAGGATTTGGAATCAACAAAGTCATTCTTCTCTTCTGTGTTTGGTTGGGATTTCGTTGATTATGGCCCTGAATATTCGGCTTTTTCCAATCAGGGCTTAGACGGTGGCTTCTTTAAATCAGACTCTTGCAGCCAGACAAAAACGGGTGGGGCTCTTTTGGTCTTCTACAGCGCAGATATAGAGTCTACATTGGCTAAAGTTATTCAAAATGGTGGTGAAATCTCTCGCCCGATATTTGAGTTTCCTGGTGGCTGTCGTTTCCACTTCATTGAGCCAAGTGGTAATGAGTTCGCAGTTTGGTCGGAAGCACGCGTATAACAAACAATTTAAGAGGGATTCTCAACGCTTGGCATTTTTGCTTCTACTTCAATTTTAGTGTTTACGATACAATACTTTAGGTTGGGTGGTGGCGTTGTTCACCCCTTAATTGGGCGTTAGCACAAAGATTGAGATTTGCATACAAGGAAAGTTTTTATGTCTGATTCTGATAATGGTACAGAGCTGTATTGCAGTAAATGTAATAAAAAAACATTGCATCGAAGATTAAGTGCTTCTGAGGTTGAAGCCCAAAAGACTGAGAAGAATAATCCAAAGTACAAAATTCTTCATTTTGTGTTTAGCGTATTACTTAATCAAAATAACTCGAAATCAAATATCAGCTATTTCAAGTGTGCTGTTTGTGGATCTGAGTACAACGAGAATGAAAGCATGCCTCATGGCTGGGGCTAGAAATCATTGGTATACTTTGTGCTAACAAACGCTTCAAGAGGGACAGCCAACGCGGGGCATTTTTACTATGCGTTGGTTTGTGTGATTACGGTGTTATGCGGAAACTTGGTGTTAGCGTTGTCTGCCCCTTAAGCGGGCGTTATAAAACAGGAGATCACAGTGAGTTTAGTTAAGGAATTTAAGTTTATTAAGTGGGAAGAGTTTGGAGAAGTTGTTGAGGAAAATAGAGTTGTGGAGCCTTCAGTTTCATTGAGAAGGTATGCCGAACTGAATAGATATGATGTCAAAAATAGGCTTCCATCAGCAGTTAAAGAGTTACTTACACTCGCCAAGCTTTATGATATTCCCTACAACAATAGCTCTAGTCCAGTAACTTTTTCTTATGCCATTATCGATGCCATATTTACGACTATTATTGTTTCTGCTGCTGAAAGAGACATGATACTAAATGCGCAACTTGAAACAGCGACTCATTCGCAGTTGGTTGAGGCGGAGCAGTTTATATCTGAACTAAGGTTGCCAGAGATTCGATAGTTTTATAACAAAGCGTTTAAGGCAGATTCGCAACGCGTGGCATTTTCAGTTCAAATTGGCTTTTGTGTTTACGGTGCAATGGTTTAGGTTAGGTGGCGGCGTTGCTCACTACTTAACGCGGCGTTATGCAACTCAGGTAAATTTAGGGGTTCACCTTTTGGGATTTCTCTGGCCATTCGTTTTGTGTTGTCGGCAAATGAGCTTTTTTACCCTAAAATTCGTGGTTTACTCAAGCCGTAAAACAGGCAAGTTTCTTTGTTTGCCTCAATCAGTTTTAGCGCTGGCGCGTTGTAAATTCAGTGGGCGCAAAGTGTGGAAAGGGCAAGTTTATCGAGCATTTTGCACTTGCTGAAGGTTTCGCTCGTTAAGTTTTCCTGATTCAAAAGCTTGGTTTGTTGTTGAAAGGTGGGCTTTGTTTTGGCGGCTTATTTATCTCGGTTCCTACTTGGGTTGGTTCTTGAATCACTCAACCATTGCAATTGTGGCTTTTGGTCGTGTAAATTCGGTTTATCTCATTGAATTTGCATAACAAACGGCTCAAGAGGGATTGCCAACGCGTGGCGACTTTAGTGTAAAATTGCAGTTCAGTGTTTAAGTGTGTTTTTTAAGTTCGGCGGTGCGTTGTCAACCCCTTAGCCGGGCGTTATGTTTTTAAGAGGAAATCATGTTTACATTGGATGTTGATACCGATCTGAAACTGGCTTTGGTTACTCCCAAGTTTGCTTCGGCCTATCTTGAAATTGTCAGTCGAGAGAGGGAATACTTGAGTCAATGGTTAGCTTGGCCTCCTCATGCAAGC
>NZ_JZAM01000202.1:0-3249 GCF_000960595.1 Vibrio sp. S234-5
TATCATGGCTCTGGCTTGGGTTGGTTCTTGAATCACTCAACCATTGCAATCGTGGTTTTTGATCGAGTAAAGTCAGTTTATCTTATTGAATTTGCATAACAAACGGCTCAAGAGGGATTGCCAACGCGTGGCGACTTTAGTGCAAAATTGAAGTTCAGTGTTTACGGTGTGTTTTTTGAGTTCGGCGGTGCGTTGTCAACCCCTTAGCCGGGCGTTATGCTTAATCACCAAAAATCAGTGGGTTATGGTCTTTCTTTGTTCCCTTGGCTTGTGAGTTTTGTGTTTCTCGGCAAGTTGGCTTCAGTGGGCGCTGTTTTCCGGACAATTATTCTTTGGCGCTGGAAATTCAGAGAATTGCCTCAATCAATTTTCGGGTAAGCGCGAGGTTGGGGCGCTTGGCTCAATCAGCAATTTGAACTTAGGTTTTTGAGTTTTAGCAGCCAAATTTCAACGTGCAATTTTCAAAACTACGAGTCGTTTCGGTTTTCTACGTTTTGGCTTTTGTTTCTGATTCAAAGTCGAGTTAATCTTGTTTCCATAAAAACGTAACCCATTGAAGCTTAAGCATAACAAGGCGTTCAAGAGGGATTCATGCCGCGTGGCACTCTTGGTATGCGGTGATTTTTGTGGTGAAAATGGTCTGCGGAAGCTTGGTTTATGCGGCATTCACCCCTTAACGCGGCGTTAGGAATCAAAAATGGAAAACATTCACCAATTTTACATTCAATCAGCTTTAACTATCATAGGCTGGTTTATAGCCGCATTTTGGGCTGTAAAACAGGTCGAAAAATCTAATGAAAGTAATAGTCATTTACAAAGGCTACTATTGCAAGAAAGTCATCGCCAATATTTAGCAAGAGAATTAAATGAAGCATATAAACCTGCTATGGCTAACATAGACGATTTTATTCAGTCTCTGTCATTTTTGGTGATAATTTATGGGAAGTATAAAAAAGGATACTTTGCTAATAATGGTTTCGAGAAAGTCAAGGAAAGCATTGATGCACTATATTCATCGCAATCTCAGATGACACAAGATTTTTGCAAACTTGATGTCTGGCTAAATACTATGGGCTCTTCTATTGAACTTGTCGGTGACATCAGGCTCTATGTAGCGAAGTACTATGAACTGATGGTATTAAATGTAAGTGAAATGCAATCACAGGAAGCGCTTTGGATTAACATTCACCTACTATTAGAAAATATCGACGAAAAAGGTGAGGTTGATTATGCTGAGTTGCGGGAACTATCTTCAAACTTGATTGTAGAGTTAGTTAAAGTTCGCGGTGGGCTGAGTGATAGTATCGGCCTAATAAATGTTAAGCTCTGTGGAGAATATTCCTAACAAACGCTTCAAGAGGGACAGCCAACGCGTGGCATTTTTACTATGCGTTGGCTTTTGTGATTACTGTGTTATGCGGAAAGTTAGTAGTAGCGTTGTCTGCCCCTTAAGCGGGCGTTATGCTTAATCACGCAAAGTCAGTGGTTTATGTTTTTTCTTTGTTCCCTTGGCTGATTGGTTTTGTGCTTGTCGGCAAGTCGGTTTCATTGGGCGCTGTTTTTTGGACACTTATTCTTTGGCGCTGAAAATTCAGAACGTTGCCTCAATCAATTTTCAGGTAAGCGCGAGGTAAGGTTGGCTGGCTCAATCAGCAATTTGATCTTAGGTTTTGAGTTTTAGCGGCCAAATTTCAAAGTCTGATTTTCAAAACTATGAGTCATTTCGGTTTTCTACGTTTTGGCTTTTGTTTGTGAGTTAAAGCTGAGTTAATCTCGGTTTTGGTAAACCGTAAGTCATTGAAGCTTAAGCATAACAAGGCGTTCAAGAGGGACTCGGCACGCGTGGCATTTTTGGCTTGCAGTTTGTTTAGTGGTTAAGTTGTATGCGGTCACGTTTGTAGTGCGTGCCTGCGCCCCTTAACGCGGCGTTAGGCATTAATCGTTCGACTATCAAATTTAGCTGATACAATGCTCTTATTATTCAAAGTAGTAGAGTTTTTAAGTATGGACATAGGCAAGTTAACGCGAAAAGAACTGATAGAGTTAAATCATAGGATCGTAGCTCGTTTGGAGCATCTGGATAAACTTGAAGTTCAAGCCAAAAGGCAAGAGTTCATACTTGGTTCGCCGGCGCAGTTTGTCGATGATAAAGGCACTATTCAGCTATGTGTTGTCGTTAAGTTCAATAAGAAGTCAGTATCAGTGTCAACAGCAAATGGTGAGCGTTGGAACATTCCAGCAGAACGATTACAACCGTTGGCAAATGCCTAACAAACGCCTCAAGAGGGACTGTCAACGCGTGGCGTTTCCAGTCCCATTGAGCCGCGGTGGTTGCAGTTGTTGTGATTGAGTTTAGTGGTATGCGTTGCCAGCCCCTTAGGCGGGCGTTATGTTTATCAGTGGCTTACCCATATTTTCTTAGCAATGAGTGTTTACATCATAAAGGAGTAGATGAATGACAAACAAAGTCGTTTTAGTAAAGGCATATTTTGCAATTGAATATGACTATATAGTTCGTGAAGTTCCCTCTGGTCAGTACGAGAGAGGTTTGCTAGGAAAGAAACCCATAATGACAAAAATAAAAGAGAAAATTGAAGTTGGTACATCTAAATCTCGTATTGATTCTGAACGACTAGCGACTGATCTTGAAATTAAAATTAACGAATTAAATGAGCAAGGTTTTACTGTTAAACAAGTGGTTCCAGTAATTTCTGGTGACTACGACTACTTGTACTCTGATGAAGGGGTCACTAGCTCACTTAGTTTGTTCACTGGTAATGAAAAAATAACAGGTGGCGCTAGAGAAGTGGCCCCCGATTTTCGGACATGACTTTAAGTGGTCGATCTGTTTTGATAGTACCCAACAATACAGGGACAGATTATGACTAGAAAACGTAGAAACCACTCTCCTGAGTTTAAAGCTAAGGTGGCACTCGATGCCGCTAAAGGCGATAAAACCGTCGCTGAGTTAGCTCAGAAATACAACCTGCACGCTAACCAAATCTCGACATGGAAAAAGGAGCTGCTTGAAAACGCAGCCATGATTTTTGCCACCGAAAATCACACAGGAAAAGAGAATTCCGAAGAAGTGGACAAACTTCACGCCAAGATCGGTCAATTGACCATGGAAAATGATTTTTTGGCCAAAGTGCTCGGTCGTTAGACCGAGCCCAGCGAAAGAGTTCGCTGGTTAAATCCACCCCATTGCCGATAAAGCGCCAGTGTGAGCTGCTCAATATTGCTCGCTCT
>NZ_JZAM01000203.1:0-95105 GCF_000960595.1 Vibrio sp. S234-5
GAAGAGCCGTATCAAAGATACTGACTTCGCCAAAGAGACGACTCAATTGACCAAAACACAAATTCTGTCGCAAGCATCCAGTTCGATTCTTGCTCAGGCGAAACAAGCGCCAAACTCAGCGCTTAGCCTACTGGGTTAATTTTAACCCCACAGAAAACTCATTGGCTCGTGGTGAGAGATGAGCGAGTAAAGCCTGACTTCGGTTAGGCTTTTTATTGCCTTTTTGCCAGGAAGAGTCATTGATGAATCGACAGCGAAAGCCGCATAAATCAACTTGAGATCACACTTTCGCCCGTTGGATGAGAAAATAGCGGAAAAAACTAAAATTCTCCTAAAGGTATTCTTAGCGCCGCCGTTACAGGACTGAGAGAAATGAGATGTACCAGAGTGAGGTGAGAGACACGATGGTACATCAACAAAAGCCTAAGGAGATCAATTATGGCTATGAACGTAAACACCAACGTGTCAGCAATGACCGCACAGCGTTACCTAAACCAGGCAGCTGAAGGTCAACAAAAATCAATGGAGCGCTTGTCCTCGGGCTATAAAATCAATAGTGCGAAAGACGATGCCGCTGGCCTACAAATTTCTAACCGTTTAAACGCGCAAAGTCGTGGTCTGGATATGGCAGTAAGAAATGCGAACGACGGCATTTCAGTTGCTCAGACTGCTGAAGGTGCGATGACGGAAAGTACCAACATCTTACAACGTATGCGTGACCTTGCGCTGCAATCGTCTAACGGTTCTAACTCTAAAGCAGAACGTGTGGCGATTCAGGAAGAAGTGACCGCGCTGAACAAAGAACTGAACCGTATCGCTGAAACCACCTCATTTGGTGGTAACAAGCTGCTAAACGGCACGTATGGTTCGCAATCTTTCCAAATCGGTGCTGATTCTGGTGAAGCCGTTATGCTCTCCATGGATAGCTTACGTACCGATACTGACGCAATGGGCGGTATGAGCTACAAGTCAGAAGACGGCGTTGCAGCAGATTGGAAAGTAACCAACAATACCGACCTCACCATGACTTATACTAATAAGGAAGGGGAAGAGAAAGAGATCACCATTAACGCGAAAGCGGGTGATGATCTGGAAGAAGTGGCAACGTACATCAACGGCCAAAACGAAGACGTGAAAGCGGCAGTGGGCGAAGGTGGTAAACTGCAATTGTTTGCTTCTTCTCAACGTGTGCAAGATGGTCAAGTTGAGTTTGGTGGTGGTTTAGCGTCTGAGCTAACGATTGGTGACGGTGAGAAAACCAACGTACAGAAAATCGACGTAACTAGCGTTGCAGGCTCGCAAGAAGCGGTGTCTATCATTGATGGCGCACTGAAAGCGGTTGATAGCCAACGTGCCTCTTTGGGTGCGTTCCAGAACCGGTTCAACCATGCGATCAGCAACCTGAGCAACATCAACGAGAACGTAAACGCATCGAATAGCCGTATCCGAGATACTGACTATGCGAAAGAAACAACTCAGATGACCAAGACTCAGATTCTGCAACAAGCGAGTACTTCGATTCTGGCGCAGGCGAAACAGTCACCATCTTCGGCTCTTAGCTTGTTGGGCTAATCAGAGCGAGCTAAATTCAGGTTTAGCTCAGCTTTGATGAGTAGTAGCTCATAAAGGTGGAAGGGAGATTGTTATGGAAATATCATCCTACACATCGAACATCCAGCCTTACGGCTTGCAAAATGGCACAAATGTTGCTTATGGCAAAAGCGGTGCTTTGCCTAGCATGTCAGGTCCGAAAGAGAACTCTTCGCCGGAAACGGTGAAAAATGATGATCCTAACTTTTCAATTGAAGCTGCGGTAAAAATGTCGCAAGAGCGACAGCAGCTCAATCGGGAAGAAAGGGTCAAAATGGTAGAGAAAATGAATGAATTTATCTCTTCCATTAATAAAGGGGTCTCTTTTAAAGTGGACGAAGAATCAGGCAAAGATGTTGTGACGATTTATGAAGCCCGTACGGGAAACATAATTCGTCAGATACCTGATGAAGAGATGCTAGAGATATTCAGACGCTTAGTCTCACAAGCTACCCGCTCTGGTTTGTTGGTAGATAAAGTGTAAGTCGTTGTTGAGGTGATTCAATGAGTTTAGGCCCTTTGGGGATGTCTGGTGGCATGGATATCAATTCCATGGTCGGCAAAGTTGTCGATGCAGAGCGTGTGCCAAAGCAGCTACGTATCGACAACGAGCGGGCCCAAATTGATACCAGCATCAGCGCCTATGGGCGGCTCAGAGAATCGTTGGATACGATGAAAAATATGATGGCGAACTTTCGTCAGGAGAAGGCTTTTGCTGTGCGCAAAGTCGACACGACTGACGATAGTATCGTCTCAGCCACTGCAACTACCGATGCGATTGCCGGTAAATATGCCATCGATGTGTTGCAGCTTGCTCAGAGCCATAAGGTGGCTTCGGACGTTCTGGCCGAAGACGCAAAGTTTGGCCCTGGGAAGCTGCAGATTTCGCTTGGAGAAAAAACCTTTGACGTGAATGTCAGTGCCGATTCGAAACTGATTGACGTCGTTAGAGGTATCAACGCTTCTGGTAAAAACACGGGCGTTCGCGCATCGATTATTAACGATGTGGAAGGCCCCCGCCTGATCCTTGCTTCGACCGTTTCAGGTAAGGACAACCAAATTCGTATTCATGTGGACGCCGAGCGAGGCGATCCGCTGAAAAAACTCGAATATAAAACGCTTGAAGAGCGTGTCAAAGCGCTGGAAAAAGCGCGTATTGCCGCAGAAGAGGTGATGCAAGAGGTAAAACCTGACTCGGCAACAGCCTCTGCCGACAGTGTGGAACAAGGCGCAGAACCTCAGTTTGACGAGCAGGGCAATCCCATTCCCGCCACAGAGGGGACAACGGATACAAACAGTGACACCGAACTGAAAACAGACACTGATATCGCAGCTAAAGGCGATGATATGTCTCCTGATACGCAGAGCGACGAGCCTATTTCCAGCTTTGGTGCCGATGCAGCGAAAGCGGGTCAAGAAGCGCTCGATGCCGCCCAAGCCGCTGCTTCGTTACTCCCACAAGACAACATTCCGGGCTGGACCGAAACGGCCTCTGGCACCTTACTCGACTCTTACTATACGCCCGAGCTTGAACTGGACGAAAAGGCGATAGAGAAAGCCCCTGATGTTCCTGGCTGGACCAATACCGCTTCTGGAACGTTGACCGACTCTTACGTGACGCCTAAAGAGGCACAAGTCAAATTAGAAGCTGAGCAAGAGAAAATCCAACAAGAGCTGGCGCAAGAGAAAGCGCGCATTGAAGAGCAACTGGCGCAAGAAAAAGCCCAGTTGGATGAAAAGGTCGCTAAAGGGGAACTGACGGAAGAGCAAGCCAAGCAAATTCAACGCTCTAAGCTTGATCCACAAGAGCGTGAGCGCCTTGAACGTATCGATCAGGCGCAAGAGGCGCTACAGCAAGCTCAAGAGTCCTTTGATACCTACAATGGCATGGCTGAGGTACAAAAAGGTCAGGATGCCATGGTCGTGCTGGATGGTGTTGCTCAGTTGTCGAGTAACAACAACATCATCGAAGATGCGATTGAAGGTGTCGATTTGGCCTTAAAAGGCACAACACCACGCAACAAAGCGCCAGCAGAAATTGGCGTTGAATACGATAGAAATAGCGTGCGCGAGGATATTGAGACCTTCGTCAACGCATACAATCAGTTTTACCAAACCGCCAAATCCTTATCGGGTGTTGATCCGGCGACCGGGCAAAAAGGCCCTCTGGCGGGGGACAGCACTGTGCGTAATGCTGATTCACGACTCAAAAGCGTTTTCTCATCCCGGATTGAAAAAGCGCCAGAAAATCTCAAATCACTGACTGAATTTGGTATCACAACCACGCGTCAGGGAACACTGGAGATCAACTACGACATGTTGGATCGCCAGCTCAATAACAACTTCAACAAGTTGGAAGAGTTCTTTGGTGGCAACACCGGATTTGCTAAACGTGTTGAAGATGCCATTCATGGAATCACCGGAGTGACTGGATCGATTCGTACCCGTGAGAAGAGCCTATCGGAACAAACTTACCGTTTATCCGATGAGCAAGCGGCATTGGATCGCCGGATCAACAGTCTCCAAGAACGCACTCACGCGAAATTTACTGCAATGCAGGACGCAACGAGTAAAATGCAAGGGCAACTTGGCGCTCTGATGAATGCATTAGGATAACGTTGAATGACCTTGCTGGCACAATTGTGTGATTTGGATCAATTAATTTCTCTCGAACTGGAAAAAGACGAAATTAGTGCTGAAGATTTGCAGCGGCTGGTCGATAACAGGGAACAGTTATTGCAGAGCCTTCTTCAACAGGTGGCGCAAAACCCACAGTTGAAGAGTGATGAAGAGTGGCGATTGATGATCACTCGGACAAAAAGGTTGCTGGAACGTATGCAAGAAGAGACCAATAAAACCGGTTTACAATTGCAAAAGTTCAGACGAGGTCAGCGTTCGCTTCAACAGTACAAAAAGTTTACATAAAAGAGGAATACTATGCGCGGTTCATTACAGGCTTACAAAAAAGTTTCAGTGGATAGCCAACTCAGTGCAGCGTCCCCGCATAAAGTAATTCAAATGCTGATGGCCGGTGCGATTGAGCGTCTGATCCAAGGCAAAGCGGCAATGCAGGCGGGTAATATTCCGGTCAAAGGCGAGCGTCTGGGTAAAGCGCTTGACATCATCATTGCGCTACGTAGCTGTTTGTCGATGGACGATGGTGGTGATATTGCACGCAATCTTGATCAATTGTACGAGTTCATGATCACGCAAATTTCCAACGCCAACCACAAAAACGATCCTCAACCAATTGATGATGTTATCGACATTATTCGTGAGATTAAGTCAGCTTGGGACCAGATTCCGAACGAATATCACAATTTGACCGCCGCCGCAGTTGGGATCTGATGTGATATCAAACTTTTAACCGAGCTCACACCACGTAATTGCTTGGTTGCCTTATTTTTTTATTCAAATAAAATAGAAGCCATTACTAGTCCTAATGGCTTTTTTTGTTGCTGATTTTTCTGTTTTGTCTATCGTTAGTTGAGTGAAGTTGATAAAACGCTCACTTATTACCGTATCTCAAGATCTGGCCGCAACATACCATAAAACAAAGGCAATTATTCGTACTTATGCAAGGTTTGGCAAAGCTGCTTGTAATCGAAGATGATGAAAAAAATCGTCTCAATTTAAGCAATATATTGGAATTTGTTGGGGAAAATTGCGAAGCACTCCCTTCTGCTCAGATAGAAAGTGTTGATTGGTCAACGGTATGGTCGGGTGTGATCGTTGGCTACGTGCATGATCGTTCACTGGCAGCGGTGATGGCTAAGCTCCACTCGGCACATCATATCCCTTTACTGGTTATGGGCGATTTCGCGCATCCGGTTGACGACATGCCAAACTTGATTGGTGAACTGGAATTCCCGTTAAATTACCCGCAACTCAGTGAAGCGCTGAGACACTGCAAAGAGTTTCTTGGCAGAAAAGGAGTCAATGTTGTTGCTTCTGCGCGTAAGAATACCCTTTTCCGTAGCTTGGTTGGTCAAAGTATGGGCATCCAAGAAGTGCGTCATTTGATCGAACAGGTGGCGGATACGGAAGCCAACGTACTGATTCTAGGGGAATCGGGAACGGGCAAAGAAGTGGTTGCGCGTAATATTCATTACCATTCTACACGTCGCAACGGCCCTTTTGTGCCGATCAACTGCGGTGCTATTCCGCCTGATTTGTTGGAAAGCGAGCTGTTTGGCCATGAAAAAGGCTCATTTACTGGGGCATTAACCACCCGCAAAGGCCGCTTTGAGTTGGCCGACGGTGGCACCATTTTCTTGGATGAAATTGGTGACATGCCAATGGCGATGCAAGTCAAACTCTTACGCGTGCTGCAAGAGCGTTGCTTTGAACGCGTCGGAGGCAATGCGACGTTAAAAGCGAATGTGCGTGTCATCGCCGCCACACATCGCAATCTGGAAAGCATGATCGACGACGAAAAATTCCGTGAAGATCTCTATTACCGGCTGAACGTTTTTCCAATTGAAATGCCCGCATTGAAAGAGCGCAAAGAAGATATCCCGCTTTTGTTGCAAGAGTTGATGAGCCGTTTGCAAGCCGAGGGTGGACAGCCTATCTGTTTCACTCCCAGAGCGATCAACTCCCTGATGGAGCATGACTGGCCCGGTAATGTGCGTGAGCTCGCCAATCTGGTCGAGCGTATGGTGATCCTCTATCCCAACAGTTTGGTGGATGTCAATCACTTGCCAACCAAGTATCGCTACAGTGATATCCCAGAGTTTCAGCCGGAGCTCTCTTCGTTTGCTTCCGTTGAGGAGCAGGAACGAGATGTGTTGGAGGATATTTTTTCTGAGAATTTTGATTTTTCTGAGAAAAGCGACTTTGACAGCAATCTTAACGCGCCGCAGTCTCTTCCGCCGGAAGGGGTAAACCTAAAAGAGTTGTTGGCAGAGTTGGAAGTGAACATGATTAACCAAGCGCTAGAAGCGCAAGGTGGTGTGGTCGCGCGTGCGGCGGACATGCTTGGGATGCGTCGGACGACATTAGTTGAGAAAATGCGTAAGTACAACATGCAGCGTTAACATCTTTTGATGCGTCAACTTCTTGTCTCTTTGTTAATGTATTGAAAAATATAAACAATAGCCTGGCATGCATTTTGCGTGACAGGCTATTGTAGTTTTATAGGCGAGAATTCGACACTCCATGGATAACCTCATCAATCAGTCTCACTTAGATTCGGTAGAAAGTCAGGTAGAACGTTACAAACAGGTTTTGGATGTGATGCCTGCGGGTGTTATTTTGCTCGATACCCAAGGGGTGGTCAGAGAAGCCAATCCCGAGGCGCATCGTATCCTGCAAGTGCCACTGGTGAACGAAAAGTGGTTTTCTGTTATTCAAGCCGCATTTGCTCCGCGTGACGATGATGGACACGAAGTGTCGCTGCGTAATGGGCGCAAAGTGCGCTTGGCGATCTCGGCCTCTGCAACGGGCCAATTGATTCTAATTACCGACCTCACCGAAACTCGCTTGTTACAGTCACGAGTGAGTGATTTACAACGCTTGTCATCGCTTGGCCGAATGGTGGCTTCACTGGCCCACCAAGTTAGAACCCCTCTTTCGAGTGCTATGCTTTATGCATCGAACTTGGGGGCACCCAATTTGCCCACTGCTACGCGGGAGCGTTTTCAATCCAAGTTGATGGATCGCTTGCAAGATTTGGAAAAGCAGGTCAATGATATGTTGTTGTTCGCCAAGGGGGGCGACAATAAAGTCATCAAACCGTTTACTATCGAGCAACTGGTGAGTGAATATCAACCGATGGTCGAAACAGCGCTACGTAGTAACCAGATTGACTACTGCCAAGAAGTAGAAGGTGAGCAGACGCAAATACTCGGTAATGTGAATGCCATCGCTTCTGCTTTGAGTAATCTGGTGATGAATGCTATCCAGATCGCCGGAAAAGAAGCCCAGATCGATGTCTATTTCCGCCCGGTGAATGGCGAGCTGCGCATTTCGGTGCAAGACAGCGGCCCGGGCGTACCCAAAGAATTACAAAACAAGATAATGGAACCCTTTTTCACTACTCGCTCACAAGGCACCGGCCTTGGCTTAGCGGTCGTGCAAATGGTATGTCGTGCTCATGATGGACGGCTAGAACTACTTTCTGAAGAGGGCGATGGCGCGTGCTTTACCATGTGTCTACCTCTTGAGCGCACTCAGCTTGCTTCGACGGAAGCAGAGAATTAACCACATTGGAGATCTGAAATGGCTCAAAGCAAGGTGTTAATCGTAGAAGACGACGAAGGTCTGCGCGAAGCGCTGGTCGATACATTGGCATTAGCGGGGTATGAATGGCTCGAAGCGGATTGCGCCGAAGATGCGCTACTCAAACTCAAAGCCCATTCGGTGGATATTGTGGTCTCTGACGTACAAATGGCCGGCATGGGAGGGCTCGCGTTATTGCGCAGCATTAAGCAAAATTGGCCAAATTTGCCTGTGTTGCTGATGACAGCGTATGCCAATATTGAAGACGCCGTGTCAGCGATGAAAGAAGGGGCGATTGACTACATGGCCAAGCCTTTCGCGCCAGAAGTCTTGCTCAACATGGTCAGCCGTTACGCCCCTGTCAAGTCGGACGACAATGGTGACGCCGTAGTGGCGGATGAAAAGAGCTTACGACTGCTTGCGCTGGCCGAAAAAGTGGCGCGCACCGACGCCAACGTGATGGTGCTTGGCCCAAGTGGTTCGGGCAAAGAAGTATTGTCGCGTTACATTCACAATGCGTCGCTGCGCAAAGACGGGCCATTTGTCGCGATTAACTGTGCCGCGATCCCGGATAACATGCTAGAAGCCACCTTGTTTGGCTACGAAAAAGGGGCGTTCACTGGTGCCGTACAAGCTTGCCCGGGGAAATTTGAACAGGCGCAAGGTGGCACGATTCTACTAGACGAGATCAGTGAAATGGATCTCAACCTACAAGCCAAACTGCTGCGTGTACTGCAAGAGCGAGAAGTCGAGCGCTTGGGTAGCCGCAAGAGCATCAAGTTGGACGTGCGCGTCCTAGCCACCAGTAACCGTGACTTAAAGCAGTATGTTTCCGAAGGGAATTTCCGAGAGGATTTGTATTACCGTCTGAATGTTTTCCCATTGACTTGGCCTGCGCTACGTGAGCGCCAAGGGGATATCGTACCGCTCGCCAAACATCTGGCAGAGCGTCACTGCATGAAACAGGGGATTGCGGTGCCTCGTTTCTCACCTCAAGCGCTGGACAAACTCACTCATTATCCTTGGCCGGGTAACGTGCGCGAGCTAGACAACGTGGTGCAGCGAGCCCTCATCTTAAGTGAAAACAGCGATATCGAGCAGGATCATATCCTGTTAGAAGGGGTGGACTGGCAAGATGCCAACAGTTTACAAAATGTGGTGCAGCAGACCAGTGATGCCGTAGTGCCGGACGTCAAACTGGTCGCGCAGCCTGATGCGTTTAGCCGTAGTATCGTTGGCGTAGATAGCTTAGGTAGCGAATTACGAGATCAAGAGTATGCCATCATTTTAGAGACTTTAATTGAATGCCAAGGTCGCCGCAAAGAGATGGCGGAAAAACTGGGTATCAGCCCGCGAACGTTGCGCTATAAGTTGGCTAAGATGCGTGATGCTGGTATCGATATCCCGGGATGAGAGCTCGCTGTTGGTCAGTTTAGTCAAGAAAGGGTAAACTGTGTCTTTGGTATGGCATGCTAATTGCGTTGTCAATATTACAGCGAAGTGTCTGGTCAAACTTTTGGCGTTGAGGTGAAGATGAGAATTGACGGATTACAAGGTGAAATGCGCGCCATGATGTTAGAGGCGACCAACGCATCTGCGCCAGCGACGGGGGCGAAAGTCAGTGCTGATTTTGGCAATATACTGAGTCAGGCCATCAATAATGTGAACGCGTTGCAGAAGTCATCCAGTGATTTGCAAACCCGTTTTGACCGCGGCGATGCGGATGTATCGCTTTCTGATGTCATGATTGCCAGGAACAAATCCAGTGTGGCGTTTGAAGCCACCTTGCAGGTAAGAAACAAGCTTATTGAGGCATACAAAGACCTCATGAATATGCCAGTCTGAATTTAGGTAGTACATTGTGGCTGAAGAGAAGAAATCAACGGATCTGACAGTGACTGATGGAGCATCCAACAACGCCATGGTTGCTCAATCAGACATGGATCTCGACGGACAAAACCCAGATTTGGATGAGCGCAGTTCATCCAAATTTGATATGGCCGTTGGTGATCTTGATCTGTTGCGTCAGATTGTTCTTGTGGTTTCCATTTCCATTTGTGTGGCGCTGATCGTCATGTTGTTTTTCTGGGTAAAAGAGCCAGAAATGCGTCCGTTGGGAATTTTCGAAACCGAAGAGCTGATCCCGGTTCTCGATCATCTCGATCAACAAAAAATCAATTACAAACTCGATGGCAACACCATTTTGGTGGAAGCCAGCGAATTTAACTCGATTAAATTGGATATGGTTCGCTCGGGACTGAATCAAAATACCCAAGCTGGTGATGATATTCTGCTGCAAGACATGGGTTTTGGCGTTTCTCAACGTCTAGAACAAGAACGTTTGAAACTCAGCCGTGAACGACAGCTAGCCAAAGCCATTGAAGAGATGAAGCAAGTGCGCAAAGCGCGTGTATTGCTTGCCCTGCCTAAGCAAAGCGTGTTTGTGCGCCACAATCAAGAGGCTTCCGCTTCGGTATTTTTGACGTTAGGCACAGGTGCCAACCTCAAACAGCAAGAAGTGGATTCGATTGTCGACATGGTGGCGAGCGCCGTACCGGGCATGAAAACCTCTCGCGTCACCGTCACTGATCAACATGGTCGATTGCTTAACTCCGGTTCACAAGATCCAGTTTCCGCAGCTCGGCGTAAAGAGCAAGAGCTAGAGCGCAGTCAAGAGCAGATGCTGCGAGAAAAAATTGATTCCGTGTTGATCCCCATTTTGGGTTTTGGCAATTATACCGCGCAAGTTGATATTGAAATGGACTTCAGTGCGGTCGAGCAAACGCGAAAGGCGTTTGACCCCAATACCCCAGCCACGCGTAGTGAGTACGCGTTAGAAGATTACAACAACGCCAACATGGTGGCGGGTGTGCCGGGCGCACTCAGCAATCAACCGCCGGCAGATGCCTCTATCCCGCAAGATGTCGCTCAAATGAAAGACGGGTCGGTGACGGGCCAAGGTTCGGTACGTAAAGAGTCGACGCGGAACTTTGAGCTCGATACTACCATCAGTCATGAACGAAAGCAGACAGGTATCGTGACGCGTCAGACGGTGTCAGTGGCGATCAAAGATCGCGCAGCGCTCAATCCGGATAACGGCAATGTCACCTATACTCCTCGTAGCGAAGCGGAAATTAATGCTATCCGCCAAGTGCTGATTGGTACGGTAGGTTTTAACGAAAACCGTGGCGACTTACTCAATGTATTAAGTATGCAGTTTGCTGAGCAGGAACCTGAAAAGCTGGCTGACGTACCGATTTGGGAACATCCAAACTTCAACGACTGGGTGCGCTGGTTCGCAAGTGCCTTGGTGATCATTGTGGTGGTGTTGGTGTTAATTCGTCCAGCGATGAAGAAACTGCTCAACCCTGCTAGTGACGATGAAAACGAAATGTACGGGCCTGATGGTCTGCCGATTGGCGCCGATGGTGAAACCAGCTTGATTGGCAGTGACATCGAAAGTAGTGAGTTGTTTGAATTTGGGTCAAGCATCGACCTGCCAAATCTGCACAAAGATGAAGATGTGTTGAAAGCAGTGCGTGCATTGGTTGCAAACGAGCCTGAGCTGGCGGCTCAAGTTGTGAAGAATTGGATGACAAATGGCTAACGAAATTGCAAATCAGGAAGCAAACGGCGAGATGGATTCAACAGGAATCGATATTTCGACCATCACTGGCGAAGAAAAAGCAGCGATTTTGCTGCTGAGCCTCAATGAGCAAGATGCGGCAGGCATTATCCGTCACTTGGAACCGAAACAGGTTCAGCGGGTGGGCAGTGCCATGGCGAAAGCCAAAGATCTCAGCCAAGACAAAGTATCGGCGGTGCACCGAGCGTTTCTGGAAGATATCCAGAAATACACCAACATTGGTATGGGCAGCGAAGACTTCATGCGCAATGCGCTGATCGCGGCACTGGGTGAAGACAAAGCCAATAACTTGGTTGACCAAATCCTTCTCGGCACAGGCTCTAAAGGTCTGGATTCCTTGAAGTGGATGGACCCAAGACAAGTGGCGAGCATCATTGTTAACGAGCACCCACAAATTCAAACGATTGTATTGTCCTATCTGGAAGCGGATCAATCAGCGGAAATAATCTCCCAGTTCCCAGAGCGGGTACGCTTGGATTTGATGATGCGTATCGCTAACTTAGAAGAAGTTCAACCGTCTGCACTGGCAGAGCTGAATGAAATCATGGAGAAGCAGTTTGCTGGTCAAGCGGGTGCGCAGGCGGCGAAAATTGGCGGCCTGAAAGCAGCGGCTGAAATCATGAACTACCTCGACAACAACGTCGAAGGCTTGTTGATGGAGCAAATACGCGATCAGGACGAAGATTTGGCAACGCAGATCCAAGATCTGATGTTCGTATTCGAGAACCTCATCGAAGTGGACGACCAAGGTATTCAGAAGTTGCTGCGTGATGTTCCTCAGGATGTGCTGCAAAAAGCACTCAAAGGCGCCGACGATGGTTTGCGCGACAAGATCTTCAAGAACATGTCGAAACGTGCTGCTGAGATGATGCGCGACGATATCGAAGCGATGCCGCCAGTGCGGGTAGCCGACGTGGAAGCCGCGCAAAAAGAGATCCTCGCTATCGCAAGGCGACTGGCCGACAGTGGCGAAATTATGCTCTCCGGTGGCGCAGACGAGTTCCTCTAATCGACAATTTCCTCGCCCCGTTTCGGGGCGTTGTTTTCTGTACAAAGGTGTAAATGCATGGCGGAAAGAAAACGTGGTTTTATTCGTCCTGGCGAAGATGACGCGGTTCCACAGCCAAAACGCTGGGGCTTGCCGGATTACGGTGCTGAGGTAAACAAACAAGCGAAAGAGACCGCTTTTAACTATGACCCCGGCTGGATGCCCGACTTTGAGAAAGCAGAAGAAGAGCCAGTTCTTGAATTAACCGAAGAACAAATTGAGCTCATCAAGCAAGGGGCTTATCAGGAAGGGTTGTTTCAAGGTCAAGAGGCTGGCTTCAAACAAGGTTTTGAAAAAGGCAAGGAAGAGGGCTTTGCGGTCGGTCAAGCAGAAGGTTTAGAACAAGGCAAAGCGGAAGGCATTGCCGCCGGCGAAGATCATGTGAAACAACAAGTTGAAACGTTTGTTAACCTTGCCAATCAATTTGCTCAGCCGCTTGAGCTGATGAGTAACCAAGTCGAAAAGCAACTGGTGGACATGGTGCTTTGTTTGGTGAAAGAGGTGGTTCACGTTGAGGTGCAAACCAACCCGCAGATCATTCTTGATACCATTAAAGCCTCGGTAGAGAGCTTACCTATCTCTGGTCATCCCATCACGTTGCATCTTAACCCTGAAGATGTCGACATTGTCCGTTCCTCATACGGTGAAGACGATCTGGCGTTTCGTAACTGGACACTGGTCTCTGAGCCGTCACTCAATCGTGGCGATGTGCAGATTGAAGCTGGCGAGTCGAGCGTCAGCTATCGCATGGAAGAACGCATCAAACACGTGATACAAAATTTCTGTGGCACCAATCGTCACCACGGGGGCGAATAATGATTTCGCTGGCGGAGCGACTGAAAAGTTACAAAGTGCAAGGGTTGACTACACGCCCAGTTGCCGCTGGCAAATTGGTGCGCGTGATTGGTTTGACATTAGAAGCGACCGGTTGTCGCGCGCCTATCGGCAGCCTCTGTTTGGTCGAGACGATGACTGGGCAAATGGAGGCCGAAGTGGTTGGCTTCTCGGGCGATAACCTGTTTTTGATGCCCAGTGAGCAGATCACGGGAATTTTACCCGGCGCTAAAGTGACGCCATTAACAGGTGAAAGTGGTTTGCCCGTAGGCATGGAGCTGCTTGGCCGAGTGATTGATGGTGTGGGCAATCCGCTTGATGGATTGGGGCCGATTTATACCGAGCATCGTGCTTCTTTCAATGCCCAACCTATGAATCCTTTGACGCGCAAACCGATCACAGAGCCTTTGGATGTCGGATTAAAAGCGATTAATGGTTTGCTGACCGTCGGGAAGGGGCAGCGTATCGGGCTATTCGCCGGTTCTGGTGTCGGTAAATCGGTCACGCTTGGAATGATGACGCGTGGCACCACGGCGCAAGTGGTGGTGGTTGGGCTGATTGGTGAGCGGGGACGAGAAGTGAAAGAGTTCATCGAGGAGATCCTCGGAGAAGATGGTCGTAAACGTTCTGTGGTGGTCGCCGCGCCTGCGGATGCTTCGCCACTGATGCGCCTCAAAGGGTGTCAAACAGCCTTGACGATTGCTGAATACTTTCGTGATCAAGGGCTGGATGTATTGCTGCTGATGGACTCTCTGACACGTTTTGCACAGGCGCAGCGTGAAATCGCACTGTCCGTCGGCGAGCCGCCAGCGACGAAAGGTTACCCACCGTCGGTTTTCGCTAAGTTACCTGCGCTGGTTGAACGTGCGGGCAATGGTGGGCCACAACAAGGTTCGATTACCGCCTTTTTTACTGTGCTTACCGAGGGCGACGACTTACAAGATCCGATAGCTGATGCGTCGAGAGCGATTCTCGATGGTCACATCGTATTGTCACGTGAAATGGCCGACGCGGGGCATTACCCTGCCATCGACGTTGAAAAATCGGTCAGTCGTGTGATGCCGCAGATCACCACCGACGAGCATGTGTTGATGTCTAAAGCCGTGCGGCAAATTTTGTCTATTTGTCGAAAAAATCAAGATCTGGTGTCAATCGGTGCCTATAAGCCGGGAACGGATCAAGCCATCGATAGCGCCTTCACCCTCAAACCAAAATTGGACGCCTATTTGCAGCAGCAAATGAAAGAGACGGTACCGTATGCCATGTGTGTCAACATGCTAAAAAACGTGTTGGGAGTGTAATCACTGATGGAAAACGCGATGGACTTTCTGCTTGAGCAGGCCAAAGAGAGGGAGAACCAAGCGGTTCTGACCTTAAACAAAGCGAAAGCCGAATTAGAAAGTTACTACCGGCAGGTGGAGCAGATCGAAAAGTACCGCCTCGACTACTGCCAGCAACTGGTTGAGCGCGGAAAAAATGGTTTGAGTGCCAGTCAGTTTGTCCATCTCAATCGCTTTCTCAACCAGCTTGACGAAACGCTGGCAAAACAGCGCGGAGCAGAAGCACACTTTAAACAGCAAGTTGAAAATAGTGAGCACTACTGGTTAGAGGTGCGCAAGCAGCGCAAATCCTATGAATGGATGATCGAAAGAAAGCAACAAGAAAAACAGAAAGCCGAAGCCAAACGAGAACAGAAGCAAATGGACGAGTTTTCGACCCTCAGTTACGCTAGACGCAAATCGCATTATTAGCCAGCTCTCAAAATGGCGTGTTTCTTGCAGGTCAATTGCCTAAAATCCCTACTGACGCTTATCCAATGAGTGCTGCGAAGAGACTGTGACTATGAATGTAAATCTGCAATCGGTATCTATAACAGGTAAAACAGCAGGAACGACAACTGAAGCTTCAAGCAAAGAAGTCACTGGCGAGGTGGCCGAATCAGGCGGTTTTCTTCAAACTCTCGCCAAAGTCTTTTCTGGGCAAACGGACGACAAGAAAGCCGACAAAACTGACAGCAGCGTTAAAGATGGGGCTCCTCTCAAAGCAGACAATCTAACCGCTGAATCTGAAGTCACACAAAACAGTGAAGAAGAAGTTGTCGATGGCGCTTCGCTTGAAGACGCGCAAAGCAGTGATGAATTGTTGCAGGTGGGAAAGACGCAAACGGATGGCTCTGTCCAGTCGGGGGGACAGGTATCGTCTGCAGGGCAGGGCGAAACTCTAGCGTCAACATCCTCCCCCAAAACTCAAATAACCAATGATGTTGCAGCAGATGTAGGGTTAACCAAGGGCAGTTCCTCGACAAAATCTGGCAGCGACAAACAAGCGATGCAAGAGAGCATCATGCATGAAGGCTCAAAAATTCTCGGCCAGTTGGAGCAGGCTAATGCCACTTTGCAGCCTAAAAACGGTGGCAAAGCATTGCCGACAAAAGCAGTCGCCGAGGCAGTGTCGCCTCACAATTCAGCGGATCTATTGCCGAGTCGTCAGTTAGAGGAAGGCGATGCGACGGCGCTTCAAAGTCAATCGTTTTCGGCAGAACAAGCGGCCGTATCGCCTCAAAATTCAGCGGATCTATTGCCGAGTCGTCAATTAGAGGCAGGCGATGCGACGGCGCTTAACGCAAATGCGCTCACCGCAGAACAGGTCGCATCTGTGCCTGGCTCAGCACAAGTTGGTGTCAGTCACCAAAGCGCAGAATCTTTGCCGCCTTCTGCAACAAATTCGCTTCAATCCCCACAGACTCCGTTGGCGCAGTTACAGCCTCAGGCGCTGTCAGCGTCTAGCATCGCCGCAGGATCTTTGCCGCCGGAAACTCTTACTTCTGATCCTGCTATGGCCGCTCAAATGACCAATGGGCAAATTGAGTGGCACGCAACTGCCGGGTTGCAGATGCAAGCACAAGATGAGATTCCGCTACACCTTCAGCAGCAAGTTGACTCTGAGCTGCCAGTGATGCTAGTTCCTGCGCCGCGTTTAGCCGAGATTGAGCAAAAGTTGGCGACCGAGCAAGCGCTCAATGGGGAAGATCAACAGATCCTGCAAGGACTACTTGATGGCCAACTGCAAGCCGACGATCCCGCGGTGCTGGCCGCTTTACCCGCACTAAGCACTGTGCTGATGGCGGCAAGCAATGCTGAGTTAAGTACGGTGCGAAGTGCAAACGGAGTAGCCAACGAGCCTCGAGCTGCAATTGACTGGAACCAACCTGCGCCGATAGATAACGCGCACAGTGCGAAAGAGAGCGGCGCAAAACTTGCCGCAACCACCACCGCGCTCTCTCAGGCGGTGCATAGCGCTTTGCAAAACAGCCAACCAGCAGCCCAAGCGTTAGTGACGCCGCAGCCAACCAGCGACAAGTCACCCGCAGCCGCGCTGCCTGATGGCTTAGCGCCGAATGCAATGGCCGCGCTGCAGAGTACTGTGCAGCCCAATGTAGCGCCCGCAAAAGGGCTACAAGCAGCGTTGGCGGCCAGTGGTTTGACGGCGCTGAAAGGAAAATCAGCCAACGAGCAGAGCAGTGAACGTGCGACCAACACCACCCAAAGCAGTCTCTACAGTGCGCAAGGCTCGCCAACCACGAGTGGGCAATTACGCACCGAAGCCGCTTCACAAGTATCGATGCAACTCACGCGTGAAATGGCCAGTGATCAGGTTGCGGAAAAAGTGCAGGTGATGATGTCCAAAAACCTGAAGAATTTGGATATTCGTCTTGACCCTCCTGAACTGGGGCGGATGCAGATCCGCATGACCATGAATAACGATTTGGCCCATGTACATTTCACGGTGACCAACCCACAAGCACGTGAGATGATTGAACAAACCTTGCCTCGCCTGCGAGAAATGTTAGCGCAGCAAGGCATGCAATTGGCGGACTCTTCGGTACAACAGCAGTCATCTGGTCAGCAGCAGCGACAATACTCTGCTGATGGACAAGACAATGGGCAACAAACCGGCAGATTTGCTTCAGGTAATGATGAAAATCTTGAGCCTGAGATGAAACTTGATGTAAATGTGGCATCAAAGCGTGATGGAATCAGTTTTTACGCATAAAATACAAGTTGTTAAGGTTACGGGATAAAACAGATCATGGCAGAAGAACTACAAACGGGTGAGGAAGCACCGAAAGGCAAAGGCAAACTTCTCATTATCATCGTCGCTGCGGTGGTGTTGTTATTGGGCGGCGGTGGTGCGGCGTTCTTTTTAATGGGCTCCGATTCAGCAGAAGAGGCGGAGACCAAAGAGCAGGTCGAAGTGAAACCTAACGAAAATCCGGTCGCTTACGTCAATATTGCTCAGCCATTTGTCTTTAATGTCACTGGCGATAGCCGGGATCGCATGGTGCAAATCAAAGTCCAATTAATGGTGCGCGGCTCAGAAAACGAAAACCTCGCACGTTACCATTCACCTCTGATTGAAAGCTCGCTGCTATCCACTTTTGCCTCGGCGACGGTGGATCAGCTTCGCTCACCAACTGGGCGTGTTGAACTGCGCGATAAAACGACAGAAGATATTAAGGCGGCGCTGACCAAGTCGGTCGGTCAGCCAGTGATTGAGAAAGTTCTGTTTACCGATTTTGTGATTCAGTAGGTATCGTGTGACTGATTTATTAAGCCAAGACGAAATTGATGCGCTGCTCCACGGGGTCGATGATGTCGATGATGTCGATGAGCCGATAGATAACGACCGAGACGGCGCGGTTAACTTCGACTTCTCCTCGCAAGATCGCATCGTCCGTGGCCGCATGCCGACGCTGGAGCTTATCAACGAACGTTTTGCCCGTCATATGCGCATCAGCCTGTTCAATATGTTGAGAAAAACGGCGGAAGTGTCGATCAACGGCGTACAGATGATGAAGTTCGGTGAATATCAGAACACCTTGTACGTACCAACCAGTTTGAACATGGTGCGTTTTCGACCCTTGAAAGGCACGGCGCTGATTACCATGGAAGCGCGTTTGGTGTTTATTCTGGTGGAGAACTTCTTCGGTGGTGATGGCCGTTTCCACGCTAAAATTGAAGGGCGCGAGTTCACGCCTACCGAACGACGCATCATTCAGTTGCTATTAAAAATCGTTTTTGAAGACTACAAAGAAGCATGGTCACCTGTGATGGGGGTAGAGTTTGAGTACCTCGACTCTGAAGTGAACCCCAGCATGGCCAACATCGTCAGTCCGACGGAAGTGATTGTGGTAAGTTCGTTCCACATTGAAGTCGACGGTGGCGGCGGCGATTTTCACGTGGTCATGCCTTATTCGATGGTGGAACCGATCCGTGAACTGCTGGATGCGGGGGTGCAATCGGATAAGATGGAAACCGACGTACGTTGGAGCTCCGCTTTACGCGAAGAAATCATGGACTGTCCGGTGAACTTTCGCGTCAATTTGCTCGAGAGAACCATTTCTCTACGAGATTTGATGGAGCTTCGCCCTGGTGACGTCATTCCGATAGAAATGCCCAAACATGCGGTGATGTTTGTTGAAGAATTGCCAACCTATCGCGTCAAAATGGGCCAGTCTAACGACAAGTTGGCCGTGCAGATTTCACAAGAAATTGAGCGCCCGCATGTGGTGAAAACCGATTTAACTTTCTTGGGTAAGGACATCATGTCTGAGCTTGAAAGTGACGATGATAATGAAGATTGATAACGAAAATGAAAACAGGATATGACTATGGCATCAAGTGAAGATGAGAAGCTGGCAGCAGAGTGGGCGGCGGCTCTGGGTGAAGACCCTTCCGCGCCTGATGTTGACATCGATGAAGTGATGGCCGCGCCGCTGGAAGAGCTGAAAGATACGTCAAAGCCTATCACCGCTGATGAGCGACGTAAACTCGACACCATCATGGACATTCCCGTGACCATCTCGATGGAAGTTGGGCGCTCACAAATCAGTATCCGTAACCTGCTGCAACTCAACCAAGGCTCGGTGGTTGAGCTTGACCGCTTGGCGGGTGAATCTTTAGATGTGTTGGTCAACGGCACATTGATTGCGCATGGTGAAGTCGTGGTGGTGAACGACAAGTTTGGTATTCGTCTCACGGATGTGATTAGTCAGACGGAACGCATCAAGAAACTGCGCTGATATGATGAGTCCGATGACAAACAAAGTACGGCTGATAAGCGCGTTAGGAGCACTGAGCGGGTTGTTCAGTGCTCCTCGTGTTTGGGCCGCGCCTAGCGCACCAGAGCTTAATCTGGCGACCACCTTTGGTTCGTTGTTGCTGGTGATCGCCTTTATTTTATTGCTGGCATGGCTAATGAAACGCCTGCAAGCTCCGGCGTTCGGTCAGCAACATGGGCTAAAAATCGTCAGCCAGATAGCGGTTGGTACTAAGGAACGGATTGCGGTGGTGCAGGCGGGTGAGGAGCAATTTTTGGTCGGGATTACCGCGCAGTCGATCCAACTGATTGCCCGTTTAGAACAGCCGTTAAAACAGGAGGAACTGGTTAAGAGTGCCTTTGCGTCCCAATTTAGCCAGTTACTAAAAAAGCATGAACAGTAAACACTTTTTCCCTTCTTTGTGGCTGACCTTATGGCTACTGATGTTGTCACTGCTCTCTCCCCTGGCGCTGGCTCAAGCGGAGGAAACGTCGCTGCCGGATAATCTGGCAGCGGGCAGCAGCGTTACCCTCTCCGAGATGAAAAATGGTTCTGCGCAAAGTCGCAGCATGAGCGTAGGACAAGGGGGTGGCATTCCCGCATTCACCATGACCACCAATCCAGATGGCAGCGAGGACTACTCGGTTACGCTGCAAATTCTTGCGCTCATGACCATGCTGGGCTTCTTGCCTGCCATGGTGATATTGATGACCTCTTTTACCCGGATTGTGGTGGTGATGTCGATATTGCGCCAAGCGATGGGCTTACAACAGACGCCATCAAACCAAGTGATTATTGGCATCGCGCTGTTTTTGACTTTCTTTATCATGTCTCCGGTGATCAATGAAGTGAATGAACAGGCGGTGCAGCCCTACTTAAATGAGCAACTGACGGCGAGACAAGCGTTTGATGTCGCTCAGGGACCAATCAAAGCGTTTATGCTCAAGCAAACCCGCGTCAAAGATCTGGAAACCTTCGTCAATATGTCGGGGGAGCAGGTGGCTAACCCGGAAGATGTATCGATGGCGGTATTGATTCCTGCGTTTATTACCTCGGAACTGAAAACGGCATTTCAAATCGGTTTTATGCTCTTCCTGCCCTTTTTGATCATCGACTTGGTGGTTGCATCGGTGCTGATGGCGATGGGTATGATGATGCTCTCACCAATGATTGTTTCGCTGCCGTTTAAATTGATGCTGTTTGTGCTGGTTGACGGATGGAATCTTATTCTGACAACGCTGGCTGGCAGTTTCGCCTTATAGCAGGGAGAGAGCATGACACCTGAAATATTTGTTGAGCTATTCCAGGATGCACTATGGATGGTATTGGTCATGGTCTGTGCCATCATTATTCCCAGCTTATTGGTCGGTTTGATTGTGGCGATTTTTCAAGCGGCTACCTCGATCAACGAACAGACGTTGAGCTTTTTGCCACGTCTTATCATCACTCTATTGGCTTTGATGCTGTTTGGTCACTGGATGACACAGATGATGATGGAGTTCTTTTTCTCGTTGATTGAACGTCTGCCTCAGGTCCTGTATTGACGGGGTGATGAGATGGAGTATCCAACCACAATCATCCTTGACTGGATAGCCAACTACTTCTGGCCTTTTGCGCGAATCTCATCCATGTTGATGGTGATGACCGTCACTGGGGCGCGTTTTGTTTCGCCACGCATCCGCCTTTACCTCAGTCTGGCGGTGACGTTTGCGGTAATGCCAGCACTCCCCGCGGTACCACAGGAGATAGAACTGCTCTCTTTTCAAGGCTATCTGACGGTGTTTGAACAAATCGTGATTGGCGTGGCGATGGGAATGGTGACGCAGTTTTTGATTCAAACCTTTGTTATGCTTGGCCAAATATTGGGTATGCAATCAAGCCTTGGTTTTGCTTCAATGGTTGACCCGGCCAACGGGCAAAACACCCCTTTGCTTGGTCAATTGTTTATGTTTTTGGCGACCATGTTTTTCCTCGCCACCGACGGGCACTTGAAAATGCTGCAACTGGTGGTGTTCAGTTTTAAAACCTTGCCGGTAGGTCTCGGCTCGCTCAATGCCGTGGACTTTCGCGAACTCGCACTCTGGCTTGGCATCATGTTCAAAGTCGCGCTCAGTATGTCGCTCTCCGGCATTATTGCCTTGCTGACGATTAACCTCTCGTTTGGGGTGATGACACGTGCTGCGCCACAGTTAAACATTTTCTCGCTCGGTTTTGCTTTCGCGTTGCTCGTGGGTTTATTACTCTGTTGGTATATTCTTGCTGGCCTTTACAGCCACTATGAACTGTACTGGATAGAAGGTGAAGAACAGATTTGCCGCTTTATTCGGCTAAATTGCTAGGAGGCTGAATTGGCAGAGTCAGACGGTCAAGAACGTACCGAAGATGCCACCCCCCGACGATTACAACAAGCAAGAGAAAAAGGCCAAGTTGCGCGCTCGAAAGAACTTGCCTCGGCTTCTGTGCTTATCGTAGGGGCAGTGGCACTGATGTGGTTTGGTGAGCCTTTAGCTCGCGCTCTATTTAAGATCATGGGGCGGCTTTTTGATCTCACCCGAGAAGAAATTTTTGACACTGGGAAACTGCTGGATATTGCAGGTGGTGCAATAACGGCTTTGCTTGTGCCGCTGCTGTTGATCCTCATTACGCTTTTTATTGCCGCTGTCATAGGGGCTGCTGGGGTGGGGGGCATCAGTTTTTCTGCTGAAGCCGCTATGCCTAAGCTGTCTAAAATGAATCCGCTGAGTGGCTTAAAGCGCATGGTTGGCTTACAGAGTTGGGTGGAGCTGATCAAATCGATTCTCAAAGTAGGTCTTGTGACTGGCGTGGCCATCTATCTCATCCAAGCTTCGCAAGCCGACTTGATTCAACTGAGTATGGATGTTTATCCACAGAATATTTTTCACTCGCTCGATATTTTGCTCAATTTTATTTTGCTGATCAGCTGCTCCTTGTTAATCGTCGTGGCCATCGACATTCCGTTTCAGATCTGGCAACACGCTGATCAGTTAAAAATGACCAAGCAGGAAGTGAAAGACGAGTACAAAGACACCGAAGGTAAACCGGAAGTCAAAGGCCGCATTCGGATGTTGCAACGAGAAGCGGCGCAGCGCCGCATGATGGCTGATGTGCCAACCGCCGATGTTATTGTCACCAACCCGGAGCACTTTTCGGTTGCGCTGCGCTACAAGCAAGGGACTGATCGCGCGCCAGTGGTGGTTGCCAAAGGCTCTGATCACATGGCGATGAAGATCCGAGAGGTGGCTCGTGAGCATGATATTTACATTGTGCCAGCACCGCCGTTAGCGCGTGCTCTCTATTACACCACTGAGCTTGAGCAAGAAATTCCTGAAGGGCTGTTTACTGCAGTCGCGCAGATTCTAGCCTACGTATTCCAGCTCAAACAGTATCGCAGACGTGGTGGGCACAGGCCAAAACTACAGGATTACGATCTACCCATTCCACCGGATATGCGCCACTAAGTATTCAATTTAAAGCGATTTGTGCAGTCAATTGTTTGGCGCAACTCTGGTATAGAGATTGCTTGTTCCGCTTTTTGAAAGTTGCTGACTGACAGTTAAGTGCCCGCATTTTCAGATGACAAGCGAGTTAAGTTTCACCCAACCGAGACGAAGTAATGGCTAAAAAATTTACTCTGCCGTTTGCAGATAAGTTGCCTAAAATTCCCCAACGCTCCATGCCTGCGATCGGCGCACCAGTGATGGTGCTGGCGACACTGGCGATGGTGGTATTGCCTATCCCCGCGTTCCTGTTGGACATGTTTTTTACCTTCAACATCGCCCTGTCGATGGTGGTGTTGTTGGTGACCGTTTATACGCGCCGCCCACTCGATTTTGCGGCGTTTCCGACCGTGTTGTTGATTGCAACGCTGTTACGTTTGGCACTGAACGTTGCCTCGACGCGGGTCGTGTTGCTGAAAGGCCATGAAGGTGGCGATGCCGCAGGTAACGTGATTGAAGCTTTCGGTAACGTGGTTATCGGCGGAAACTACGCCGTTGGTTTAGTGGTGTTCCTCATCCTGATGATCATCAACTTTATGGTAGTGACCAAAGGTGCGGGGCGTATCTCTGAAGTGAGTGCTCGCTTTACCTTGGATGCTTTGCCTGGTAAGCAGATGGCAATTGATGCCGACCTAAATGCTGGTTTGATTGATCAAGAGCAAGCCCGTTTGCGCCGCTTTGAAGTGACCAAAGAAGCGGACTTCTACGGTTCGATGGACGGTGCCTCCAAATTTGTCAAAGGGGATGCCATCGCGGGTATCTTGATTCTGTTCATCAACATCATTGGTGGCCTGTCTATCGGCATGGCGCAACATAGTCTGGGCTTTTCTGAAGCCATCCAGATTTATACCCTTTTGACCATCGGTGACGGTCTGGTTGCGCAGATCCCATCACTACTCTTATCGATTGCAGCGGCCATGATGGTGACACGGCAAAATACCGATGAAGACATGGGTGAGCAACTGATATTTCAGATGTTTGATAACCCGAAAGCACTGATGATCACCGCCGCGATTTTAGGGGTCATGGGGATTGTTCCTGGTATGCCCCATTTCTCCTTTTTACTGCTCGCCATTGCTGCGGGCGCGGGAGCGTACTTCATCGACAAAAAGCATAAGCAAAAAGCCAAACAGCCCAAAACCCCCGCCGTTATTGATACCAGCAATGCGCCATCAGTGCGTGAGCTTTCGTGGGACGATGTACAGCCAGTTGACATCATTGGCTTGGAGGTGGGCTATCGCCTGATCCCCTTGGTGGATAGAGATCAAGGCGGAGAGTTGCTAGAGCGAGTCAAAGGGGTACGAAAAAAACTGTCGCAAGATTTTGGCTTCCTCATCCCCCCCGTGCATATTCGTGACAACCTTGAACTTACGCCCAACAGCTATCGCATTACCTTAATGGGGGTGGCCGTGGGTGAAGCAGAAATTCGCCCCGATCAAGAGCTGGCGATCAACCCTGGGCAAGTGTATGGCATGATTGATGGAGAACCGACCATCGATCCTGCTTTTGGCCTCGAAGCGGTTTGGATCCGCCCAGAGCAGCGTGAACATGCGCAGGCGCTTGGGTACACCGTGGTGGATTCCTCGACGGTATTGGCAACGCACATGAGCCAGCTTTTAACCAACAATGCCTCGCAGTTGCTTGGTCACGAAGAAGTGCAGAACCTGCTGGAGATGCTGGGTCGTAGCGCACCTAAATTGGTGGAGAATTTTGTCCCTGACCAACTGCCGCTTGGTGTGGTCGTGAAGGTATTACAAAATCTACTTAACGAAGCAATTCCAATCCGCGATATCCGCACCATAGTTCAGACCATGGCTGAATACTCTTCGAAGAGTCAAGAACCCGACATCCTCACAGCGGCGGTTCGCATCTCACTTAAGCGTCTAATTGTCCAAGAAATCAATGGAATAGAGCCTGAGCTGCCTGTGATAACCTTAATTCCAGAGCTGGAACAAATATTGCATCAGACAATGCAAGCGTCGGGCGGGGAGTCTGCGGGAATTGAACCTGGTCTCGCAGAACGTCTGCAAGCCTCTCTGAGTATGGCAACTCAAGAGCAAGAGCTGAAAGGCGAACCAGCTGTCTTACTGACTTCCGGTATGTTGCGTTCAACTCTGGCGAAATTTGTGAAGAACACAATACCAAATCTCAGAGTGCTCTCGTATCAGGAGATCCCAGACGAGAAACAGATCCGCATTGTACAGGCAGTGGGTAACTAATAGTTAAACCCTGTTAAATGGACGAATGGTTTGAAAATAAAACGATTTTTTGCCAAAGACATGAGAACGGCGCTCCTTCAAGTGAAAGAAGAGCTCGGAGCGGACGCGGTGATCATGTCCAATAAAAAAGTGGCCGGAGGGGTGGAGATCGTTGCGGCCATTGACGGGGACAGTGCGTCTTCGACTTTTGCTGCTACGTCAAGCCGCAGACAGACAGCAAGCTCGGTACAAGAGTCCGGGCAGTTTTCAAGTAGCTCTGCTGGGCGTCTGACCGCTCGTGCGGTTGAAGATGATCGCGTCAGTTTGCGTAGTGAAAGCGCGGCAAAGAGCGACAACAGTTCAATGACCAAACGTTTCGCCAACATGCTGAAGCAGTACAACCAACAGAGTGATGAGCCACAACGCAAACGCGAAAACGAAGATTCATTATCAGCCCTGCTGCAACGTCAATCCAAACACCGTGATGATCAACATAACTCAGTGAGGGTGCGTGAAAACTCGCCGCTCGCTAAGTTGATCGCCGAAGACCGACGTATTGATAAGCCACAACCGCGTCTTGATCCAACCCGTTATGATCGCCGTCAGCTTCCTCAGGAAAGCGATGAATCGGCCAACGAGTTGGAGAACATGCGTGAAGAGATGACCTCGATTCGCCGTCTGCTTGAACATCAAGTCTCTGGCCTTCTTTGGCAAGAAGTGGAGCGTCGAGAACCGCTTCGCGCCATGCTGATAAAACGCCTTGAACGCATGGGTGTGTCAGCGGAATTGGCAGATCAAATGGCTTGCTACATTCCCGAGGACACCAAACCCGCGCGCGCTTGGAAAGCACTATTGGCCCTGGTTTCAGACCAAATTGCGATCACCAAGCAAGATATCCTTAAGCGAGGTGGCGTTGTTGCCCTGCTTGGCCCTACAGGGGTCGGGAAAACCACCACCATAGCCAAACTCGCTGCTCGTGCGGCGATGGAGTACGGGGCGAATAATGTTGCCTTGGTGACCACAGATACCTATCGAATAGGTGCACATGAGCAACTCTCCATTTACGGCAGAATTATGGGCTGCCCAGTAAAAGTTGCTAAAGATTCTAAAGAGTTAGCCGATGTAATCTACCAATTGAGAAATAGAAAACTCATTTTGGTTGATACCGCCGGTATGGGTCAGCGTGATGTACGTTTGTCCGAACAGTTAGACACGTTAATGCAAGAAAGCGGCGAAGTAATCCATAGCTACCTTGTCCTTCCTGCGACGGCGCAACGCAGAGTCCTTCAGGAAACTATAGAACATTTCCGACGAATTCCTTTATCAGGTTGCATCCTGACTAAGCTCGACGAATCGTTGAGCTTGGGGGAGTTTATCAGCGTTGTAATTCAAAACGCTTTACCCGTGGCTTATATCGCCAACGGACAAAGAGTTCCTGAAGACATCGTGATTGCACAACCGAAATACATGATCGCGAAAGCGAATGAACTGCTTGAGAAGTCGACAGAGAATGAACCTCACTACTGGAATAGTGACAACGAAGGATTCTAGGCGGCGGACAATTATGACTGAGAATATGATACACGATCAAGCAAGCGGCCTCCGTCGCTTAACAAAACCTTCACTCACTAAAGTGATCGCGGTGACTGGTGGTAAAGGTGGTGTGGGTAAATCGAACGTTACCCTTGGATTGGCGATAGCCATGGCACGTCAAGGTAAAAAAGTCATGGTACTTGATGCCGACCTTGGCTTAGCAAATGTTGACGTTATGCTCGGAATTCGTTCAAAACGCAACTTAGGGCATGTCTTAGCTGGTGAGTGTGAATTAAAAGATGCTATTGTTGAAGGACCGTATGGTATTAGAATAATACCCGCGACTTCCGGAACACAAAGCATGACTGAGCTTTCACACGCTCAGCACGTTGGCTTAATCCGTGCCTTTGGTAGTTTGGAAGACGAAATGGACGTGCTGCTGATTGACACCGCAGCAGGCATTTCAGACATGGTGATCAGCTTTTCGCGCGCTGCGCAGGATGTTTTGGTTGTCGTTTGTGATGAACCTACGTCAATTACCGATGCTTATGCTTTAATTAAGTTGTTAAGCAAGGAACATCAGGTGCAACGCTTCAAGATTGTTGCAAATATGGTCAGAAGCTACCGTGAAGGGCGAGAATTGTTTGCAAAATTGACTTTGGTCACAGAGCGATTCTTGAATGTGAGCCTCGAACTCGTAGCATGTATTCCATTAGATGATAAAGTTCGACAAGCGGTTAAAAAGCAAAAGATAGTCGTTGACGCCTTCCCGCGTTCTCCGGCTGCGCTGGCGATCAGTTCATTGGCAAACAAAGCTTTGACCTGGCCGATACCGAAGGCCCCAAGTGGGCATCTTGAGTTTTTTGTCGAGCGATTGCTAAGCCGCAATGAATTTTTAGAGGAACCGTTTGGTGAATAAAGCGCTAACCTATGATCAACACGCCAATGTAAACAGCCAAAAGCTGTTTATCGAGCGGTATTCCGTGTTGGTCAAACGCATTGCGCACCACCTGTTAGGTCGACTGCCACCCAGTGTACAAGTGGAAGATCTAATTCAAGCGGGCATGATAGGGTTGATTGAAGCACAGCAAAATTACGATGCTTCAAAAGGCGCCAGTTTTGAAACTTACGCAGGAATCCGTATTCGCGGTGCCATGCTTGATGATATCAGGCGTGGTGATTGGGTTCCGCGTTCGGTTCATAAAAACAACCGAGAAATCAGTCAGGCGATTGCAGAATTGGAAGGGATTCTCAATCGTGATCCAAACGATGCAGAAGTGGCTGCTCACATGGGATTAACCATGGAGCAATACCACGCAGCGCTGACGGATATAAATTGCTCCCGTCTGATTGGTATTGAGGATTTAGGCGTTTCAGATGACGTCATCACCTCAGTCGAAGATTCAGAAGATAACACCCCATTCAAAGGCGTTGCTGACGAATATTTCAGAAAAGCATTGGTTGAATCAATAAAACAGCTTCCAGAGCGTGAAGCTTTGGTACTTTCGCTCTATTATGATGAAGAGCTAAACTTAAAAGAAATTGGGGAAATTCTGAGTGTTAGCGAGTCACGTGTCAGTCAGATATTGAGCCAATCCATGCAACGTCTTCGTACTAAACTTAGTGCTTGGACACAACATGACTAAAGACACTGATTGTGAAATTCAGTGGAGGCAATTTTGAATAAAAACATGAAGATCCTTATTGTTGATGATTTCTCAACAATGCGCCGTATTGTAAAGAACCTGCTTCGTGATTTGGGTTTTAACAACACCCAAGAGGCGGACGATGGTTTGACAGCGTTACCTATGCTGAAAAAAGGTGATTTCGATTTCGTCGTGACGGATTGGAATATGCCTGGCATGCAGGGTATCGATCTACTGAAAAATATTCGTGCCGATGAGGAGCTTAAACACCTGCCAGTATTGATGATTACTGCAGAAGCGAAGCGTGAGCAGATCATTGAAGCCGCCCAAGCTGGAGTAAATGGCTATATCGTTAAACCGTTCACTGCTGCAACCCTGAAAGAAAAATTAGATAAAATATTCGAACGTTTATAAGACTCGTTTGAAGATAACTTCGTCAGAGCTGCTATAACCTAAGAAAAATTCAAATTCGATCTTAGCGGCTCATCAGCGCAGCATGCTTACGGAGCATAAAACGAAAAGGGTCTATTCAGAATGATCTCATTAGAGCAAGCAAAGTCTCTAGTTGAATTGCTGGAAAACGGTGAACAGGCACAGGCAGATGCTTTGGTCGCTTCAATTTACGAAGATAAGGGAAACCTTATGCTGCAGGAAATTGGCGTGTTGACTAGAGATCTACATGATTCACTGAAAAACTTCGCGTTTGATCAGCGAATGACGGAAATCACTCAAGATGAAATCCCTGATGCGAGGGATCGCCTTCAATACGTCATTGATAAAACGGAAGTTGCCGCCAATAAAACCATGGACGCTGTCGAGCATTGTCTACCGATTGCGGACAACTTGCATCAGTGTTTGTTGCAGGTCAGGCCACAGTGGAACGAGTTAATGCGTGGTCGCATCGAACTGAGTGAGTTCAAGGCCCTTTGTCATCGTATTGACGAGTTATTGGTTCAGGTTGAAGGGGACAGCACTGAGCTGAGAAGTCAATTAACAGAAATATTAATGGCCCAGGATTTTCAGGACCTCACAGGACAGATAATCCGTAGAGTCATTGCTTTGGTTAATGAAGTGGAAGGGCGATTAGTCGAAATATTAACCGTCTTCGCCGCAAATAAACCATTAAAAGAAAATGTTTTAGACACCACCCCAAGTGCCAACAAAGAAAAAAGTGGAAGCGAGCCCGAAGGGCCGATTTTGCACCCAGAACTTCGTGAGGATGCGGTTGCGTCGCAAGATGAAGTCGATGATTTGTTATCCAGTCTCGGATTTTAAAGGTAACGTATGAGCTACGATTTAGACGAAGATATCCTACAAGACTTCTTAATTGAAGCCGGGGAAATTCTGGAACTGCTTTCTGAGCAGTTAGTAGAATTGGAAAATAATCCAGAAGACAGGGATCTTCTTAACGCTATTTTCCGTGGATTCCATACTGTTAAAGGTGGTGCTGGCTTTCTATCACTCGCTGAACTCGTTGATACCTGTCACGGCGCAGAAAACGTCTTCGATGTGCTGCGTAATGGACAGCGTTCTGTTACGCCTGCACTGATGGATACCATGCTACGTGCTCTGGATACCGTGAATACCCAGTTCAAGGCAGTTCAAGATCACGAGCCTTTACAGGCCGCTGATCCGATGTTGTTGGACGAGCTTCATCATCTTTGCCGACCTGAATCTGAAGACGAAGTTGCTGAAGAAACGATAGAAGTCGCTGAGCCGGAACCAGAATTTGAACCAGAGTCTATCATCGAAGAGCCAGTGCTAGAAGAAACGGCACCAACTGCTGTCAGTGCTTCCTCTGTCGATGAAATCACTCAAGATGAATTTGAAAAATTGCTTGATGAACTGCATGGCAAAGGTTCAGCGCCAGGTAAGAATGCAGATACTGTGGTGGTGCCTGCTGCTAAATCGGTTGCAACTCCAGTTGTTGATAATGGTGACATTACCGACGACGAGTTTGAAAAACTTCTAGACGAATTACACGGAGCAGGTAAGAGCCCTTCCTCGTCAGACTTTAAATCAGTGTCACCTGCTGCGCCTGCAACCCCCACCAAATCGGTCGCGGCTGCAGACAGTGATTTGATGACAGATGAAGAATTTGAGAAACTGCTCGACGAATTGCACGGTACAGGTAAAGGCCCTTCTATTGAAGAACTGGAAATGGCAACGAAGCCTGCTTCAGCAAACGTTAAAGAAACGCCTAAACCTGTGGAGAAACCGGCTGTAAAACCAGCACCGCAAGCAACGCCTAAAGTCGCACCCGCAGTCGCAAAAGCAGCGCCTCCTGCTCCACCAGCAACTCAAGATGCAAAAGCACCCGCCGTCGCTGCAGCGAAAAAGACACAAGCAGAGGCGACGGTTCGTGTTGATACCTCGACACTCGATACCATTATGAATATGGTTGGTGAACTTGTTTTAGTGCGTAACCGTTTACTCAGTCTTGGATTAAATAGCAACGATGAAGAGATGGCCAAAGCCGTTGCTAACCTTGATGTTGTGACCGCCGATCTGCAAGGCGCGGTTATGAAAACGCGCATGCAGCCGATTAAAAAGGTGTTTGGTCGCTTCCCTCGCGTTGTTCGAGATCTTGCTCGTAGTCTGCAAAAAGACATCGTACTGGAAATGCGCGGCGAAGAAACGGATCTAGATAAGAACTTGGTTGAAGCCCTAGCTGATCCATTGATCCACTTAGTGCGTAACTCTGTAGACCATGGCATCGAAATGCCTGAAGACCGAGTCAAAGCGGGTAAATCTCGTACGGGTAAAGTCATTCTCTCTGCATCCCAGGAAGGGGATCACATTGAGCTAGCGATTGTCGATGACGGCGGTGGTATGGATCCAGATAAGCTACGTGCTATTGCGGTCAAACGTGGCATGATGGACGAAGATGCTGCAGCACGCTTATCAAATAAAGAGTGTTTTAACCTCATTTTTGCGCCAGGTTTCTCTAGTAAAGAGAAAATTTCTGACATCTCCGGGCGCGGCGTCGGTATGGATGTGGTGAAAACGGCAATCAATACGTTAAACGGTTCGATTGATATTGATTCTGAAATGGGCAAAGGGACGAAGATCACCATCAAGGTTCCTTTGACTCTGGCTATTCTGCCGACCTTAATGGTAGGAGTGGCCGGGCACCCATTTGCATTGCCACTGGCGTCTGTGAATGAGATCTTCCATCTTGACCTTAGCCGAACAAACATTGTTGATGGACAATTGACCATCATTGTGCGCGACAAGTCTATTCCGCTGTTCTACTTGCAAAATTGGCTTGCGCCCAAAGCGGGTAAGATCCAACTGCGCAAAGGGCATGGTCACGTGGTTATCGTGCAAATTGGCAGTCAGCGTGTTGGTTTTGTCGTCGATACCTTAATTGGTCAAGAAGAAGTGGTTATTAAGCCGCTGGATAACTTGCTGCAAGGTACGCCGGGAATGGCGGGTGCAACCATTACTAGTGATGGCCACATAGCTCTGATTCTGGATGTGCCGGATCTGCTCAAACAGTATGCAGCCGCGTCGCGGATATAATTTGAGCCACGATTTTTATAAGGATTCAAATGGCGATTAAAGTATTAGTAGTTGATGATTCAAGCTTTTTCAGACGACGCGTCAGTGAAATCATCAATGCAGAATCGCGCCTAGAGGTGATTGACGTCGCAGTCAACGGGAAAGAGGCGGTTGAGAAAGCCCAACGCCTCAAACCAGACGTCATTACGATGGACATCGAAATGCCCGTGATGGATGGAATTTCGGCTGTTCGTGAAATTATGGCGTCGGTCCCGACGCCGATTCTAATGTTTTCTTCTTTGACTCATGACGGTGCCAAAGCCACTCTGGATGCACTTGATGCTGGTGCTTTGGATTTTCTACCGAAAAAATTTGAAGACATCGCCCGTAACCGTGACGAAGCGGTGTCATTGTTGCAGCAGCGTGTTCTGCAGATTGCCTCAAAGCGTGCATTTATGCGACGCCCGGTAGCTCAACCTATTGAACGAACAACACCTGCTTCGCCTGCAAGCTCCACGCGTGGCAGTTTTGGGTTGCGCCGTGATGTAGCCGCTCCAGCACCAACTCGAGCGCCAGTGACAACAAAATTTCGTGCTTCTGGGAAAAAATATCAGCTCACTGCGATTGGTACTTCTACTGGTGGTCCGGTCGCATTACAAAAAATTCTCACCAAATTGCCGGCTAATTACCCGCATCCTATTGTCTTGATCCAACACATGCCTGCAACGTTCACTGCTGCCTTTGCAAGCCGTTTAAATTCGCTGTGTAAAATCCAAGTGAAGGAAGCGGAAGATGGCGATGTGTTACAAGCGGGTGTGGCTTACCTGGCGCCTGGTGGTAAGCAGATGATGATTGATGGTCGGCCTGGCGCTGCGCGCTTGAGAATTATCGATGGTGGCGAACGAATGAACTATAAGCCATGTGTGGATGTGACCTTTGGCTCTGCGGCAAAGATCTACGCGGACAAAGTCCTTTCTATGGTGCTGACTGGCATGGGCGCTGACGGACGTGAAGGTGCACGCATGCTTAAATCTGCAGGCTCAACAATTTGGGCTCAAGACGAAGAGAGCTGCGTGGTCTACGGTATGCCTCAGGCGGTGGCAAAAGCAGGAATCTCTAGCGAAGACTTGCCTTTGGATCGCATTGCCGAGCGTATGCTGGTTGAAGTTGGGCTGGCATAAGGAAAGGTATGATTGTCTGGAGTGTAGCGAACCAAAAAGGCGGCGTCGGAAAAACGACCACCACAGTGACTTTAGCTGGCTTGCTGAGTAAGAAAGGGCATAGCGTGTTGTTAGTTGACACGGATCCCCATGCCTCTTTGACCACTTATCTGGGGTTTGATCCTGATGGAGTGTCAAGCAGTCTTTTTGATTTATTCCAGCTCAAAGAATTTAATCGCGAGAGTGTGAAACCTCTAGTGATGAAAACCGATATCGAAGGTATCGACATAATTCCAGCGCACATGTCTTTAGCGACTCTAGACCGTGTGATGGGTAACCGCAGTGGAATGGGGTTGATTCTCAAACGAGCCTTGATAGCGTTGTCGAAAGAATATGACTATGTACTGATTGATTGTCCACCGATCCTTGGCGTGATGATGGTCAATGCATTAGCGGCGAGTGATCGTATTCTGATCCCGGTTCAAACGGAGTTTCTTGCCATGAAGGGGCTAGAACGCATGATCCGGACGCTGACCATTATGCAAAAATCTCGTCGAGATCCGTTTAAAGTGACGATAGTTCCGACCATGTATGACAAGCGGACTAAGGCTTCTTTGCAAACTTTAACCCAACTAAAAGAAGACTATCCCGATAAGGTTTGGACGTCGGCGGTGCCAATTGACACCAAATTTAGAGACGCAAGTTTAAAACGCCTCCCAGCTTCGCACTTTGCAGATGGCAGTCGAGGAGTGTTTGCTTATAAGCAGTTGCTAATCTATTTAGAGAGGTTAGCGATTGATGAGCAGTAAAGCAGCGGTGTTATCGAGTGAACAAGCACTAGATGATTATTTTAGTGCTTTACTGTCTGAAGAGCAGGAACTTGAGCTGATTGTGTCTGAGCCGAGTTCAGTGATTACTTGGCAGACGTCAGAGCATGAGCCGGAGTTGAAGTTACGGTATTCAGAGCCGGAATCATACAGTTACGCGGAAATCGAGGTTAAAGAACTTGAAGCGCCTAACCTTGAGGATGTTCAGCGTCTTCTAAGTCAATTGGAATCAACCAATGTGGTTGATGAATTGGGTATTGATGAGCTACTCGAGCAAAATACTGCGCAAATAGCCAGTCTGAAAGAAGACGCAGCTAAACCTTTAGAACAAGAGGTTTTTGTTTCGCAAGCCGACTTGGTTGAAGAAATTCAAGAGTGGGATATTGCTGACGAGGTTGAAGAGATCCAAGATTGGACCCTTTCGCAATCTTTAATCGCCCAACCTATTATCGAGGAGATAGAACCTGAGACGATTGTACAAGAACAGGTCGAGCTTGAAGCAAAAATAGAAACTCATATAGAGGCAGAGCCGGAGCCAAAGACCCAAACTTCTGGTGCAGGGAAGCGTGAGTGGACCTCAACTGAACGCTCAGAAGCGTTTCAAGTGCTCTATTTTGAAGTCAATAGTGTTACATTCGCTGTGCCGTTAGATGAGCTTGGCGGTATCCATCAGATGACTACATTAAATCACTTGATTGGTCGTCCAGGCTGGTATCTTGGTCTACAGACGAACCGCGATCAGCAGTTAGATGTGGTCGATACCGCAAAGTGGGTGATGCCAGATAAACTGAAAGATGACGAGTATAAAACCCACTATCAGTACATCGTTATGCTGGGGTCGAGCATGTGGGGGCTTGCCAGCAGTAAGCTTTTAGGGACCGAATTGCTTTACCCGCAAAAGGTGCGTTGGCGCGAGCAATCGGGCAAACGTCCGTGGCTTGCCGGGATGGTGAAAGAAAAAATGTGTGCTTTAATTCATGTAGAAGCATTAATTTCCATGCTAAATGCCGGACTAGATGTAAAATCACTAAATTAAGCATTTGAGAAGTCGGGAACGACATTAACGAGGATTACCTATGTCTCATTCTAACGAAGTAGAAGTGAAAAAAGATAAAACAAGTGATGAAGTACTTCAGTGGGTGACGTTCCAGCTGGAAGAAGAAACTTACGGCATCAACGTAATGCAGGTACGTGAAGTACTTCGCTACACTGAAATCGCTCCAGTTCCTGGCGCCCCTGATTATGTGCTAGGTATTATCAACCTACGTGGTAATGTCGTCACCGTTATCGATACGCGTGCACGTTTTGGTTTGATGGAAGGTGAAGTTACTGATAACACACGTATCATTGTGATTGAGTCTGAACACCAAGTGATTGGTATTTTGGTGGACAGTGTGGCTGAAGTGGTTTACCTACGTTCTTCTGAAATCGATTCAACGCCTTCAGTGGGCACCGATGAGAGTGCTAAGTTTATTCAAGGTGTCAGCAACCGCGACGGCAAGCTGTTGATCTTGGTTGACTTGAACAAACTCCTGACTGACGAAGAATGGGATGAGATGGCTCATCTGTAATGGTAGAAGCGTTTTTCCAAAGCCCCGCTGTGTGGATTGGTGGTGCCATGTTGGTGGTGCTGCTTTTGTTATCCATGCAGTGGCGCACGAAGAGTGCATTGCAGAAGCAGCAAGATCACCAGCGTTTGCAATTACGCAGCGTTGAAAAAGAGTTACAAAAAGCGAATAAACAGCTACTTGAAGTGCGCTCCGTCGTTGTCGGATTGGGGCAGAGAGTGACTGAACAGCAAGATATTATTCAGCATCTTAACGATCGCATTGTGGAGTTAGAGCAGGCGGATACTGATGGTCGTCTCTACACGAGAGCTAGTAAGATGGTCCAACTCGGTGCGGATATTAACGAACTGATTGAAGAGTGTGAGCTACCCAAAGCCGAAGCGGAGCTGATGCTGTCACTGCAAAAGAAAATTGCGGGTAAAGAGAAAGTCCCGCCGTTGAGTGGTCATCCTAATGAATTTGAGCCATCGCGATCTCAACGTCCCAAAGGACGCCGATAAACGTGAAATCAGTCAAACAAAAAAGAAGCTCCGGCTTCTTTTTTGCTTTTGCATGAAACACTTGGTACAAGGTTCAACCATTCTCTATCCCCCTTTAGACGTAGATTTAAATAATTGTGATAGCAGTTAACAATTTCTCACGAAGTTACAAATTTGAACGCCCTGTTATCCTGTCTTGTCTCGGAACAGATGTGCTAATATACCCGTTCATTTTATGTAGCTATGAAGCTTATGCTGGAAGTATCAAATCTAACTGCTATTCGCGATGAGCGCGTTCTTTTCGAGAACTTGACATTTTCTATCCAACCCGGAGAGCTGGTACAGATCGAGGGGCGTAACGGCACTGGCAAAACGACTTTACTGCGCATTGTCACGGGGCTGGGTGATAAAGAAGAGGGGGAGATTCTTTGGAAAGGGGAGCGAATTGACAAAAGCAGAGATGAGTTTCATCAAGATCTCTTATTCCTCGGGCACCAGACCGGAGTAAAAAGAGAACTGACCGCGTTTGAAAATCTCAGTTTTTATCAATCTGTTCATCAAGAATCTTCTTCTCGGGATGTGATATTTCAAGCATTGGCCAAAGTCGGGCTTGCAGGGCGAGAAGATGTGCCTGTCGCCCAACTGTCTGCCGGTCAACAAAGAAGAGTTGCACTGGCACGTTTATGGCTGAGTAAACAAATTCTTTGGATTTTGGATGAACCACTCACCGCGATAGATAAGCAAGGGGTGAAAGTTCTTGAGGCGCTGTTTGCTCAGCACGCTGAGAATGGTGGCATTGTGATTCTGACCACACATCAGGACATGTTTGCTGATAGCCCGAAACTCAGAAAAATTAAGTTGGGTGACTAATATGATCTCGGCCATGACGACCATTATCCGCCGTGAATTGCTGATAGCGTTTCGACGTCAAGCTGACGTGTTAAATCCACTGTGGTTTTTCATCATCGTGATTACCTTATTTCCATTGAGCATTGGTCCAGAGCCCAACCTATTAGCACGAATTGCGGCAGGCATTGTGTGGGTCGCTGCACTGCTCTCTGCTTTGTTATCGCTTGAGCGATTATTTCGTGACGATTTTCAAGATGGCTCGCTTGAGCAAATGATGCTGATGCCGATCCCATTGCAACTTGTGGTGATCTCTAAGGTCATATCTCATTGGGTATTGACAGGCTTGCCGCTGATTTTGATTAGCCCAGTATTGGCGATTATTTTATCGCTCGATTTTAATACCTGGTTAGCGGTGGTGTTGACACTGCTTGTTGGCACTCCGACGCTAAGTTTCATTGGTGCGATTGGCGTCGGGTTAACCGTAGGGTTACAAAAAGGTGGTGTGCTACTGAGCTTATTGATCCTACCGCTGTACATCCCTATTTTGATTTTTGCTACCTCGGCGATTGATGCTGCGGCATTAGGAATGGGTTATAGCGGCCAACTGGCCATTCTGGGTGCGATGCTGGTGGGGGCAACAACCTTAACTCCATTTGCAATAAGCGCGGCTCTGAGAGTCAGCGTTAACTAGGTGTGTCAAATCACCTTTGCAACAAGATTACACTAATAAAAATAACGATCGCACAGCGAGTGTGTCACACGCTGTTTGTGTCCTGTGAAGTAGAGTGAGAAATAGACATGTGGAAATGGCTCCATCCCTATGCAAAGCCGGAGGCAGTTTACCAACTCAGTGGTAAATTGTTGCCTTGGTTTTCTGTGCTGGCCTTAATTTTGTTGCTCGTTGGCAGCATTTGGGGGTTGGCGTTTGCCCCATCAGATTACCAACAGGGCGATAGTTTCCGTATCATTTATATCCATGTCCCATCGGCCATTTGGTCTATGGGGGTGTACATGTCGATGGCGATAGCCGCGTTTATTGGCATCGTATGGCAATTACGTCTCGCGGATATGGCAGCGCTGGCGATGGCTCCGATTGGCGCTGTGTATACCTTTATTGCTTTAGTGACGGGGGCAGTTTGGGGTAAACCCATGTGGGGAACGTGGTGGGTTTGGGATGCACGCCTAACTTCAGAGTTGATCCTGCTGTTTCTCTACCTGGGCGTAATTGCCCTTTATCACGCTTTTGATGATCAAAAAAACGCCGCGAAAGCAGCAGGTATATTGGCGATTGTTGGCGTAATTAACCTACCGATTATCCATTTTTCAGTCGAGTGGTGGAACACGCTTCATCAAGGCGCCACGATTACTAAATTTGCAAAACCGTCCATATCAGCTTCAATGCTTTGGCCGTTACTTCTGAACATTTTTGGTTTTGCGTTCTTCTTTGGTGCGGTCGCTATGGTGCGTTTTCGCAATGAAATTTTAAGTAAAGAGAGTCATCGCCCTTGGGTGAAAGAGCTCGCTTTGGCTAAAACTCAGTGAGGTATTGAGTCATGTATTTTGAATCTCTGAGTGATTTTTTTGCTATGGGTGGCTACGCAGCATATGTGTGGGGCTCATTTGCTATTACTTTTTTGGCCATGTTGGCTTTATACGTAAGCAGCGCTCGTCGCACACGTGCTTTGCTCGACGAAGTGAAAGCAAAAATTGATAGACAGGCTCGTATTGATGCCGCCAAGAATATGGAGAATACCCTATGAATCCAAGACGTAAAAAGAGACTGAGTATTATCTTAGCCATCTTTGTCGGCATTGGGGCGACCATTGGTTTGATGTTGTACGCGCTGAGCCAGAATATGGACCTGTTTTACACGCCAACTGAGCTCGTTCAAGGCAAAGATGATGGTACTAAACCCGAAGTGGGGCAGCGGCTTCGAATTGGCGGAATGGTGGTGAAGGGATCGGTTCGTCGCGATCCTGAATCACTGAAAGTGAGCTTCGAACTTGCCGATGTAGGACCCAAAGTGACCATTGAGTACGAGGGCATACTCCCTGATCTGTTCCGCGAGGGGCAGGGCATTGTGGCTCAAGGCGTGCTCAAAAATGCGACCACAGTAGAAGCTTTCGAAGTACTGGCAAAACACGATGAAGAGTACATGCCGCCAGAAATTGCCGAAGCGATGGAAAAAAATCATGCACCGTTGCAGTACACCAATGAGCAAAAACAGGGGAGTGGTCAATGATTGCTGAAATTGGGCATTTTGCCCTGATCCTCTCTCTGTCAATGGCCGTTTTATTGAGCGCATTGCCATTGTGGGGGGCTTCCAACAACAACACCATGCTGATGAACAGCGCTCGTCCTCTTTCTTGGGCGATGTTCTTGATGTTGCTCTTCTCCTTCGCGGCGCTTGCGTACGGCTTTTATGCCAACGATTTCACCTTGCAATACGTCGCGAGTAACTCAAACAGCCAGTTACCTTGGTATTATCGTCTCACAGCGGTTTGGGGAGCTCACGAGGGCTCTTTACTGCTGTGGGTCTTGATCCAAGCCGCATGGACCGTTGCCGTCGCCACTTTTAGCCGTGGTATGCCGCAAGAATCAGTCGCGCGAGTACTTGCCGTCATGGGCATGATCTCTGTTGGCTTTTTGCTGTTCATCATCGTCACATCGAACCCATTCTTACGTACTTTGCCTTTCTTCCCGGTTGATGGCCGCGATCTTAACCCGCTGCTGCAAGACCCAGGTCTTATCGTCCATCCGCCAATGCTCTACATGGGTTACGTCGGCTTTTCGGTTGCCTTCTCGTTTGCGATTGCCTCATTGATGACTGGTCGATTGGACACCGCCTGGGCGCGTTGGTCTCGTCCGTGGACAACCGCGGCTTGGGTATTTTTGACGTTGGGCATCGCTCTAGGTTCTTGGTGGGCATATTACGAGCTTGGCTGGGGCGGCTGGTGGTTCTGGGATCCAGTAGAAAACGCGTCGTTCATGCCTTGGTTGGCGGGCACCGCACTCATGCACTCGTTAGCGGTCACTGAAAAACGCGGCACTTTTAAAGCTTGGACGGTACTACTCGCGATTTCGGCGTTTTCGCTCAGCCTGCTCGGTACCTTCTTGGTCCGTTCGGGTGTTCTGGTCTCGGTGCATGCTTTTGCCTCTGATCCCGCTCGTGGTATGTTTATTCTTGGTTTCTTGGTGTTTGTCATCGGCGGCTCACTGTTACTGTTTGCCGTTAAAGGCGCATCAGTGCGAGTTCGCGGCAACTTTGAGCTCATTTCACGAGAAAATGCCTTGCTTGCGAATAACGTCATGCTCATCGCCGCTCTCGTGGTGGTGCTGGTTGGCACCTTGCTGCCGCTAGTGCATAAACAGTTGGGTTTGGGTTCGGTCTCGATTGGCGCGCCATTCTTCAATATGCTTTTCGCATGGTTGATGATGCCGTTTGCTTTCCTGCTGGGGATTGGCCCACTGATTCGTTGGAAGCGTGACCAGCTCTCGTCTTTGTACAAACCGATGCTGATCTCAGCGGTGATTTCACTGGGTCTCGGCGCATTGTGTGTCTATTTACTCGCGGACTTCTTTGATGCCATGGCGTACATTGGTTGGGTGATGGCCATTTGGATCATCACAATGCACGCTTTTGAACTGTATCAACGCGCGACTCATCGCCACTCATTCGTTGAAGGCGTAGGTAAACTGCAACGCAGTCACTGGGCAATGATGTTGGGCCACGTCGGTTTGGCGGTAACGGTGATCGGTATTGCTATGGTACAAAATTTCAGCATTGAGCGAGATGTGCGCTTGGCACCGGGTGAGCATTTTCAAATCCAAGGCTACGACTTTTACTTCTCAGGCCTAAGAGATAAAGACGGCCCGAACTACGACGGCTATATCGCCGATTTTGAAGTTAGCCACAACGGTAATTACATCAATACCTTGCATGCGGAAAAACGCTTCTACCGCACAGCGAAATCCATGATGACTGAGGCGGCGATCGACCGTGGTATTACGCGCGATTTATACATTGCAATGGGTGAGCGTTTGGAAGATAACCGCTCATGGGCAGTGCGTATCTACTACAAACCTTTTGTTCGTTGGATCTGGGCTGGCTCTATCATCATGTCACTCGGCGGTATTTTGGCGATTTCTGACAGGCGCTACCGTTTTCGCAAGAAAAAAGGAGCCAAAGAGCCAATGAAAAACCAAGAGCAGGAGGCGTAAATGAATAAGAAAGTGCTCTTTATTCCGCTGGCGATTTTTCTGATTCTCGCGGCGACGTTTGCCACCCAGTTGGTAAGGAACCAGCACGGTGATGATCCAACCAAATTGGAGTCGGTACTTATCGGTAAACCAGTACCTCAGTTCCGTTTGGAAGATTTGGTTGAGCCGGGCAAGCTTTATGATCAAGCGATCTTTAAAGGTGAGCCGTTACTGCTTAATGTTTGGGCTACTTGGTGTCCAACCTGCTACGCAGAGCACCAGTATCTCAATCAACTCGCCTCGCAAGGGGTAAAAATCATCGGTATGAACTACAAAGATGATCGCAATAAAGCGGTGGGATGGCTGAACGATCTCGGCAATCCTTATCTCATCAGCTTGTTTGATGGCAACGGCATGTTGGGCTTGGATCTCGGCGTGTATGGCGCTCCTGAAACCTTTGTCATTGACGCCGAAGGGGTGATTCGTTATCGCCATGTTGGGGATGTCAATCCGCGCAACTGGGCCGAAACCCTTGAACCGCTTTACCAGCAGTTAGTTCAGGAGGCGAAGCAATGAAAAAGTGGATTTGGGCGTTATTCACCGCCATGACTTTCTCTTTGTCTGCTTATGCCGCGATTGAAGTGTACGAGTTCGATAATTTGCAGCAAGAACAGCAATTTAAAGAGCTTGGTAACACCTTGCGCTGCCCGAAATGTCAAAACAACACTATCGCTGATTCGAACGCCGCTTTAGCGCAAGATTTGCGCCATAAAGTGTATGAGATGACCAAAGAAGGTAAATCCAAGCAAGAAATCATCGATTATATGGTGGCGCGCTATGGCAATTTTGTGACTTACAATCCGCCGCTCACTGCCGCGACGTCCATCCTCTGGCTTGGACCGCTGGCGGTCTTGCTCATCGGATTTTCTCTGATTATCTTGCGCAGCCGAAAGCGCAAAGCAGTCAGTGCTAGCGAGCAAGAAAAATGGGACGCAGAGAAAGAAGCGCGTTTAAAAGCATTACTTCAGGATGAAAACAACGGAGACAAGCAGTAATGACACTATTTTGGTTATCCACCGTTGCCCTGAGTGTATTAGCGTGCGTGATGATCGCTTTGCCGCTCATCAAGCGCAAAGAGAACAATGACGACATCTTGCGTGACGAACTGAACAAGGCGCTCTACAAAGACCGTTTATCTGAGCTGCAAGAAGAAACGTCAGAAGGTTTGGTGGTCGATCAACAAGAATTGATCGCCGATCTTAAGCAGTCACTTCTCGACGATATTCCATCGCAGACGGATAAAATGCAGTCGCGCATTTCCTCCACGGCGGTAATTGTCCCTTCTGTACTGCTTACGATTGTGCTCAGTTACGGCTTGTACATCAAATTTGGCGCATACCAAGAGGTGGATGCGTGGCATCAAGTCAGTGCCAACTTGCCGGAATTATCGAAAAAGCTGATGTCTTCCACTGCAGAGCCACTCAGCGATGAAGAGATGCAAGACCTGACTCTGGCACTACGTACCCGTTTGCACTACCAGCCACAAGATTCCACAGGCTGGTTGTTGTTGGGGCGTATTGCGTTGGCTAACCGCGATATTGGCACTGCGATTGATGCCATGCGAAAAGCGTACGATATCCAACCTAACGACGCAGACGTCAAGCTGGGTTATGCACAAGCGCTAATGTTGTCACAAGATGAAATGGATCAAGCCAATGCACGGTCTATTTTAGGTGAGCTGGTCCAGCAAGATTATGTTGATTTGCGAGTCTTCTCTTTGCTGGCGTTTGATGCTTTTGAGCGTCAAGATTTTTCCGCAGCAGTGAAGTACTGGAGCATCATGCAACAGATGATTGGCCCTGAAGACAGCCGCTATGAGATGCTCTCTCGCAGTATTGAAAGTGCCAAACAGCGTTTGGGAGAAGGAGCACCAGCCGCCTCCGGTGTTGCTGTTACCATTGAACTTGCGCCAAATGTACAAGCGGATCCCAATGCGGTGCTGATTGTCTCAGTGCATCGCGCTGATGGTTCACCGATGCCCGTCGCAGCGGCACGTTATCCACTCGGTTCATTTCCGCGGACAGTGATGTTGGATGATAGTAACAGCATGATGCAAGGGCAAAATTTGTCGAGCTTAAGCGAAGTGATGGTCAGAGCCCGACTGGATTCGGATGGCAATGTCACCACTCGCGATCATGATTGGTATGGTGAAAGTGAGGCGGTTGCAATCAATCAGCCTGTTACAGTAACGATTAATAAACAATATTAATCTCGTTTACTATTGCGTAGAATCTATGGGCCAGCGATTGCTGGCCTTTATATTGATTCGTTGTCACGATGGAAATGATCATGTTAAACCAAGGGAAATCTTTGCTGGTTTTGCTGGCACTGCTGATGGGACTCGCTGGCTGTTCATCCGTGCCAGAGAGTGCAGGAGAAACGTCTGAAACCACTTCGGACCAAACAAGCTACGATGGCGATCCGTTTGAATCGTTCAACCGCTCGATGTGGACACTGAACTACGAATACCTCGATCCCTACTTAGTGAGACCCGTTTCATTAGCGTATGTAGAATACACGCCGACCCCCGTTCGCTCTGGCATTGCCAACTTTTTTTCCAACTTGGATGAGCCATCCAGTGTGGTGAATAACCTTTTAATGGGCAATGGCGAGAAAGCGGTCAATCACTTTAACCGTTTTTGGATAAACTCGACCTTTGGCCTGCTTGGCTTAATCGACATTGCTTCAGCCGCGGGGATCAATAAAAACGACAATAAGTCTTTTAGTGATGCAGCAGGGCACTATGGTGTTGGCAACGGTCCTTATTTAATGCTCCCAGGCTATGGCCCTTATACCGTGCGAGAAGTGACTGATACGGTGGATGGCCTATATGTGCCATTAGTTTATCTCAACTTTTGGGCGAGTTTAGGCAAATGGGCTTTCGAAGGGATGGAAACACGCGCGCTGCTCGTTTCTCAAGAAGCGCAGTTGGATACGTCGCCCGATCCGTATGCTCTGACGCGAGAAGTCTACTTACAACGCCAAGCGTTTAAAGCGGAAGTGACGGTCGATGAGATTGATGAGCAAGAAGAAGATCTGCTCGATGAATATCTCGCTGAAGATTACTAAACGAAAAAGGGCCTTGCTTATACCAAGGCCCTTTTTTATCTTGCTCAGCTCAATGAACGGAGCTGCTTAGAAGCGGTAACTTGCCTGAACGCCAACTAGCCAAACATTACCAGAAACTTCACCCTCGAAAGCGCCGCCGACTAGCTGTGCCTTGTCGTCAGATTCATAGCCGCGCGATTCCTTTATCTTGGCATCTTTGGCGAAGATATAAGTAAAGCCAGCGTCTAGGGTTAAGTCGTCGGTGAGCAGATAGCTTGCACCGATGCTCAGCCAAGTACGGTCCGTTTCTGGGATGGTGATGGTGCGGTTTTTATCACTCACCGCAGAGGTGTCGTAAGCCACACCCGTACGTAGTGCAAGCTTGGTGTCCCACTGGTAAGTCGCACCTAGCGCGAAGCGATAGTTGTCTTCCCAGTTTTCGATTTTGACAGTACTTGAAGAGCCATCAACTAAATCGGCTTGCAGTTTCTCAAATGAACTCCAATCGGTCCAGTTGATGCTGGTATGAACCGCTAGTTTTTCATCAAGCTGATGAAAACTGGCGAGTTCTGCGGTCGCGGGAAGAGATAAGTTCATGCTTCCTTTCATGTAAAAGTCACGGGTATCACCCGGAATTTTATTGAAACCAAAGCCTTCTGCATGGCCAGTTAATTTAAGTTTTACTTCTGACTTATAAGCAAAACCTATCCGGTGATCTTTATTCACTTGCCAAGCTGAGCCTAGCTGCCATCCCCACTCAGTATCATCACCTTCCATATATTTTATGGTTTTGCCTTGAGGCTGCTGCAGGATATTCACTGCGGGTGTCTTAGCGCCAAAGCTACCTTCGCCAACGATGTAGCGAACGCCTCCGCCTACGCTGATTTTTTCATTTAGACGCAAGGCAAGATTTAAGTTTGCCTCTTTGGTGATCACACTTGCCTCATTCCCAAAGTGAGATGCAGAGAAGTTGTTCCCCAAATCGGTTTCCATGCCATAGTTGGTACCCAATGCAAAACCTAGAGAAACAAGGTCATTAAATTGGTGTGATAGATATACATTAGGAATGATCGCATCGTGTGCAAAGTCATCTGATTGCGATTCAGTAGTGTAGATGACATTTCCAGTCTGAGGATTTGATAGAGTCGTGGAGCCTTTTACATCAATATTCGGATTCACATAAATCGCACCGACAGAGATCTGAGTACCTTTGAGGTAAGTCAACATAGCAGGATTGCGCCACTGTGCGCCTGCGTTGTCAGCCATCGCAGCTTCGCCAGCATACGCACGTCCTAAGCCAGTTGCCGAGTACTCGGCCAATTGGAAGCCAGCAGCGTGAGCTTGATGGATTGAAGTTAGCAGGCTAAAAGCGACCGCCGTGGAGAGGAGAGTCTTGTTGGTTTTCATTATTGTTCGCTGAATTTGTGAATAGGTAGGCAAGAATTTTAAAGATAGAGTAATTGCTTTAGAAATGAGATTCTGCAATGTTGGGGTATTTGGAGTTTTTATCTATAGAATTGGTATTATTAGATTAATAAACTGTTTAATATTGTAGTGTCTTTTAATTTCAGCGAACACTCGTGCTATAAAATCGCTGTTGCAGCACACAGTTGTGCACTCAAAGTGGCGTGTTTTTCGTGGCGAAAAAAAAGAAAAGAGCTGGAAAACCAGCTCTTTATTGATCATGACAAAGCGATACTTTGCTTAGAAAGTACGGCTGTACTGTAAGCCAAAAAGAATGGCGTTTGCGCGGGTAGTAGCAGAAATACTAGACAGCTCTAATGGTCCCATCTCGGTACTTTCATTCACGTGAACGTCCTTACCAACTAAATAAGTCAGACCAATGTCAACATTTGATTTGTCGTCTATCTGATAGGTTGCACCTGCGGAAAACCACTGACGATCTGAGTCTGGTACTGATACAGATGTGGTTTTATCCTGTGCACTGGTGTCATACATGTAGCCACCACGTAGCGTCCAGTCGTTATTTAAATAGTAAGTGCCACCTAAAGAGTAGTGCCATCCATCCTGCCAGTTGTATTCATTTAACGTGGTCTTAGTTCCATTGATAGTTGCATCTAGCTTATCGAATGCTTTCCAACCAATGTACTGAACACTATAGTGAACAGCGAATTTAGTTTCTTTGATTCTATGATAACCAGAAAATTCAGCAATATCCGGTAGTGGCATGTGAAGCTTACCATTGCTATCGGAGTTTGTTAGGTACTGTACGTCGCCTTTAGCTTCAATTTCTGGACTGTGGCGATAAGAAAGGCCAAAGCGGTTGTTTTTGTCTAGTTCAAAAACAGTGCCCACGTTGAAACCAACACCAAAACCGTCAGCTTCAGCATCCACTAAAGACGTTCCTTTTGGTGCTCCAACATAACATTGACCAGGACCTATTACAGTACCGCCAATAGCACTACATTGCGGGTCGCTAAATGGCAAGATAGTGTTGGTTCCTGAACCTGCTTTACGTTGTAGCTTTCCGCTTCCGTAGATGAGGTCAAGACCTAAACCAAAACTCCATTGCTCATTTAAACGATATGAGCCTGCAACGCCAAGGTTTACACTTTTAACATCAGTTAAGCCGCCGTATTCAGACCAAGAAAGATCGTTAGAAAAGTCAGTCTTTGTACCAAAGTTTGAATAAGCATTAACACCCCAAGCAAACTTTTCGTTTACTGGCACGATAAGATGGATATTTGGTGCAATCGATGTACCACCTGCATCACTATAAGATTCCGCAGACGAACCGTCATATTGAACATTTTTTGCAGTTATATCGGTGGTAATTGTTTCAAAACCAAGCGATAGCGCTTTTTCATCAAACAGCGCCATCGCAGCAGGGTTACGTGCCATAACAGCAGCATTATCGGCGATAACCGCATCACCCGCAAAAGCACGCCCGATACCTGTTGCCGATTGGGCATTAAGTTGGAAACCTGCTGCCAAGGTTTGGCCTGAAGCAAGGGCGACTGTCACTGCGAGGAGAGACTTTTTAAACAGACGCGTGTTGTTAGTCATTGTATTTTCCTTTGAATAAGCGCCTCTAATGGGCGTTGTGTTTGAGCTTTTGCTCAGTTCGCTGAGATCCTATTCCTAAGCATAGCGAATACAAATCCGACCATTGGCTAAAAAGGAGCGAAAATTAAATAAATGTAGCCTATCTGACAGGATTTAGGGGGTAAGTGGCAGTAAATAGAGTTATGACTCTATTTGTCAATAATCAGAGTGAATGGTATGTCTGCTTGATATAAAAAAGCCGCCTCTTCGACTAAGTTGGCGGCTTTTTTCATCACAAAGCTCGACTAAGGCATGGGTTTAATCATCGGTGCCAGTTTGTTTGCCAGTTGAGCGACATCTTCCCCTTGTTCCCCCACCAAAATCAAACTGCTGTTGCCGACCGCTTTTACTATGGCGGACAGACCGGACTGGGAAAAATCGCCAGTCGTTTCTGGCGGGATATTGGTAAGAAAGAGCGTCACCTTACCCTGTTTTCCCTGAAATACCATATGCAGAGCATTGGATTGGCCAAAGCCGCAATGGTTCAGGTAGTAAACATGGTATGGAAAGCGTTGATCAAACTGATACTCAAAAGGAGACAATTTGGCGTTAATTTGCTCCGAAGAGACTTGCTCATCTAATTGGTTTACAAAAGCACTCTCCGCAATCACATGCTGTACGGCGGTTTCGGCAAGGCTCGCTTGTGCTGGAGAGACAAGCAAGTTACCCCAGTTGAGTTGGCCAAATAGCAAGCCTGCAGTAAAGGCGAAGGAAGCGGCCATCGCCATCGCTTTTTTTCCAAACGCAGGGCGAGCGATATTCTCTCGCCCAGCGATAGAGGATTGAGAGAACAAAATTTTATCCACCAGATCGTCAGGCACGCTGACATTCATGGCTTGCTTAATCTGGCTATCAAGATCAAGGACATCGTCTAAGAACTTGTTGTGACTTTCATTGCCCGCCAGTGTTTGTAGCATCTCTTCATCAAGCTGTTTAGGATCCGACAAAATACGGCGACGGAATTCTAAATCATCCATTTATTTGCCCCCTTTGAGTCTTGTCCGAATCTAACAGATCTTTGAGCTGATTTCGGGCACGGAACAGACGTGTCATGACCGTGTTGGTGTTTAATTCCAAGATCTCGCTGATCTCGTCGCCACTAAATCCACCAACGACTTGGAGAAAGAGAGGCTCACGATATTCAACGTCCAGTTTCATAATTTGTGCTTGTAGCCATGCGTTTTGGTGATGGGCATCGTCGTTGACACGAGCTTCGCCACTGTAATCTTCGATGTCTACTAACTCAAACTGTTTGCGTTCGAAGCGGCGAGCGTTTTCCCTTCTCAAAATAGTGATTAACCAGGATTTCGCTGCCTTTTCATCCAGTAGGCTATCTAGAGATTTCCACGCGCGCAGACAGGTTTCTTGTACTAAGTCTTCAGCGATTGTTTGATCTTTGCACAACCAATACGCGTAACGGTATAAATCTCGGTGATAAGCTCGAACTAGAGCTTCATATTTTCTTTGTTTGTCCATGTCAGGATTGACCGGATCATCTGACTTTTTCTTTCCGAAAAAATGAAAAATTGCCACAAGAGCCTCCATTCTTGCTCGGAGTGGGATAAGCGCATTGATACAAAAATGAGTCTTATCAATTTTATAAACTCAGCAAGTGTGCCGAAGTGTAACGCAATTACTGACCTTTTGGGTACTAAAGGCATAGCGGGTTTGAAAGGTTTATTCAAACAAACAAGCTGTTGCATGATTTGCTAGAAAAATACATTTAGATGATGAAGATCAGAGAAAGCCGATAATCGTGTTTGCTAATGCGCCTAAAAGCGTGAAAATCGAGATAAAATTGATCTAATTCAAATTTCATTGCGGCAAACTGGTTATAGTAAACCCTGTCATCTAGTTAATCCTCTGGGTTAACGTGTTGAGCAAGATGACACTTCCTTTTGAAGGCTGACTTTACTTTCTCCTAATCAGGAAACTGATTATTTCAATTGGCGTAAGTTAATTGTTTTATACCAATTCCAACCACACAAATCTGTGTGGTTTTTTTTTGCCTGCAGCTAACCTACCTTCCTTTTGTTTATGCTAACGTAATGAAATTTAGTCATTTCTTGGAAATGATACTGGCAATAGATCTACAAACCTCACGTTTATTTAAACGCATGTTTGATAAATTTAACAAACTGATTACAATGCATCAGGTCAGACCTCTTGTTTTTAAGGAGAAATAATGGGCAAGCAGGAAGTGAAAACACGCCAAGGCGAGCGTATTGCTATCGTCGCAGGGTTAAGAACCCCGTTCGCTCGTCAAAGCACAGAGTTTAGTCAGGTCCCGGCTGTTGATCTGGGCAAAATGGTGGTAAGCGAAATGCTTGCTCGCACCGACATCGATGCAAAATTGATTGAACAAGTGGTGTTTGGTCAAGTGGTGCAGATGCCAGAAGCGCCAAACATCGCGCGCGAGATCGTGTTAGGCACGGGCATGCACGTACATACCGATGCTTACAGTGTGACACGTGCGTGTGCCACCAGCTTTCAAGCCGCTGTGAACGTGGCGGAAAGCATTATGGCTGGCAGTATTGATATAGGTATTGCAGGTGGGGCTGATTCATCCTCCGTGTTGCCAATTGGTGTGTCGAAAAAGCTCGCGGCCAATTTGCTCGCCTTAAGCAAAACCAAAACGCTGGGGCAAAAGTTGAGTATTCTCAAAACGCTCAGCCTGAAAGATTTGATGCCTGTACCGCCAGCAGTCGCCGAGTACTCGACTGGCCTATCTATGGGACAAACTGCGGAGCAAATGGCGAAGACTCACGGCATTTCGCGCGCAGAGCAAGATGCGCTGGCACATCGCTCCCACACACTCGCGGCAAAAGCGTGGAAAGACGGCAAAATTCAGGGTGAGGTGATGGCCGCATTTCCAGAGCCTTACAAGAAGTGGATTGCTGAAGACAACAACATCCGCCACGACTCCACATTAGAAGGTTACGCGAAGCTGCGTCCGGCCTTTGATCGTCAATATGGCAGCGTCACCGCGGCCAACAGTACACCGTTGACCGATGGTGCAGCCGCAGTGCTACTGATGCGTGAAGGTAAAGCCAAAGAACTGGGGATGGAAATCCTCGGGTATCTGCGTGGTTATGCTTTCTCTGCTATCGGCGTGGAAACCGATATGTTGATGGGGCCAACGTACGCCACCGCTAAAGTGCTCGCTAACACGGGGCTGGAACTGTCGGATCTCACGTTGATTGACATGCATGAGGCGTTTGCCGCGCAAGCGCTGGCCAACGTGAAGATGTTTGCTTCAGATAAGTTTGCTCAAGAAAACCTCGGCCGTAGCAAAGCGATTGGCGAGATCGATATGGACAAATTCAACGTCCTCGGTGGCTCGATTGCTTACGGACACCCATTTGCGGCAACGGGGGCACGCATGATGACGCAAACCCTGCGCGAGTTAAAACGTCGCGGTGGTGGTTTGGCCCTTAATACCGCTTGTGCGGCCGGTGGCTTAGGTGCAGCGATGATTCTGGAGGTTGAATAATGAGCGAGCAAAAAGCGTTTAGTCTAAAGATTGATGAACAGAACATCGCGTGGTTAGCGATTGATGTTCCTAATGAAAAAATGAACACCCTGCAAGCAGCGTTTGCCGATGAGATGACGGAAATTTTCGCTCAGCTCAAAGACAGCAGTGGGGTGAAAGGGCTGATTGTTCATTCGCTCAAGCCAGATAACTTTGTTGCTGGCGCCGATGTTCGTATGTTGGAAGCGTGTAAAAGTGCAGCGGAGGCCGAGTCTTTAGCCAGTCAAGGGCAAACCTTGTTCCAGCAGCTATCCGATCTTCCTTATCCTGTGGTGGCCGCGATTCATGGCCCATGTTTGGGCGGTGGACTCGAGTTGGCGCTAGCTTGTGATTATCGCGTTTGTACCGACGCTGATGCGACTCGTCTTGGTCTACCAGAAGTGCAGCTTGGTTTGTTGCCAGGTTCGGGGGGTACGCAGCGTTTGCCGCGCCTGATTGGCCTTTTGCCTTCACTGGATCTCATTTTGACGGGCAAGCAGCTGCGTGCGCAAAAAGCGAAAAAACTGGGTGTTGTTGATGCGTGTGTGCCGGCCACCATTTTGCTTGAGGTGGCGAAACAGTTCATCGACAAAGGTAAGCGCAGCGTGAAGCAGAAAGTGACCACCAAAGAGAAGATTCTCTCTGGTAGCCGCCTTGGACGTAAGTTTGTTTTTGAACAAGCAGCGAAAAAGACCAACGAGAAAACACGCGGCAACTATCCGGCAACGGTCGCTATTTTGGACGTGATCCAACACGGCCTAGAAAAAGGCATGAAGCAAGGGTTGGAGCTTGAAGCGAAACGCTTTGGCGAGCTGGTGATGAGCCCTGAGTCAAAAGCACTGCGTTCTATTTTCTTCGCAACGACGGAGATGAAAAAAGAGCACGGCAGCGACGCGAAACCAAGCAAAGTTGCCGCGGTCGGCGTGCTTGGCGGCGGTTTGATGGGGGCAGGCATTAGCCATGTCAGTGTGGCGAAAGCGAAAGTTCCTGTGCGTATCAAAGATGTCAGCAACGACGGTGTGTTGAATGCACTGAAGTACAACTACAAGTTGTTCGACAAACAGCGCAAACGTCGCATTCTCTCAAAAGCTCAGTTGCAAGCGAAAATGCTGCAACTTAGTGGCGGCACTGATTTCACCAGTTTCAATCATCTTGATGTAGTGATCGAAGCCGTTTTTGAAGATCTGGCTCTGAAGCAACAAATGGTGGCGGACATTGAAGCGAATGCGAAAGCGGAGACGATTTTTGCAACCAATACCTCTTCTTTGCCAATCCATAAAATCGCCGAAAAAGCGGCACGCCCAGAAAATATCGTCGGCTTGCACTATTTCAGTCCGGTAGAAAAAATGCCGCTGGTGGAAGTGATCCCGCACGAAACCACGTCACAAGAGACGATTGCCACCGTGGTTGCTTTAGCGAAAAAGCAAGGCAAAACCCCAATTGTGGTAAAAGACAAAGCAGGGTTCTACGTTAACCGGATTTTGGCGCCTTACATGAATGAGGCAGCACACATCCTGCTGGCCAATGAACCGATTGACAAAGTCGATAGCGCGCTGCTCGATTTCGGTTTCCCTGTCGGTCCTATTACTTTGTTGGATGAAGTGGGCGTGGATATCGGCGCGAAGATCATGCCAATTTTGCTCAATGAGCTCGGTGAGCGTTTCCGTGGCCCGGATGTCTTTGATACGCTGCTCAATGATGGTCGCAAAGGGCGTAAAAGTGGCAAAGGCTTCTACACCTACAAAGGGAAGAAAAAGGAAGTTGATAAGTCGGTTTACAAACTGCTGAAACTCAAACCAGAATCGAAATTGAGTGATAATGACATTGCGCTGCGCTGTGTGTTGCCGATGCTCAATGAAGCGGTGCGCTGTCTTGATGATGGCATTATTCGTTCACCACGCGACGGTGATATCGGTGCGATTTTTGGTATCGGTTTCCCTCCATTCCTCGGTGGTCCTTTCCGCTATATGGATCAGTTTGGTTTGAAAGAGCTGGTTGAGAAGATGAATCAGTTTGCGGAAAAATATGGTGACCGTTTCGCGCCTTGCGACGGCTTGTTGACGCGTGCCGGGGAAAGGCGTCGTTTTTACGACAACTAAATCGGGCGTATTTAAGGTAAAAAGAAGGCTGACCTCGGTCAGCCTTCTTCATTTTAAGTGATTTTACCTCTAGGCAGTTTAAGCGGTAGACGCTCTCACTAGCCAAGCCCACAATCTTTTGGCCGAAGCTGAAACTCTTCAATCGAACCTATCTCTTGGCCCAAGTGGATTTTCGGCTCGTCGGCATGAGCTATTCCTTGCGTGTGCATCACTAAACGATTGGCTGTACGTGGTTTTAATTCATTGACTACAAAGCGGATCATGTCGGCGCGAGTCAGCACTTTCAGCTCTTCCAGCACCTTCTCCCTTTGATTAAAGTCGGTGTCTTTGTTGCCAATCGCGACCCAAAAGCGTTGTGCACGGTTGCGCAAGGTGTTGTCTGGTGTCGAAATTTGATTCCAAAGGCCCCGCTTGCTGCTGTGCCATTGGTACTCGTTCAGCTCAAGCAGCACCATGTAAAATGCGTTGAGAAACTCATCAATCGAGCGCACCAACTCGGCTGGCGCAGCGTTTGGTGACTGGACGTAGAGCACAATTCCGGGATGTTTATTTAGCGGCATGTTCCCTGTGCCGACCATGTAACCCAGTTGCTGTTTGGTGCGAATTTCGTGGAAGAACGCCGCTGACATCAAATGGTTGGCCAGTGAATAGAGTGCAATGCTGCGTGGTGAAGTATCTTCGCACTGATGATAGATAACCACAGCAGAATCTTGCTGATTGCAGGGCACTTCACGCTGGAAACTGCCGTTTGAGCCCAGCATCACCAAAGGACGCAAGGACTCTTCGTATCGCTGTTCTTTAACGCGCAGGGCATTTTTCAATGTCGTGGCCATATCATGGGCCTGCTGGCGTTGCCAATCCCCATAAACAAACATCTCAACATAGAGCTCTGCGAGAATTGCATCGACAAAACTCGCCAGTTCATCGACCTCGATCTCCTCCAACGCTTCAACCAGTGCGGCATAAGGTGGATTGTTCGGCTGCAAGATGCCAGTCATCGCATTAAACAACTGCGAAATGGGCCTATCTTGGGCAGAATTACGCCAGCTACGCAGCAACTGTTTTTTGATATTGCTAAAACGCATTGGGTTAAAATTGCGTTCTGCAAAGCGAATTAGGATCATCTCCAGCAATTGTGGCAGTTTTTCGGAGAAACCGGACAGAGTAAGCGTAACGCCACCTTGGTGGGCATACATGTTGTAACCCATTCCCGCGATTTCTGCCTGATAAGTTTCTTTAGCTAGCGAGTCAAGAAACATCTCCACGCACAAACGTGTTTTGACGATATTGCGCGCAGACGAAACCGATTGAGGACTGTCAATCGCCACATACACCACCCCTTTCGGCACAAGGAATTCGCTGTCTTGCAAATGCCATAGACGAAAGCCGTCTAGATCTTCGATCAGTTCCGGTAGCGTTCCATCTACTTCTAACGGGCGAGGATCTAAGTTGTAACAGATGAATGGGTTGGGTTCAGGTAGGGCGAAGCACCACTCTGGCTCGATCTCGGTAAACCGCTGTTTTTGCTCAGAGCTAAAGGGAGTCACCGAGTAAGGCGTGTGGTACCAAGACGCGTACTTCTGCGCCTCAAAGCCTTTGCTAATCAGAGTAATACGCAGGTTATCGACGGTGAAATATTGCAATAAAGAGCGTTGCAACGCCTCATCGTAACCGGCCATTTTATAGTCGCCATAAATGGTATCCTGCGGCAGATAATGCTGCATGTTGATCACCAGATGGCTGACCATATCCAGCGGGCGAGAGGGTTCTTGAAAGCGGAAGGCCGATTCTAACACCGCTTGCTTCTCTTTATAGCGCCACTCTTGTAAGCCTTCAAGCTTAATCATTGAAATATATTGGAAAACAGCTTGTACGATATCTTCGTAGTGCTGCATCCCTTCTTTAGTCAGCGTGCAACTGATGGTGAAGTCGCGATAGTTGCTGCCACTGGCACCACCGCCCGCTGACAGCGACGTGATCCAGTTTCTGTTTTTCAGTTGCAGCATTAGGCTGCTTTCGCCCTCGTAGCCCAATAAGTGCGCGAAGTAGGAAAGCGGTTTAATGGAGTAGTACTGATCCATACCGGGCAGAGGAAAGGTGAGCACCAGTTTACGGATCTCTTTGATGGGTTCGACCCGTACGGTAATCGCAGTGCTGTTTTCGTCGCTGATGGGTTCATCAATCGATTTTCCGTGCAGATGTCGATTAACAATCGCACAGAACATCTCTTCCACCCAAGCTTGTTGCTCGTCCAAACTTTGAGGACCGTAGAGCGTCAGTGTCATTAGGTCGGCCGAATAGGTGGACTGATAGAAATCCACAATCTCTTGGCGGATTGAGACGCCATCGCGATCGCCCAGTGTTTGCAGATTGCCAACCGAAAACTTGGCGAACGGATGTCGTGGGTTGACCACCTCTTTGCTTACTTGGTAGAGGCGGCGCGAATCGTCGTTTAGCTTCAGACGATACTCAGATTCAACCGCTTGGCGCTCTTTGTCCAAGGACTCCTCATTAAACAGCGGTGCGATAAAAAATTGGCTGAAACGATCGAGCGATTTTTCGAAAGCAGACGGGCTGACATCAAAGAAAAAACAGGTGTGTTCTGTGCCCGTCCAGGCGTTATTGCTCCCACCATGTTGAGTGATATAATTCTGAAATTCCCCGACCTTGGGATACTTTTGAGTACCGAGAAACAGCATATGTTCCAAGTAGTGCGCAAGGCCCTCGCGTTCAAGTGGATCATCAAAATGGCCCACATTGACCGCCAGCGCAGCCGCCGATTTTTGGGCATCTTCGGAGTGGATCAGCAAAACTCGCAACTGATTTTCGAGAGTCAAGTAGCGGTAGTGATGAGTATCATTTGGGCTTAGATGCACGGTGCGTCTCCGAAATGGTCATTATGGTAAGTATGAACCTCAAACAAGTGGGTGCAAATTCTGCATGACATTTTGGATGCTAAATATCGATGCCGATAACGCTTTGCATTAATGTTTTTAATAGATTGTTAAGAAAGTCGGAGTCTTTGGCAAGCTAATTGATATAATTAATAGGCTGATTATCGAGTCTACCGACCTAAGAATTCGCCGTTGCGACGAAAAAGTTGATTAAGCAATATTAAAAAGCGGATCGAAATATGCAGTATTCTTGCCGAGTTTCCTTATTGAGTGATGAGCCTAATATGGGCATTGTCATCAAGGTTACTGGGCGATAACTCTTATCCTGTATTCAGTCCAAGGATATTACATGAAAGTATTTATTATGCGTCATGGTGAAGCGGAACATTTCGCGGAAAGTGATGCGCAGCGTGCATTGACCAGTCGTGGCCGTTTGGAGTCGGATGTGGTTGCTATGGCATGCGCTGAGCAAGGTTTCACCCACTTCGACAAAGTGTTGGTTAGTCCTTACTTACGTGCTCAGCAAACTTGGCAAGCGATTAGCCACCATTTTGACGCCAAAACCGTACAAACCTGTGAGGACATCACGCCATACGGTCACTCTGATCAGGTGTTTGATTACTTGTGTGCGTTGATTGAAGTCGAAAAACCGCAGCATGTTCTGTTGGTTTCGCATCTGCCTTTGGTGGGGTATTTGACTGCAGAGTTTGTTAAAGATATGCCAGCGCCAATGTTCCCGACCTCTGGCATGGTGTGTATCGATTTCGAACCGAAAACTGCTCGTGGCGAGATCTGTTTTAACTTCAAAGCGTAAACTCATCAGCAGGCGAAAGCCTGCTGTAAGCGCTGCACTGATTGGTGATTATTTTTCAGGAATCGAGAGCAGTACCAGCAATGCGCCATCACCGCCAAATTCCAAAGGCGCTTGGTGAAACGCCAGCACATCCGGATGCTGCGCAAGCCAAAGAGGGGTTTTCTGTTTAAGGATGTGTTTACCAATGCCGTGTTGCACACACGCACAGTGCACTTCGTTTTTCACACAGTAAGCGATCATCGCCCCCAGTTCGCGCTTGGCCTCTTGTTGGGTCATGCCATGCATATCCAAAAAGACATCGGGGACGTACACGCCGCGCCTTAGCCGTTTTACCTCGTAAGTCGAGACGCCATCGCGAGCATAACGCGTTGGTCCCTCTTCGCTGAGAAGTGGGACAAACTCGTCAGAAAAATAGAATTCGGCGTCGCTGGCTTCTCGGCTAACACGCTTGATTTCTTTTTGTTTAGTGTTTCTGTTTGGTTGCTGGATTATGGTATCCTGGCGCAACTTTTTTACGCCCTGTACTGCTTCCCGGAATATCGAGAGATCGTCATCAAGGTCGTTGTCTTTGTTACTCATGGGGTTAACACTGAATTCGTACATCATTGGCAGTATTGTAGCGCTTTTCGGAGGCAATTTTGGATAAGATTTTTGTAGAAGAAGCGGTTTCTGAGCTTCATACCCTTCAAGATATGATTCGTTGGACAGTCAGCCGCTTCAATGCAGCCAACCTGTTTTATGGCCACGGCACAGACAATGCGTGGGATGAAGCCGTTCAGCTGATTCTACCAACCCTTTATTTACCGATTGATGTGCCTCCGCATGTGCTTAACTCACGCCTAACCAGCAGTGAGCGCTTGCGTATTGTTGAACGCGTTATCAAACGCATTAACGAACGCACACCGACGGCTTATCTCACCAACAAAGCGTGGTTTTGTGGCTTAGAGTTTTTTGTTGATGAGCGCGTTTTGGTGCCTCGTTCGCCAATCGGCGAGCTTATTCAAGCGCAATTCCAGCCTTGGTTGATTGAAGAACCTACGCGCATTATGGACCTTTGCACGGGCAGCGGCTGCATTGCAATTGCTTGCGCCCACGCGTTCCCAGATGCCGAAGTGGATGCTATCGATATCTCCGTTGACGCACTTGCAGTCGCCGAGCAGAACATCCAAGACCACGGCATGGAGCAGCAAGTGTTCCCAATCCGTTCGGATCTGTTCCGTGATCTGCCAAAAGAGAAATACGACCTGATCGTGACCAACCCACCGTATGTCGATCAAGAAGACATGAACAGCCTACCGCGTGAATTCACGCACGAACCGGAATTGGGATTAGCGGCAGGAACGGACGGCCTGAAACTGGCACGCCGTATTTTAGCCAATGCGCCAGATTATCTCACCGAGCAAGGTATTCTGATTTGTGAAGTGGGCAACTCCATGGTGCACATGATGGAACAGTACCAACACATCCCATTTACGTGGATTGAGTTTGAAAATGGTGGCCACGGTGTCTTTATGCTGACCCGTGATCAGTTGGTTGAGCACGCGGAAGATTTCCGTCTGTACAAAGACTGATCCCACATCATGCCATCAGACTGTTTGCGCCAGCTTTTAAAGCTGGCGTTTTTATTGCGACAAAATGGCAAAATTGATCTCTTTTAGGGGTTTACTTCAAATCGCAATAGCGCCACTATGAATTCACGAAGAATTGGAATGTATAGCCTGGTTTACAGCGCTAGCAAAATTTGAGGAAGTAATGGCAGGAAACAGTATCGGACAACATTTCCGAGTGACCACGTTCGGAGAAAGTCACGGTATCGCACTGGGATGTATCGTTGACGGATGTCCCCCAGGATTAGAAATTACCGAAGCAGATATCCAAATTGATTTGGATCGTCGTCGTCCTGGCACATCACGCTATACCACCCAACGACGTGAACCGGACGAAGTGAAAATTCTCTCTGGTGTGTTTGAAGGCAAAACGACGGGCACTTCCATTGGTCTTCTGATTGAGAACACCGATCAGCGTTCGAAAGATTACTCAGACATTCAGGACAAGTTTCGTCCTGGGCATGCGGATTATACCTACCATCAAAAATACGGCATTCGTGACTATCGCGGCGGTGGCCGTTCGTCTGCGCGTGAAACTGCAATGCGAGTCGCGGCGGGCGCGATCGCTAAAAAGTACCTTAAACAGGAGTTTGGCGTAGAGATTCGTGCTTATCTGTCGCAAATGGGTGATATCGAGATCGAGAAAGTGGATTGGAACGAAATCGAAAACAACCCATTTTTCTGCCCTGATGCCGATAAAGTAGAAGCTTATGACCAGTTGATCCGCGACTTGAAAAAAGAGGGCGACTCGATTGGCGCCAAGATTCAAGTGGTAGCAACCAATGTCCCTGTTGGTTTAGGTGAACCGGTGTTTGATCGCCTTGATGCCGACATTGCCCACGCGTTGATGAGCATTAACGCGGTGAAGGGGGTTGAAATTGGCGATGGTTTTGCCGTGGTGAGCCAAAAAGGTAGCCAACATCGCGATACGCTGTCGCCACAAGGCTTTGGCAGCAACCATGCGGGTGGCATTCTTGGCGGCATTTCGACTGGGCAAGCGATTGTGGCGAATATTGCACTCAAACCGACCTCAAGCATTACCGTGCCGGGAGATACCATCAACGTGCAGGGTGAGCCGACCCAGTTGATCACCAAAGGTCGTCATGACCCTTGCGTGGGAATACGCGCTGTGCCAATCGCCGAAGCCATGTTGGCGATAGTGGTGATGGATCATCTGCTGCGTCATCGAGGGCAAAATCACGGTGTCAGCACGCAAACGCCAACAATATAAGCAAATAATATAAGCAAAAATTAAAGGGCGGCTATATCAGCTGCCCTTGATACATTCTAGTGCTAGAAATCTAATGCACAGAAGATTCGGCATCCAGCTGAAACGAGGGCAGACGCCATTTAAAACGCACTGCCGCCATGCGCAGCAGATAGCCAGTAATCAAGGTAATTATGGTTGCGGTGACATCGGGGATGTTGAACTCCAGTAACAGCAGATAGAGGCCAGAAGCGATTAAAGCGACAGAAGCATAGAGCTCTTCATGCAGCACCAACGGTGTTTGACGACAGATCAAATCGCGCAGTAGACCACCAAAAACGCCAGTGACTAACGCCGAGACCATACAAATTCCGGGGTGCAGGCCCATCCCCATGGCGACTTTAGTGCCGATGATGCTAAAAACAATCAGCCCAAGTGCGTCTAAGCGAATAAATAGCCCTTTGAGTTTGATGACCCATTTAGCCAGCCCGGTGGTTAAGATCCCCGCCACGCAAGTAATGGCAAGAAATTCCGGGTTCTTTACCCAGCCGAGCGGGTAGTGGCCGAGCAGAATGTCCCGCACTGTGCCCCCACCAATTGCTGTTGCACTCGCAACCAACATCACCCCAAACCAATCCATTTTTCTGCGTCCGGCGCTCAGGGCACCTGTCATCGCTTCTGCCGTGATGCCGATGACATATAAAACACTCAATAACATGGTGGAACACTCGTAAAACCCGTGGCATTTTGTTTATACAACGGGGGGAATATAAAAATAAGGCGAGAGTGTAGAGGGAAAGACTGCCAGTGACGAATGAGAAATTGTAAGGGAAAGCGACGCTTCAAATAAGCACAACTAATAACGCCAACGGTTTACCTGCTGAGGAAAAAAAGCGACAATGCCGCGCTTATAAACGGGGGAATGAGAGCAGAGTATGACTCACAACTATCAAGATCTGATTGAGATTTTTAACCAGACTTTTTTTGCTGACTACAATACCAAGCTGGATCTGGGCGGCGATGAGCCAATCTATATACCCGCTGATAGCCAAACTCCCTACCACCGCATCATTTTCGCCCGTGGCTTTTATGCTTCTGCTTTGCATGAGATTGCGCATTGGTGTGTCGCCGGGCCAGAGCGCCGTTTGTTGGAAGATTTCGGCTACTGGTATGAACCAGACGGGCGGACCGCCGAAGTGCAGGCGGCGTTTGAGCAAGTGGAAGTGCGCCCGCAAGCCTACGAGTGGATTCTGGCGCTCAGTGCTGGCTTCCCTTTTAATGTCAGTTGTGACAATCTACACGGCGATTTCGAGCCAGACAGGCTTGGTTTTATGCACAAGGTGCACGCGCAGGTGATGGACATTTTGCAAGCAGGATTGCCTGTACGCGTTAAGATGCTCTCTGACGCTCTACGCGCGTTTTATGCCATCAAGCCGCTGGAAGCGACCGATTTTATCGTTAAATAACCCAAGAGATTGCCATGATTATTGAATTTGAAGAAAAGCTACTGGAACTGATTGATGCGCGTATTGAAACCGCGTCAGACGACGAACTGTTTGCTGGTGGTTATCTCCGTGGTCACATCTCCCTTTCAGCGGCTTCTTGCGAAGATGAGGGTATTGACGACCTTGCTGAACTAAAAAAGCGCATTCAGCAGAGTTTGGATGACGCACGCAGCGAATTAACGCCAGCGGATCGCGTGATCGTGAGTGACTTGTGGCAAGCGCTGCAAGCGAACATCTAGCGCTCGACTTTTATTCAAATTATTCGAACCTTTCCGTAAAATTTTTGTGGTTGTAGCCAGATTGTTCCACTTATATGATGATTCACACATAACGGGAACAAGGATTACAACCATGAAAATTGTCGCTTTTGCCGCTTCAACCAGCTCGACCTCGATCAACAAACAACTGGCCACCTACGCCGCGAAGCAAGTGGAAGGTGCAGAGGTTACTGTGCTCGATATCAACAGTTACAACGTGCCTATGTTTAGCGAAGACAAAGAGAAAGAGATCGGCCAAGCCGAAGGAGCACAGGCTTTTCTTCGCGATTTGTCGCAAGCAGACGCCATCGTTGTCTCGTATGCAGAGCACAATGGTTACTACCCTGCGGCTTACAAGAATTTGTTCGACTGGGCGACGCGTATCGATCGTTCAGTATTTCAGAACAAGCCTGTCGTCTATTTGGCGACTTCGCCCGGTGCGGGCGGTGCGCAAAGCGTACTGGCTGCAGCCATCGGTTCGGCGCCGTATTTTGGTGCGCAGGTTAAAGCCTCGCTTTCCGTGCCCAATTTTTACGACAACTTTGATGTCAGCACCGGCGAGTTCAAAAGCGCGGAGTGGGCAGATAAAGTCAAGCAAGCGGTACAAGCGCTGCGCTGATCGCCTAGAAAGCTCATAGCCTAGAGAAAATGCCTCATGAGAAACGAGGCATTCTTTGTATTTAAAGCTCGGTAATTAAAGCTCAGTAATGGCTTTACCTTTGCGCAATTTGCGCACCCACATGCGGCTTGGGTGTAGACTTTCAAGCACATCCGTTGGCAACGGGATAGGGTCGCCGCAGATTTGCGATGCCAGCACCTCAGCCATCAGTGGCGCAGAGCTTAAGCCGCGTGAACCAAGCCCGAGCAGACAAAAGAGATTCGGGTAGTGGTGGATTGGCGTGACCTCCGCATCCTCTTTGCCTTGCAGATCCTGATATTTCGCTTTGATCTCTTGTAAATCGCCGACATTGCCAACAAAAGGCAGATGATCTCGGCTCACGCAGCGAATGCCTTGGCGTGATGAGTTGCCCGTGGTGTCCACTTGCTGCGGCCAAGCTTGGTTGGGAACGCACTTGACCAGCCTTTCGCCATTCTCTATTTGCGCGACTGGGTCAAATTGAGTATCGAGCTGTAAGCGATCGTAGCTCGCGCCAATACAGTGCTCTTGGTTAACGGGGTTGTGCGGGGTTAGATAGCCGTCATAACACAGCACTGAATGGAGTTGGCGCAGATCATCAGTCGTTGGGATGTGACTCACCTGGCCTTTTACTTGACCAAGCGGCAGATCCGCTGTTTGAGCAAAGGTTTGGAATTTGTGCCCATTGGCAACGATCACGACCGCGTGCTCAAATTGTTCAGCAAGGCTGCCAAGTTGCCAAACCTGACGGCTCTCAAGCCAGTTGAGCGACTCAATATGTTGGTTGAAGCAGACCGTGAAAAGCGAGTTTTGTTGCAACTGTGCAATCAAACCTTGGGTCAGCTGCGCTGGGCATAACCAACCGCCAAGTGGATAGTGCACTGAAGCCATGTCGATTGGCAAACCGATAGTCTGTGCGGTTTGATCGGGCGAAAGTGCGCTTACCAACTGTGGGTCAAAATTTCCCTCCAGCATGTTAGCCAGTTTCTTTTTGTTCTTGTCATCCCACATCAGTTGGGTAACGCCACACCAATCGTGGTCAAAACAGATTTTCTCTGCGGCTTGTTCAATAAACTGACGAGCGAAAAGAAACGAGGGAGCAAACACGCGTGACACGCCAGTGTGTGAGCCGTTAAGTAGCGGATAGACGGCACCTTGACGATTGCCCGAAGCGCCTTCGGCTGCTTGCGCCTCTTGGCAATATAAAGTCACCTTTTGCCCGCGCTGAACCAGTGCTTTGGCCAGTGTGGCGCTGGCGATACCGCCGCCGATGATGGCAATGTCGCCCGTTTGATTTGCGCCAACGCGCTCAAACCAAGGCAAATGGCTGGCGTATGGTTCTTTCGCTTCCAAGGCACCCGCAATCATTTCGCGTTTGGTGCCAAAACCTTTGACCTTTTTCATCGCAAAGCCCGCTTCGATAAGGCCACGACGAACAAAGCCTGCCGAGGTAAACGTCGCCACGCGGCAATCTTGCTTGGCGAGTTTCGCCATGTTGTTAAACAAGGTTTGATTCCACATTTCTGGGTTTTTGCTCGGGGCAAACCCATCGAGAAACCATGTATCAATCAGGCCGCTTTCTGCGTGTGGTACCAGTGGCATGCACTCTTTAATGTCGCCAAGCCACAGATCCAGTGTCACCGCGCCGTCGTCTAAAATGATGCGATGGCATTCCGGCACCGCAATCGGGTAGTGGCGATGCAGCTTTTCGGCAAACTCCGCCAGTTCAGGCCATGCTTGATGGGCTTTGACTAAATCGGCTTTGCTCAGTGGGTATTTCTCAAAGCTGATAAAGTGCAGCTCTTTGAGGGCTGCGTCAGGATTGGCTTGGCGAAATTGGCTAAAATACTGCCAAACCGCGAGAAAATTCAACCCAGTACCAAAACCGGTTTCTCCAATCACGAAACGTCTTTGGTCAAATTCCTGCCATCTTTGTGGGATAAGGTTTTGCTGGAGAAACACATAGCGCGTTTCTTCAAGGCCATTGACGTTGGAGAAGTAAACATCGTCGAATTGGTCAGAAACTGGGGTGCCAACTTCGTTCCAACCCAGCTGGGCATTGGTAATGGTGGTCATAAATTTTCTGTCATTGTGTGATTTGGCGCGGTTAGGATGCAGGGATTGTACGAATTTCTGGGAAAGCTGACCACTTTTGTTAAGCTTCTTGGTTATTATCTAGCGGATTTTGAATTATAGGAATGTCACATGAAACGAGTCGTAATCACCGGTATGGGTATTGTTTCAAGTATCGGTAACAACGTCGAAGAAGTTTTGGCGTCGTTAAAGGCAGGTCAATCTGGTATCACTGCGTCTGAGCAGTTTAAAGAGAAAGGCTTGCGTTCCCAAGTATGGGGTGATCTGAAAATTAACCCTGCTGACCATATTGATCGCAAACAGATGCGCTTTATGGGTGACGCGGCAGCTTATGCTTATCTCTCTATGGAGCAGGCGATTGCGGATGCAGGCCTGACGGAAGAGCAAGTTTCTAACGACCGTACAGGTATCGTTGCAGGTTCTGGTGGCGCATCGTCACTCAACCAAGCGATCGCGGTTGACACTCTGCGCGAAAAAGGCGTGAAGCGCATTGGCCCTTACATGGTGCCGCGCACTATGTCTTCTACGGTTTCAGCTTGTTTGGCGACGCCGTTTAAAATTCGTGGCGTGAACTACTCGATGAGTTCAGCCTGTGCGACTTCAGCACACTGTATCGGCCACGCAGCAGAGCTTATCCAGATGGGCAAGCAAGATATTGTATTCGCTGGTGGTGGTGAAGAGCTCGACTGGACATTGACCATGATGTTCGATGCGATGGGTGCACTCTCGACTAAATACAACGAAACGCCAGATAAAGCGTCTCGTACTTACGATGCGGACCGCGATGGCTTCGTTATCTCTGGTGGTGGCGGCATGTTGGTTGTCGAAGAGCTGGAACATGCGCTGGCACGTGGAGCGAAAATTTACGGAGAGATCGTCGGTTACGGTGCGACTTCTGATGGTTACGACATGGTCGCCCCATCCGGTGAAGGCGCAGTGCGTTGTATGAAGATGGCGATGCAAGATGTGGATCGCATCGACTACATCAATACCCACGGCACTTCAACGCCAGTGGGCGATGTGAAAGAACTTGGCGCTATTCAAGAGATTTTCTCGGCCAACAGCCCGGCGATTTCAGCGACTAAAGCCATGACCGGCCATGCACTTGGCGCTGCAGGTGTGCATGAAGCGATCTATTCAACTTTGATGTTGCACCACAACTTTATCGCACCAAGCATCAATATCGACAATCTTGATCAAGCCGCGCAAGGTCTGGACATCGTTACTCAAATGCGTGAAGTAGAACTCAACACTGTCATGTCCAACAGCTTTGGTTTCGGTGGGACTAACGCGACGCTGGTGATCAAAAAATACCAAGGCTAACGCCAGAAATTAGCCACGCTTGCGTGGCAACCTGTTTCCAGAGCTTGGTCAGGTCACTGATCGAACAGACGCAGACTCTGTCCCATGGAGAGCGGGACGGGATCCTTTTGTTCTGGAATTTTACCCGGCTAACTGCCGGGTTTTTTCTTTTTGTTTGCCTGTGAATGTGTTGAGATTTTTAGCAAAAAGGGCACAATCACTGCAACTTTCCAATATGGATCTGGGATTTGCCACCATGAAAATTCTTGTTGATGAAAACATGCCTTACGCCAAAGCGCTATTTAGCCAGCTTGGTGAAGTGATTTTGAAACCGGGCCGCAGTTTGACTGCCGATGACTTGGTGGATATTGATGCACTGATGATTCGTTCAGTGACGAAAGTGAATGCTGAACTAATCAGCAAAGCGAACAAACTCAAATTTGTGGGCACTGCAACTGCGGGGATGGATCACGTAGACCAAGCGCTGTTGCAAGAAAAGGGCATTTACTTTACTGCCGCCCCAGGGTGTAACAAGGTTGGTGTCGCTGAATACGTCTTTAGTGTGATGATGGTGCTTGCGCAGCAGCAAGGCTTTTCTGTCTTTGAACAGACCGTTGGCATTGTCGGTGCCGGGCAAGTTGGCAGTTACTTACAGCAATGTTTGGAAGGCATCGGTATTAAAGTACTGATCAATGACCCGTATAAGCAAGAAGAAGGTGACGAGCGTGAATTCACTTCGCTTGACCGTTTGTTGCAAGAAGCCGATGTCATTACTTTACACACGCCAATCACACGCGACGGCAAATATCCGACACATCACCTGATCAACGAAGAAATTCTAAACTCATTGCGTGCGGATCAAATTTTGATTAACGCCGCACGTGGTCCTGTGGTCGATAACCAAGCACTTAAGCGCCGTTTGCAACAACAAGACGGTTTTACCGCGGCGCTGGATGTGTTCGAGTATGAGCCAGAGGTTGATATGGAACTGCTGCCTCTGTTAGCATTCGCCACCCCTCATGTTGCCGGATATGGCTTAGAGGGGAAAGCACGTGGAACGACGATGATCTTCAACAGCTATTGTGAGTTCCTCGGTCAAGAATTGCGCGCACACGCGAGTGATTTGTTGCCAAAAGCGCCAGTGCCAAAAGTGGTACTGGATCGGAAATGGGATGAAGCAACGCTGCATACTCTCACGCAACTGGTCTACGATGTGCGCAAAGATGACGCGCTGTTTCGACGTGAAATCGCCGCACCGGGTGCGTTTGATCTGATGCGTAAAGAGTATTGGGATCGTCGGGAATACAGCGCCATCACGCTGGTGGGCAGTGCGCAATGCCGCCTAAAACCACTGGCAAAATTAGGTTTTCAAGTTGAGGTAAGTCAATGAGCCAACAATACAATGTTGCCATTTTAGGGGCGACCGGCGCGGTCGGTGAAACCATTCTGGAAGTGCTGCAAGAGCGTAAATTCCCTGTTGGAGAGCTTTACTTGCTCGCCAGCGAACGCAGTGAAGGTAAGACTTACCGTTGCAACGGTAAAACAATTTACGTACAAAATGTCGAAGAGTTTGACTGGTCACAAGCACACATAGGCTTGTTCTCTGCAGGTGGCGATTTGTCGGCCAAGTGGGCACCAATTGCCGCAGAAGCCGGTGTGGTGGTGATTGATAACACCTCGCACTTCCGTTACGAATACGATATTCCGCTGGTTGTGCCAGACGTTAACCCAGAAGCGATTGGCGAGTTTCGTAACCGCAACATCATTGCTAACCCAAACTGTTCGACCATCCAAATGCTGGTGGCGCTAAAGCCGATTTACGATGCGGTCGGTATTGAACGTATCAACGTCTGCACATACCAATCTGTCTCTGGCGCGGGTAAAGCCGGTATTGATGAGTTAGCAGGCCAAACGGCGAAATTGCTCAACGGCATCCCGGCGGAAACCAAACAGTTCTCCCAGCAAATTGCCTTTAACTGCATTCCACAAATCGACCAATTTATGGATAACGGCTACACCAAAGAAGAGATGAAAATGGTGTGGGAAACGCAAAAAATCTTCAATGATGCGTCTATTACGGTTAACCCAACTTGCGTGCGGGTGCCAGTCTTCTATGGTCATGCTGAAGCCGTGCACATTGAAACGCGCTCACCGATTACCGCCGAAGAAGTGGTTCAATTGCTCGAACAAACCGATGGGATAGACGTGTTTCACGGAGAGGATTTCCCAACTCAAGTGCGTGATGCTGGCGGTAAAGATCATGTGATGGTCGGCCGTATTCGTAACGACATCAGCCATCACAGTGGTGTTAACCTGTGGATCGTGGCAGACAACGTACGCAAAGGGGCGGCGACTAACGCCGTGCAAATTGCGGAACTGCTGATTCGCGATTACTACTAATCGTTGTTCCAATAGTGATAAAGCCTCGTCTCGCGCGAGGCTTTTTTGTTCGATTTAAAAAAAATTGTGTGAGATTAGTACGAATATCATGTGAGCCCCACATTTTTTGGCTTATTCCCTATAGTTTTGCCATGGTTATCCGATATATTTAACAGATCATGATTTTAAATAATTCCAAAGCACATAGCTGAGCCTTCTATGCGTCAAATTTTCCAGCGCCTGTTAGCCCCTTTGCTGCTAATGACCGCGCTACCGACATCAGTATCCCAAGCGGACGGCATTCGACTGGTAGGTCCGACTGGGGAAGTGCAATCATCACCCAGTTTTTCCGAGCAGGTTGAGCGCGCTAATGCGCCCCTGCCAAGCAGCAACCAACCTTCCACATTTTACGGTCCAACGGCAGAGAACGAAACGCTCTGGTCTGTGGCCAGCAAATTAAGACCAGCCAACAACGTCTCGGTACAGCAAACCCTTTTAGCCATCTACCGTTTAAATCCGCAGGCGTTTGAAAACCAAAATATCCACAGTTTGATTCCTGGCAGTAATCTGCGTATCCCGTCTTTAGAACAAGTACGAAGTGCGACCACAGAACAAGCCGTTACCATCATGAAGGCGCATCAGGACAAACTACGCGCGCCTGTGGCAGTGCAGCCAGCGCCAGTGCGTCCAACGGTTGCTCCGCCAAGTGTACCAGTGACACCTGCCTCGCCAGAAGCGGTCCAGCCGCAAGCACCTGTCGTCACACAGACCGAGTCGCCCCAAGTCAAAACACTGGAAAAACAGCTTGAAAGCTCAGAAAGCGAGTTGACCGCGTTAGAAGAGAAAAATCACAACTTACGTTTGATGCTGGCTCAAGTGCAATCGGAAGTGGATGGCCTTAAGTCTGAACTTGGTGATGAAAACCGCATCCGTTCAGAGGTGGAAAAACTGCTAGCGGAAGAGCGTGAAAAACTAGCCGATCAGCAAAAGAAACAGCCTTCTGCGCTGGATAACTTCTTGTCAAACGGTTGGTTGGTTGCAGCGGCGGCTTTGATTCCGGGGGCGCTCATCGGCTTACTGATCGTCATGTTGCTTGGTCGTCGCAAAGAATCGGCGTCAGAACCGGAAGTCGAAAGCAAGCAAGCGCCACTGACACCACCGCCGGTTGCCGCTGATGAGCTAGACGAGCTTTCTGATGAGCTGGATCTGGATGATGACCTCTTCAGTGAGACTGAAGGGGATGCCGATAAACTGTTTGATGATGTCCCAGACAACGAAGATGATGTTTTTGGCAATCTGGACGACGACGAGCTCGACTTTAATCTGGAAGGGGAAGATGGCGAAGATCCGTTTGCCAGCATTGGTGACGATGGCGATCTCGATACCGATTTCGATGAGTTTGAACCTTCAGCCAATGGCATCAGTGTCAAAGGATCTGATAAAGCGCTGGGCTTGCAAGAGATGGAACGCGCCTTGGATGACGCCTTGCCCGATCTCGAAATCACCGACGACGAAGAAAGTGATAACTTCGATCTCTCCGATGACAATTTGGCCATGTCGGAAGATGATTTTGCTGAGTTGCTGGCGGCCGACGAGCCAAGTGAAGAGCTTGGCGACGCTGCCCTCGATCAATCCATGCTGGATGACTTATTTGCCAGCATGGATGAGGAAGACGATAGCGCTGAATTCGATCTCGATCTGGAACCAGGCGCTGAAGATGAAGTGCCGAGTGCCACCAAGCTGCCAGAGGACGCTTTTTCTGCCGGAATGGCGTCAGATGAAGATGTCGAAAGCCTCTTTGCTCAGTTTGAGGAAGATAAAGGTTCGGCATCGGCTGACGATGTTTTTGACGAACTAGAAGCGTTGTCAGGCCTTAGTGAAAGCAATGACGATGACGCCTCTACCGCACTACTCGATGAAATGCTGGAAGAGGATACCAGCAGTTTCGATGCGTTGGATGAGCTAGAACAGCTTGCCGGCCTTGACGAGACACAAACAAGCTTCGAGCCTGATGGCACCGAGCTGTTGGATGAAATGCTCGATCTTGCAGAAGAGAGTGAAGAGGAAGAATTTGATCCGCTGAGCGAACTTGATGAATTGGCTTCTTTTGGTGAAGCTGATCCGGTTCCTGAGCTGGATGAAAACAGTATCGATTTGCTCGATGAGCTGCTCGAAGCGGAGCTTGAGGAAACAAATGACACTTCTCTGCTTGATGATGAAGCGCTCTCTTCATCAATTGAAGAGAGTGTAGATGATTCCGATGAAACGCTTTTTGATGAACTGATCGGCTTGGATGAAACGCAGCCTGACAGTGACCTTTTGCCTGAGCCGGGCGAAAGCGAGTTCGATTTTGCCCAAGAGTTCGAATCGGCTTTGGACGCGTCGGATGAGGTGGTTGAACTGAGCGCTGACAAGCAAGAACCTGCCGAAGAAGAGCGCCAGCAAGCCTTGACGCAAGAGTCGCAACAAGAGCCACCAATTATTCCAGAGGCGGATTTGTCCAATGAACGATTGGAGCAAATCTCTCCAGATGAAGCGAAAACCGATGAAATCGCGTCGCTAGACGAAGAGTTCAATAGCCAAGACTTTATCGACGACTTAGCGGATGTTGCTCCGCTGATGGATCCGCTTTTGGATGTGCTGCCTGATGAGGTGTCATTCGATGAAGTGACGGATGGTGATGAGCAGGCTTGGGAGAGTGGCGAAGTTGAAGAAAGCCCAAGTCGCGACGAAACGTCGCACCGCGATCAACATGATCCCGAACAAGACCTTGCGGATGAATCTCAGCAAGAGGCGCTTTTCGAGCAGCCCTCACTAGAGCCAGAACTTGATCAACAAGTACTGGCAGAAGATGACAAATGGCAAGAAGACCAAGAGTCTGACGACGATGACGATTGGTTACAAGCCGCGATTGATGAAGTCGAGCAGCCACGAGTTGCATCTGAGGAGTCGGTAGATGAACCGCGAGCCGTTGAAACCCCTGATGAATTGACAGAAGAAGCGGCCTCGCAGCAAGAGACTGAACTGGTTGATGACGAACTCGACGAAGATTGGCTACAAGCCGCGATTGACGACGTTGAGCAACCTGAGTCGGCAGCAAAAGCGGATGAAGAGCCTGCTTTTGAGGCGCAACCTATTGATGAAGAAACACAAGATGCTCAGATTGATGAAGAGTTAAGCGCGGGTACTGGCGAAGATGTCACTCAAGCGGACGAAAATGCTCCGGTCGATAACAGATTAGACGAAGCTTTGCAGGCTGAGCCATCGAGTGAAGAAAGCGATCCTGAGCAGATACCGTCAGATAACAAGGTACAAGAAGAGCAACCTGCTGCGGATGACGCCCCTCAATTTACGCCAACACCGAATACGGTTGCCAATGAGTTTGGTACGCCGCAGGAAGAAGATTGGGCCGACGCCGAAAGCGAGTTAGCAAACTTTGGGCAAGCTGAGCCTGACATGCCAAGGCAGCAAGAGGAATCGCTAGCCGCTTTCGCTGATGAAGACGCTTTCGCTGATGAAGAGAGTGCAGCGCTTCAAGACGAGGAAGCCCTTGCTCCCGCCTCGCACGATGATGAAGTTCTGGATGATGCGGATTTATCAGAATTTGATGAAGAAGATGCACGGACAGTTAGTGAGAACGAAGCTGAGCAAGAGTCAGAAGCCTCATTAGGCGCTGACGCAATTGGGCTGAACGAACTTGAGTTAAATGAGTTTGGTGAGGCCGAAGAGCCAGAGGCGGAGTCTGAGCTCATCGAAGACCAAGCGCTAGAGCTGGACGATCTAGACCTGCCCGAGTTTGGTGAAGAAGACGCACTGGCGGCGATGGCCGAAGAACCAGAAGCGGAGTCTGAGCTCATCGAAGACCAAGCACTAGAGCTGGGCGATCTAGACCTGCCCGAGTTTGGTGAAGAAGAGGCGCTGGCGGCGATGGCCGAAGAGCCAGAGGCGGAGTCTGATGTCATTGAAGACCAAGCGCTGGAGCTAGACGATCTAGACCTGCCCGAGTTTGGTGAAGAAGAGGCGCTGGCGGCGATGGCCGAAGAGCCAGAGGCGGAGTCTGATCTCATCGAAGACCAAGCGCTGGAGCTGGACGATCTAGATCTGCCCGAGTTCGGCGAAGAAGACGCACTGGCAGCGATGGCCGAAGAGCCAGAGGCGGAGTCTGAAGTCATCGAAGACCAAGCGCTGGAGCTAGACGATCTAGATCTGCCCGAGTTCGGCGAAGAAGACGCACTGGCAGCGATGGCCGAAGAGCCAGAAGAGGAATCTGAGCTCATCGAAGACCAAGCGCTGGAGCTGGATGATATCGAGCTGCCCGAGTTTGGCGAAGAAGATGCACTGGAGCTCGATGATCTTGATTTGCCTGAGTTCGGTGAAGAAGACGCGCTGGCAGAGTTCGAACCAGAGCCGTCGTTAGACACCGAGAATCTGCCAAACGAAGACGTAGAAGAGATCGAACTGCCACAGTTTGGTGAAGAAGAAGCACTTGAGGCGGTGGCCGATGAACCCTCCTTTGAGCTCGACGATTTACCTGAGCCAGAAGATGATGATTTCGTCATTGATGATCTTGACTTGCCTGAATTTGGCGAAGAAGACGCGATTAGCTCGGTTGCAAGTGAACTCGGCGAAGAGCTGGTTCCGTCTGAACAGGATGAGCAAAATTTCCCGTTTAATGATCTCGAACTGCCTTCGTTTGCAAACGATGGTGAAGTGAAACTTGGTCAGTCAGCTCACGGCAGCGCATCATCTTATGACGAGAAAGATGCCTTATATGATGTATTTGCTCAAGAAGCGGATTTTAATCTCGCCGAAGATGAAGTGTTGCAGCAGCAGTTTGATGAAGCCGCTATGGCTAACTTGCTTTCTGAAGAGCCTTTTGAGGATGACTTCTTCGCAGGTGAGCTTGATGGTGATACCGTGGCCAGTGCGGGAATGGATCTTGAAGCAATGTTGGCTGTTGGTGAAGACTGGGATGGCTTTAAGTTGCCAGAGGAGCCGACACTTGGCGCGACGGAAGAGATGCCAGAAGATGAACGAGAAATCTGGAGCTCTGAAGCAGCACTGCAACAGCCGACGATTGACGACGAAAACTGGGCCGAGCAGGACGATTTTGACCCAAAACGCCATCAATTTATGACTATTGATGAGTTAATGGCCCAAGTAGATGGCGATGAGGTTGAGTTCGATGACCCGGATCTCAAGTTGGATGTCGGGCTAGATGAGTTTCCGGACGTGATTGGCGATATCAGCGACATTGATGTGGATGAAAACGCGGAAGCGGCGGGTAAACTCGATTTGGCCAAGATCTACATCGAAATGAACGATGAGAGTGGTGCTGTTAAGCTACTCGAAGAAGCGATAGTGTACGGCGATGATGTGGTACGTCGTGAAGCGAAACAGCTCATTGACAAAATTAATGGCCGTTAATCGGTTGAAGCAAGGGCAGCGTAAGCTGCCCTTGCTTTTCACGGTTAGAAATTCTCTTGCCAAGCGTTTATACTTCCCGCCCCATAGTCAAATCGAAGGTTAACATGAGAATTGCATTAGGCATCGAATACAACGGCAGTGACTACTTTGGCTGGCAGAGACAGCGAGAAGTAAAGAGCGTGCAGGAAAAGCTCGAAAGTGCGCTTTCCAAGGTCGCGAACCATCCTGTTGAAGTTCAATGTGCTGGGCGCACCGATGCAGGTGTCCACGGTACTGGGCAAGTTGTGCACTTTGATACCGATGTTAGTCGCAAGATGGTTGCTTGGATGATGGGAACCAATGCGAATCTGCCGGGAGATATTGCGGTGCGCTGGGCGAAAGAAGTACCTGATGAATTTCATGCCCGCTTTTCTGCCACTGCGCGGCGTTATCGCTACATCATTTATAACCACGCATTGCGACCTGCCATTCTTGGGCGTGGGGTCAGTCACTATCACGGTGACCTTGATGAGCAAAAAATGCATCTAGCTGGGCAATATCTGCTCGGTGAGAATGACTTTACCTCGTTTCGAGCAGTGCATTGCCAATCGCATAGTCCGTTTCGTAACTTAATGCACTTAAATGTTACGCGCCATGGTCACTACATCGTGATTGATATCAAAGCCAATGCGTTTGTCCACCATATGGTGCGCAACATTACGGGCAGCCTGATCATGGTCGGGCGTGGCGAGCAATCACCCGAATGGATTCAATGGTTGCTTGAAGCCAAAGATCGCACACTTGCGGGTCCGACTGCCAAGGCTGAAGGCTTATATCTGGTGGATGTTGATTATCCACAGGCATTTGAACTGCCTCGCGAGCCGATCGGTCCGCTATTTTTGCCAGATAATTTGAACTTATAGTGAGACTCGCATTCAAAAAAATGAGTCGTTTAGCAGGTAACATGTTGTAGAAAAATAGGTACAACCAGTTTTTTATCCACAGTTGTCTTTATATGTGGTTTAATCCCCACGCGTAATTCCGAATTTTTGTCTTTCGCTATGGAGCGGGAGCGTTGATAGAAAAGGTCTTCCATGAGTTGGCTTGAAAAGATTTTAGAGAAAAGCAACATTGTAAGTTCACGTAAAGCATCGATTCCAGAAGGTGTTTGGACCAAATGTACGTCATGTGAACAAGTTCTGTACCATGCAGAGCTAGAACGTAATCTTGAAGTTTGCCCTAAGTGTAATCATCACATGCGTATGAAAGCACGTCGTCGTTTAGAAACGTTTCTGGATGAGGGTGAACGAGTGGAGCTAGGCGCAGAGCTGGAACCACAAGATAAACTCAAGTTTAAAGATTCTAAGCGTTACAAAGAGCGTATTGCGGCGGCGCAGAAAAGCAGCGGCGAGAAAGATGCGTTGGTGGCGATGAAAGGCGAGCTATTGGGCATCCCAGTGGTCGCTTGTGCGTTTGAATTCTCCTTTATGGGCGGTTCAATGGGTTCTGTTGTTGGCGCTCGTTTTGTACGTGCAGTTGAAGCTGCAATGGAAAACAACTGTGCACTGGTTTGTTTTTCGGCCAGTGGCGGTGCGCGTATGCAAGAGGCGTTGATGTCTCTGATGCAGATGGCGAAAACCAGTGCGGCACTTGAACGCCTATCGGCCAAAGGGTTGCCGTTTATTTCGGTCATGACGGACCCAACCATGGGCGGAGTTTCGGCAAGTTTAGCCATGCTTGGTGACATCAATATTGGTGAGCCTAAAGCGCTGATCGGCTTTGCTGGCCGTCGAGTGATCGAACAAACCGTGCGCGAAGACTTGCCAGCAGGCTTCCAACGCAGTGAGTTCCTGCTTGAGCATGGCGCGATCGATATGATTGTTGACCGCCGTGAAATGCGTCAGCGCGTTGGTGGTTTGATTGCGAAAATGACCAATCATAAGTCGCCGCTAGTGGTTTCTGTGCACGATGCACCAAATGAAGCCGCATATTCTGTACCAGAAGCGGACGAAAAAGGGTAAAGTAGCTGCTAACAAACAACCAAGTCTTTGATGGTTAACGTTAGATGAAGCAAAACCCAATTCCTCAAGCCACATCCCCAATAGCGGTGTGGCTTGATTATTTAGCAAATATTCATACTTCAGCAATTGACCTTGGTCTTGATCGCGTTCAAGTGGTTGCGACTAAGGCCCAACTCACCAAACCTGCCCCGACGATAATCACTGTTGCGGGAACCAACGGCAAGGGTTCAACCTGTGCATTAATGGAAGCGATCCTGTTAGATGCCGGGTATTCCGTGGGCGTGTATAGCTCACCTCACCTGATTCGTTACAACGAGCGCGTGCGTGTTAATGGCGTGGATCTCGCAGACGATAAACACAGCGCAGCGTTTGACTTTATTGAAAAACAGCGTGGTGAGACAAGCCTGAGTTTTTTTGAATTTGGCACCTTAGCGGCGCTGAGACTATTTCAAACCGAGCAAGTGGATGTCGTGCTACTCGAGGTGGGCCTCGGTGGTCGCCTCGATGCCACCAATGTGGTGGACCACGATGTGTGCGTTATTACCAGCTTGGCTTTGGACCACGTTGATTGGTTAGGCGATGACATTGCGGTGATCGGCTATGAAAAAGCAGGTATTTTCCGCAGCGGCAAACCAGCGATCTGCGGTCAACCGACTCCGCCAGCCACCGTCGCTGCTCACGCAGACGACATTAGCGCTGAGTTCTATCAGGTTGGTATCCAATTTGATTATCAGCAGCAGGGTGAACGTTGGAACTGGCAACATGGTGCGTTTGCGTTAGAGGATCTCCCTGTCCCTGGGTTGCCTTTGCCCAATGCCGCGACGGCCTTGATGGCACTTGGGGTCTCTAATTTAGAGATCAGTGATATCAACATCGTCAACGGCCTGAAAAATGCGCGCTTAGCCGGACGAATGCAAGTGTTGCAGCAATCGCCGTTGGTGCTGATGGATGTGGCGCATAATCCACACTCAGCGCAATACCTAACTCGCCAGTTACAGTTGAACTATCCTGATAAAACCATCCGTGTGGTGGTCGCGATGCTGCATGACAAAGATATCCGATCAACGCTAGCCGCGCTTTCTCCTGTCGCGGCGCATTGGTATCCCGCTTCATTGACCGGACCAAGAGCGGCCAACGCTCGCGAGCTGCTAGGCTACTTGCCGCCGGAAACGGTTGGATACGAGACGCCTGTCGCGGCGTTTGAGCAAGCAATGAATGACGCCAGCAGCGAAGAAATGGTGTTGGTGGTGGGTTCGTTTCATACCGTTGGTGAAGTGCTGGAGTATTGGCAACAAAAAGGTAATTAAATGGCAAGTAAGTTTCAAAGCCGGCTGGTCGGAACCATCATTTTGGTGGCGATTGGGGTGATTATCCTACCGGATGTGTTGGATGGAGAAAAACTGCACTACCGAGAAGAGTTTGCCACTATCCCGATTAAGCCAGAGCTCGACAGCGAAGTGGAGAACTTTGAGATCCTTGAACCTGTCGAAGACACCATGGCGCTGCCGGAGTCACCCGTCATGACCACGGTGACGTCGAAAGATGGCTCTGCGAGTAAAGATAAGCCGAGCAAAGAGGAAGTCGCCGTTGCCGTTCAATCGGTCGAAGAGAAAAACAGCTATCAGGATTCCGGCTGGATTATTCAATTGATGGCGCTGCGTAATGCCGAAAATGCTCAGAACATGGTGAAGGATCTGCAAAAGCGTGGTTATCAAGCGCACACGATCCAAGAAAACGGTTTTACCCGCGTTGTCATCGGTCCAGATGTTTCAAAAAGTAAACTGGAGCGACAGATCCTAGAATTGGAAAAAATTACCGGTTCGAAAGGTCAGTTGCTCAAATTTAGACCATTAAACCCATAAGAAAACGTTTGCGTCGGCATTTTTTCTGTTAAAATGCGCGCCAACTTAAGATGAAGAAAAAATGAATTGGTTAGATTTTGTCATTTTAGGGGTGATCGGATTTTCAGCTCTGATCAGTTTAGTTCGCGGTTTTGCCAAAGAGGCATTGTCGTTGGTGATTTGGTTTGGAGCCTTTTTTATCTCCAGTAATTACTACACCAAACTTGCGGTGTATTTTACCAACATCGAAGACGACATGTTTCGCAACGGATCTGCGATAGCGGCACTGTTTGTCGCAACCTTAGTCGTTGGTGCAGTCGTCAATTATGTGATTGCTCAACTGGTACAAAAAACAGGGCTATCAGGTACCGACCGGATTCTCGGTGTGGTGTTTGGTGGTTTACGTGGAGTGCTGATCGTCTCTGCGGTGCTGTTTTTTATGGATGCGTTTACTGCATTCCCAAGCTCGGAGTGGTGGAAGAGTTCGCAGTTGGTTCCCGAATTCAGCCGCATCATCGCCCCCTTCTTCGAGCATTTACAAGCAACATCAAGTTTTTTGTCTGGCACTTTCAGATAGTGCCAGCAACTGTCGCAAATCGAGGATTAGGACATGTGTGGTATTGTTGGAATCGTGGGCACAACCCCTGTAAACCAGTCAATTTATGACGCGTTAACAGTGTTACAGCATCGTGGCCAAGATGCCGCTGGTATTTGTACCATAGAAAGCAATCGTTTTCGTCTGCGTAAAGCAAACGGCCTGGTGAAAGATGTTTTTGAAGCAAAACACATGCAGCGTCTACAAGGAAACGTTGGTATCGGCCATGTACGTTATCCGACAGCAGGCAGTTCTAGTGCCTCGGAAGCTCAGCCATTTTACGTAAACTCTCCTTTTGGCATTTGTCTGGCGCACAATGGTAATTTGACCAATGCTCATGAAGTTCGTCAAAAACTGTTTGAAAAAGACCGTCGCCACATCAACACCACCTCGGATTCGGAAGTTCTGCTCAATGTGCTTGCACATGAAATTGATACCGTCAAAGGCAATGTGACCGCAGAGGATGTTTTCCGCGCCATCACCAATGTTCATCGTACGATCCGCGGTGCTTATGCGGTGACGGCGATGATTATTGGCCACGGAATGGTGGCTTTTCGTGACCCGCATGGTATTCGCCCGCTTTGTTTGGGTAAGCGTGAAGACAATGGCCAGACGGAATACATGGTGGCTTCTGAGTCTGTCGCGCTTGATGCGGTGGGTTTTGACTTCCTACGTGATGTGGCTCCCGGTGAAGCTATTTATGTCACCTTCGATGGACAGCTGTTCTCGAAACAGTGCGCCGATAACCCGAAACTCAATCCATGTATTTTCGAATTTGTTTACTTTGCTCGTCCTGACTCTTTTATCGATAAGATTTCCGTTTACAGTGCGCGCGTAGAGATGGGTAAAAAACTTGGCGAACGCATTAAAGAAGAGTATGCCGATCTCGATATCGATGTGGTGATCCCCATTCCAGAGACGTCTTGCGACATCGCCCTGCAAATCGCCCAAGCGATTGATATTCCCTACCGACAAGGATTTGTGAAGAACCGCTACGTCGGTCGTACTTTCATCATGCCAGGTCAACAACTGCGCAAGAAATCGGTACGCCGTAAGCTCAATGCCATACGTTCTGAGTTTAAAGACAAAAACGTGTTGCTGGTTGATGACTCTATCGTGCGTGGCACCACCTCTGAGCAGATTATCGAAATGGCGCGTGATTCCGGCGCAAAGAAAGTGTATATCGTTTCCGCGGCGCCAGAAGTACGTTTCCCGAACGTCTATGGCATTGATATGCCAAGTGCTAACGAATTGATTGCGCACGGACGTGACAACGAAACCATCTGTAAGCTGATCGGTGCCGATGCGCTGATTTTCCAGAAATTGGAAGATTTGGTGGACGCCGTTGGTATGGGCAACCCAGACATTACCCAGTTCGATACCTCGGTCTTTAATGGCGAGTACGTGACGGGTGATATCGACCAACAGTATCTCGATTTTCTTGATTCACTGCGCAACGATGATGCGAAATTGCAGCGTGAAATTCAGCAGGACTTAGCCAACCTAGAGCTGCACAACGAAGAAGCGTAGCGTTCAACGTTGTACACAATGAAAAACCAGAGCCGCGGCTCTGGTTTTTTGCTTTCAGCTCCTGTATTCGTGCAGGTCGTAGGCAATCACGTAATCAATAAACAGGCGCACCTTCTCTGGCAGATGATCTTTATGGTTATACAGCATGTAAATGTCGCGTGGGTTTGCGCTCCAATCGGGCAGGATACGTACCAGACTGCCGTTGGCGATGTATTCACGGATCATCACATCTGGCATCAAAGTAATGCCTAGACCTTCTGAACAAGCGCTGCGTACCACATTGAGCGCATTGGCTTGGAAACGTCCTCTGTCGACGTTAATCACCGTTTCGCCTTTGCTATTGCTTAGCGACCATTTCATCAAAGGATGGCCTTTTAACAGCGAGTGGTAGTGTAGATCTTCCGCATGAGTTGGAGCAGAATGGGTACTCAGATACGCTGGGCTGGCGACTAAAATGTCTTTGACTTCGCCGATTTTGCGCGCAATCAAGCTGGAGTCACGTTGTGGGCCGACGCGAAAAATGACATCCCATTCGGTTGGGTCAAGCTGATCGGCATTGCTTTCTGTGGTGAGTTCAATATTAATTTCTGGGTATTTGTGCATAAAGCCGTTTAGCATCGGCATCATCATGCGTTTGGTCAGATTGTATGGGGTTGAGATTTTGATCTTCCCTGACGCTCCGCGGCATTCATCTGTGATCTCTTCCGCCGCGCTCGTGAGCCGTTGCAGTAGCGGTGAGCATTCATGGAAGAAGCGCTCGCCTGCTTCAGTCAGAGACAGTTTACGCGCATGTCGATTGAGCAAGCGTAAGTTCACGGACTCTTCCAGGGCTTGAATGCGTCGGGTAATGGTCGCCACGGGAATCATGGTCTTGCGCGAAGTTGCGGTATAGCTCCCATTTTCGACTACTAATCGAAATAGGTTTAGATCATCTAGTTTCATATTTCCTGACACATCGATTTACCAAAGAGGCCTAATTTAGCGCTAACTTTGCAATCAAAGCTTGCTTCATGTCAACATGTCGCACTGTTTAGCGTTTCCCATATATCTAGTAGGAAGTGCTGATATAGTGTGGAACATTTGTATAAATCGCCTTTAACAGCTAACTTTTAAACAACGCAATTGGGATGTTCGCAGGGAGCGAAATCGCATTGTTCAATTACCCAATACAATAATAAAAAATCGTTAACTACTTTGACTGAGTGCGTGAGGTGAAGCATATGTACAAGACTCACAGTCAAACGGCAACGGCCTCGGCAAGGGAAGCAGCAACGTCAACACAGATCATGCTTGTTGACGATGATCCCATTTTCCGTCGTATCACTAGTGCGTATTTGGCTGGGTTAGGATACAAGGTTGTCGAGTCGGAAAATGGATTGCAAGCGCTGCAACTGCTGCGTGAGCACGATCCGGACGTGGTCCTTTGTGATCTGTCCATGCCAGTGTTAGATGGCATCGAATTTGTAGAGGAAGTGAGTTTGGAATACCCTTCACTGCCTCTGATTGTCGTGTCTGCGACCGATGAGATGTCCGATGTGGCCAAAGCGCTTCGCTATGGCATCAAAGATTTTCTGCCCAAACCGATAGGTAATTATGGCCATCTAGCCCAAGCCATTGAAAATACCTTGGAAGATTCTTTTCATCATATTGCCGATCAACGAGATTTTTCCAGTCAGTGGTTTCGTGTTGATGACGGTGGGCAACTGCCGGATGAACAAGAGCTGCATTGGCACCTGAGCTACTTGCAAGACAATCCCAGCGCAGCAAAAGACTTGCTTCATGCTTTGTTGCCGGAGAGAGACACTTCGCTAGGTGATTGGAAATGTTCTTATAAGCTGTTGCAATCTGCCGATATGATGCCGCTCATTTTCGACTATCGGTGGCTGATGAGCGGACAATTTGCGTTTTACTTGGTCGATTCATCATCGGTGGAGCAGGGCGGCGCTGCCAGTACTTTGCTAATACGCGCGCTATTTGATGACTACCTTCGCCATCTGAAAAGCTTTAACGCGGATCTGAAAGACATCGCTGATGTTCTTGAGAAAGGCATCCGCTATTCTGAGTGCGCCGAACCCATCAATGCTCTGTTTGGTATTGCCGATCTGACTGACGGGACGGTTTCTCTGCTTCCCGCAGGTCTAGATAGCGTGTGGTCAAACGGATATAGCAAACAGCATATTTCGGCGGGTAAGAAGCTGGGTCATGGCTGCTTAGCTAACTTTGTTACTCGGGACTTGGCGATTCACAGCGTAGGCCAGTTGACTTTGGGCTGTTTGGGAACATCCAGTTTCAGTCTGACGATGATGCGTAAAAACTAGCTCTTTATCAGAATGACAAACGTGATGGTGTCCGTCACGTTTGTCATTTAACCTTACTTTTCTTCGGTGTTTGGCCGGAGACCTTTGCTGTATAGTTGCCGCGCAACAATAATAAGCCACTTTGGTAACCTCAGGTTAACCAGTGAGCAAAAGTAAAGTTATCTAGCGAAGAGTAGTGACATCATGGCAAACGAAGACTTCAAAGAGCCGTACAACCTTTTTTATTTCCTTGGTTTTATCGCGGTGCTTTTAATTCCAACCCTACCTGCAACCTTAACCTGGCTACGTGTTTTTAACGGTTACGCTGGTTTTTAAATACTGGAGTCCATCATTCGTATTCGCCGTTTTCTGCTTAATATCGTTGGTGGGCTCAGTTTATGCTTAGGCATTGCAGGCATTGTCTTACCGCTTTTACCTACCACTCCGTTTATCTTGCTAGCCAGCGCTTGTTTTCTACGTTCTAGCCCACGATTCCATCATTGGTTACATCGCCACAAAACGTTTGGCCCGGTATTGACCAACTGGCAGCAACACCGAGCCGTTACTCCACAGGTGAAAAATCGTGGTGCGCTATTTATCCTTTTCAGTTTTGCCTTTTCCATTTGGTTCGTCCCGTTTCTCTGGCTGAAAATTGCGCTGATGTGCGGGTTAATCGTTTTGCTTAGCATTTTTGTACGTCTCCCTGTGATTGGTTCGGTTGATGAGTGCAGGGAAAGTGACTAGAATTGGGAAGAAAAGTGTGCCCGCTCTTCGAGTGGGCGTTTGTTTTTTTAGCGTTATGGACTTTCGATGTCAGCCCTATAACGACGAGAACCACCCGTTCCTTGCCCTCATAATAGCGTGATAACAACAGAGGGCGGTGAGCCAATCTTAAGTAAATCGATATTATGACTACCAACACAATTTCACAGATCAAAGCCAGTATAAAAAGCATTCAGGATTACCCAAAGCCGGGGATTCTCTTTCGCGACGTGACCAGTCTGCTGGAAGACGCTGCGGCCTACCAAGCGACCATTCAACTGCTGGTCGACAAATACAAAGAGATGGGCTTTACCAAAGTGGTCGGCACAGAAGCACGTGGTTTCCTGTTTGGTGCGCCACTTGCGTTGCAACTGGGCGTCGGCTTTGTCCCTGTGCGTAAGCCGGGTAAACTGCCACGCGCGACGCTAGCTCAATCCTACGAGCTCGAGTATGGCGTTGATACGCTGGAAATCCACGTTGATGCGATCAGCGCAGGTGATAAAGTTTTGGTGGTTGATGACCTTCTGGCCACCGGCGGTACCATTGAAGCAACCACTAAACTGATCCGCCAACTAGGTGGTGTGGTCGAACACGCTGCTTTTGTGATCAACCTGCCAGAGATTGGTGGTGATAAACGTTTAGAAGCCCTAGGCCTTAACGTTTACAGCATCTGTGAATTCGAAGGACACTAATTAAGTCAATGAGTTATTTAGCTTTAGCGCGAAAGTGGCGTCCGCGTCAGTTCAAGGAAGTGGTTGGGCAGAGTCATGTTTTGACCGCATTGGAAAATGCACTAGCCCACAATCGCTTACATCACGCTTACCTTTTTAGCGGTACTCGAGGGGTAGGTAAAACCACTATTGGACGACTGTTTGCCAAAGGATTGAACTGCGAAACGGGCATTACCTCGCAGCCTTGCGGCCAGTGTGCGACTTGTCAGGAGATTGACCAAGGCCGTTTTGTCGATCTGCTGGAGATTGATGCCGCTTCTCGCACTAAGGTGGAAGACACTCGTGAACTGCTGGATAACGTGCAATACAAACCAGCACGTGGTCGATTCAAAGTCTATCTTATCGACGAAGTTCACATGCTCTCGCGTCACTCTTTCAATGCGCTGTTAAAAACGCTGGAAGAGCCGCCGGAGTATGTGAAGTTCTTACTCGCAACCACCGATCCACAAAAACTGCCAGTGACGATTTTGTCGCGTTGTTTGCAGTTTCATCTCAAACCAATTGGCGTTGATGCAATTCACCAACAGTTGGATGTGATCCTCGCCAAAGAGCAAGTGACGGCGGAAGCGCGTGCACTTGGCATGATTTCCTATGCTGCCGATGGCAGTATGCGTGATGCGCTGAGCTTAACTGATCAAGCGATTGCGCTCGGTAATGGCAACATCCTCACTGACGTTGTAAGTCACATGCTCGGCACCATCGATACTGACCAAGCTATTCATCTTCTGGAAGCCATCAGCAGCAAACAGCCGCAAGTCGCGATGGAAAAAGTGGCGTATCTGGCGCAAAACGGTGTTGAGTGGGATGGCCTACTTCAGCAGTTAGCGACGCAGTTGCACCGTGTCGGTATGTATCAGCTATTACCGTCTACACTCGATAAAAGCCAGCCCGATGCGGAAAAAATTGAGCTGTTGAGCCGCAGTTTGTCGCCGCAAGACGTGCAGCTTTTTTATCAAATTAGCTTGAAAGGGCGGCAAGACTTGCCGCTTGCGCCAAACGGCCGCATCTGTATGGAAATGATCGTGTTGCGTATGATGGCATTTCGTCCAGCAACAGCGGCGCAGATAAATCTTGTTTCAAGCGAGAGCACACCGGTTTCTTCGCCCGCTCCTGCGCCTGTAGAGCAAGCTCAAGCACCCGCATCGTCCAGCGCACCAGCCAGTCAACATGCACAGGTAACGGGTGGTCAGCCCAATGTGCAACCTGAGCCATCACGCCCTTTAGCGTCTGCACCACCGATGCAACAGCCGCCAGCGCAGTATGATGTGCCGGCGCACTATATGGATGACGTTCCAACGGATGATAGGCCACCAGAGCACTATGAGTCGCCCTATCACCCCGACGTGCGCGAAATGGCAACGCCTGCTGCTGAATCTCCAGCGCCAACTCCTGCTACAGGGTTGCGCCATCAGCTGAGATCGCAGCGCAAAGGCTTACAACAAAGTGGTGGGGCAAAAAAGCCTAACGCGACATCGGCGAGTAAAGAGTCGGTGTTAGATCGCGTCGCGCAGAAAAATGCCGGCACGATGTCGATGTCGCCAAGCAAAGTTGCGGCCATAGAAACGGTGGTAGAGGCGGATAACGAGCCTTATCAGTGGCGTCCAACCCTTGCACCGCAGCAACCAAAACAGAAAGAGCTGACGCCAAGTGAAATCAAACGTGCTCTTGAGCATGAAAAAACGCCAGAGATGGCGGAAAAGCTGATCGCGCAATCCCTTGAACAAAGTGAATGGGCGCGCCTTATTACTCGATTGGAGACGGCAAAACTGGTTGAGCAGCTTGCTCTCAATTCAGTCTACCAAAAAGAGGGCTCGACCATCGCCTTGACGCTACGGCCGCATCAGCAACACTTGAACACCGACAAGGCGCAAAACGAGCTGCTGCACGCACTCAATCGAGTGCTGGGAGATGAGTGTCATCTTTCGGTCGAGATTGGCGAGCAAGGTGAAACACCTTTGGAGCTGCGTGAGCGTCTCTATCAGCAGAAATTACAGCAGGCTTTTACCAGCCTAGAAGAAGATCCTAACGTGCAGTTTATTTTGCGCCGCTTTAGCGCGGAACTGGACAGAGACAGTGTTCGACCTGTCTAAAATATTCCCGGGGTTGAAATATCGCTTTCTCGACCCCATCCATTGTGAACACCTCATTCAACCAGAGAGATAAACATGTTTGGTAAAGGCGGTATGGGCAACCTAATGAAGCAGGCCCAGCAAATGCAAGAGCGCATGCAAAAGCTTCAAGAAGAAATCGCGAATATGGAAGTGGTGGGTGAATCAGGCGCGGGTCTGGTTAAAATCACCATCACAGGTAGCCACAGCGTGCGCCGCGTTGACATCGACGAAAGCTTGATGGAAGACGATAAAGAGATGCTGGAAGATTTGATCGCCGCTGCGTTCAATGATGCGGCGCGCCGTGTTGAAGAGACGCAAAAAGAGAAGATGGCAAGCATCACTGGCGGTATGCAACTACCACCGGGCATGAAAATGCCTTTCTAATCGACAAGGTTAGCCAATGCGTACCAGTCATATGCTGGAACAATTGATGGAGGCCTTACGTTGTCTACCTGGGGTTGGCCCCAAGTCGGCGCAGCGTATGGCCTTTCATTTGTTACAGAGAGACAGAAAAGGCGGATTGCAGCTTGCAGACGCCCTAAATCATGCGATGACCGAAATCGGCCACTGCAACGAATGCCGAACCTTTACTGAAGAGGAAGTGTGTAGCATCTGCACCAATCCAAAACGTCAGGAAAACGGCTTATTGTGCGTGGTGGAAAGCCCGGCAGATATCGCCGCCGTAGAAGCTACAGGGCAGTTTTCTGGCCGCTACTTTGTGCTGATGGGGCATCTATCGCCTTTAGATGGCATCGGCCCGAGTGATATTGGTTTGGATGTGCTGGATTATCGTTTGCGTCGTGGTGACATCACGGAAGTGATTCTGGCGACCAACCCAACGGTTGAAGGCGAGGCCACCGCGCATTACATCGCAGAGTTATGCCGTGAGCATCAAGTGACTGCTAGCCGTATTGCCCACGGGGTGCCTGTTGGCGGCGAGCTTGAGCTGGTGGATGGCACAACCTTGTCTCATTCGCTCCTCGGGCGGCACAAGCTTTTTTAGCCGAGTTCTGTGTAAAAAACCGCGCCTTGGCGCGGTTTTTTTGTTCAACATAGGCTAAAGGATAATCTCGACACCTTGTATGAGTGCGCCATAAGTCGGATCGCATATTTCTTTTTGAAGATAGAGCATTACTTGCTTCTTCTGAGCATGGGCCGTCATGATGAGCGATTGCCAGGTGCCATTCCAGTTTTGATTCCATTCATTTGGACTCGGAGAGCGATAACTGGCTATTTTTCCTTCTTGTGTCGCAGCACAACCTATCTCTATCGGCTCTTTGAATTTTACAAATAATTTTGAACGTTCAGTGTTTCCGTAAGGTTGGTCCATCAGGTGTCCCATTTTCTCTATAGTCACTGGCCCATACCATTTACCTATCTCAGCACTAGCATTTGTGGCAGTCAGCAGTGCGATTAGGAAAAAAGCTTTTAGTCCTGTATTTCTATTCATTGATGACCTCAATTCCCCATAAGTTTAATCCATGTGTAGCGTGACACGCACCAGTCAATAGTATTCTCACTGGTTTGTTTTGCGCTTGTGCTGCAAGTGCGCCAGAAAAAATAGCGTCAACAACGATGTAATTGTCAGCGACGTTAGTAACTCTTCTGGTAGTGTTATTCAGTTCACAAGTCGTTTCTATGGACTCATTAAATTGGATTGATACTCGGTGGACATGCTGAATCTGGCGAGATACGCTTTTAATTGTATAAGGACCGTACCATTTTGTCCCTGCGTCTGTGTAGATTTCAGAGTGTGAAGCAAAAGAAAGTAGTAAACTGATAATGCCGATGATGATTTTTTTCATATTCCTAGCCTAAGTTATTTATTTGAAGCTCCTATTATCTACAGGTATTAATTACGGAAAAGTATTTTTTACACTTTATATTAAGTGTGTGAAGTATGTCATTGTTGAATGTATTTCTTCTTTTGGATTTAAAGCATATCTATTATTTTCTCTATTTTGGAGGTTGAATGGAAAAGGGAATAATACCTAAAGTATGGATATCGGTGACATTTGTCACAATACTTATTCTGCTAATAATAAATATTTTACTTTGGTCTGATTTTGGTACGAAAGATTCAGTTGAAGAAAAATATTTAAAACGCTCTGAGAATTTCAGCAGCGATCTTGGGAAAGAAACTTTTACTGTTGAAAAGCTCAATAGCCAGATTGCCGTTAAGAGTTTGCGACAATCGGTGTTTAATGATGGTTTTGATATTAAAGCTACTGATGTACAGAGTAGTTCTGACGGTGAAAATATGGAAATCAACAAGAGAATTTCTAATTTAGAAAAAGAAATAATAGAGTTGTCTAATTAAAAAGGCTTAAGAATGAATAAATGGCTAGGTTTACTCATATCAGGAATAGCGATACCAGCGTGGTCTTCGACGGTTGGTACACTTCCCGGTGAGCTCTCAATCGAACAAGGGGTCGCCTATTATCAGATCCCATTGAATCTTCCCAATGGTATCGGTGGTATTCAACCCGCACTCGCACTTAGCTATTCCAGTGCTGGAACGTTGCGAAGCGCACTTGGCGCAGGTTTTACACTCAGTGGCTTATCGTCTATTAGCCGTTGTGGTGATGTGCCTTATATCGATGGTGATTACAATACAGTCACATTGACGGAAACCGACAATTACTGCCTTGATGGTAACCGACTTGTTGCTGTAGACGGAACGATTGGCAAAGATCAGTCAATCTACACTACCTATATCAATACTCAAGCGAAATTAACGCTCTCCGGTAATACAACCAGCAGCAATAGCTATTTTGTCTTACAAGAGAAAAACGGTTCATCCAAGCGTTACAATTACCATGAGTTGTCACAATCTTGGTTGCTTGCGTCAGAGTTAAGTCACCCCAAATCTGCGCCGATAAACTACCACTATGATGATTTAGGCCAGTTAGCGTCGATAGAGTATGACATTTACCAGGTAAGCTTTAATTATAAAAACATCTATAATTCTACTTCCTCATTTATTACTCACTCCAAGGTCAATGGAGTAGTTAAAGCTCAACGTGAACATCTGCATAAAATTGATATTAACATCAATGGCAAGTTGAAAAATTACTACAAGTTCCACTATGACTTGCAAGCTGGAATGGCTGAAACAGCGGGTGCTTTCCTGAGTAAAGTGGAGTATTGCGATAAAAATGATGTTTGTATGCCAGGGACTCGCTTTGATTGGCAAGCCATGACACTTCCTCAAGCCAATAAGCCATATTTTGGCCAAACCGTTCTCAGCCATGATTTGCAAAACTGGGGCAATATACAAATGCCTGCCAATTGGGGGGCTGCGGTAACTCACAGTTGGTGGGTTGATATCAATGGCAACGGTATTAGTGATTTTTGTAAAACAGGTAATACCGGATTGATATGCCACCTTGATGTCGGCACGAATCTCTCGGTTAAAACGTACTCAATAAGCCAATGGGGCGATAAGGATGCTCACTGGTGGATTGATATTAACAGCGATAGCAAATCCGATTTTTGCCGCGTGGAATCCGGTCAGTTACATTGTGATAGTTTTAACCCAGATGGTACAACGGAGAAACTGCAGTGGCCTTTATCTCTGTTGGGTATGAAAGAGTTTCGTTGGTGGAAAGACACCAATGCCAATGGTGTTCCTGAATACTGTCGTCGCCTTGGTGATGAATTGCTGTGTTCAGAGCCGCAAGCTGATGGAGAGTGGTCTGATACCGTCAGCGTTAAAGGTATGCAATGGGCTAGCGCCGATTCAACATTTTGGGTGGATTTGAACGGTGATGGAAGCAGCGATCTTTGCAGTGTGGATTATAAAACCGTTCGATGTACTTTTTTCTCTGGCTCCGATGTCTTGGAGAAAAACAAAACTTATTCGCTGTCTGCAGAAACCAAAGTTGATAGCCGTTGGTGGGTGGATGTTAACGGCGACGGTGCGAGTGATTTTTGTCGAGTAACCAAAAATGACTTCGGCCAAGAGAAAAATTTAACCTGTTCACTAGGTTCGCTGGGCACAATCGAACAATTGGAAGATGATATTGTATTGGTTGGAGGTATTGATTGGACTGCCGAGCTTGGCGCAGCAGACAAACGTTGGTGGGTTGATTTAGACCAAGATGGCGTAGTGGATTTCTGCCGTGGCGTAGGCAATACCGTTAAATGTTCCAACATCAACAAACGCAGTTACGATTTTTCGGTGAACGCTTGGGGAAGCGGATTTAACTCCTTTATGGACTTGAACCAAGACGGTGTGATTGATTTTTGCAAAAAAGTATCTAACCGTATCGAGTGTCAAGCGGCAACACAAAACAATCATGGTACTTTGTTGCTCAAAAGCGTCACAAATGGTCTGGGCCATAAATCGAGAGTCTGGTTTGGCCCTTATAAAGATCACACCATTGTGGAATCTTTTCAGTCCGCAGAACCCGGTAAACGAAACCTACCGGCATCTTATCCGGTGGCTTATCGTTTAGAGACAGACAACGGGAAAGGGAAAAACAACTATCTGTTTCAGTTTGGTCCTGTGCGCAACTCCTTCGATGGGGCAACTGAATCTGGTTTTACTTGGATCCGTCAACGAGACTTTGTCGATGGCATCAATACACGCAACGCGGAAACTCATTTTTATACTGAGTTTCCCTATACGGGCTTGATTAGAAAACACACCGATTACTTAGGTAACCATCAGAACTTGTCTGCAGATTGCGAAGAGTGCTTCGAAGGCTCATTTTGGAACTTTAGAGAGTTAAGACTACTTGGCTCTTCGCAAATGGATTATGCAAGTCATCAACAAACCTTAACCGCAACCAAGATTCGTCGTTCAGAAACCCAAGTGGCACGTGAAGTAGAGCTACTTGCCTCAGACTACAAACTCGTTGAATATCAGGGGAAAAAATATGCTTCTGATGCAGATAAGTTTGTTCCGATCGGTGGTTCGCCACTAACACCAATTATTGTTCCATCAACGCAGTATTTCTTAGTGGAAGAGGAGGTTACAGATCCTCAAATAGCTTCACCAATTTGGTCCATGTCTACGGTATCGGATCAAATGAATGCGGAATTATTGCAGCAGCGTCTTCCTACCCAAATCGTAAAGGCGGTTAAGAAAAGTGACTATACAACGGTCGTCAATTACATTTCGACACCAATAAACCGTTCTAGTTACGCGACCTATCAGAAGCAAAGAGTCGATACGCGCTATACCGATACGGGGGATGTGCAAAGTGTTGTAAAAGTAGAGCAGTTGGATGTTGATCAGTTTGGCAATGTTGGAAAAGTAATTACTACAACGTCTGGTGTTAACCCAATAACTGGTCGGGAAGAAGTCTTCAGTGAGATCACAGAAAACCGTTACTCTAACAATGAGAGTCGGTGGCTTGTCGGTCTGTTAGAGCATACCAAAACAACGCTTGTACATAGCGATGGGTCGCAAAGTAGCAAAGAAGCTGCGTTTGCCTACGACCCTCAAACTGGATTGCTAGTTGAACAAATTGAATACCCCGGAACAGCTTTTGCGGTCAAAACTGCAAAACAGAGAAATGCCCAAGGTATTGTTGAACTTGAGGCAATCACTGCCACCAACGGAAGCTTTAATGAAACACGCTCAACAGAATATCAGTTTACGTATGAAGGCGATGTGGTCAAAACTAAAATCACTAACCCTCTGGGCCAAATTGTTGAAGAGTCCATGGATCTTTATCAAGGAGTTATCTCAAATAGCGGCGCTAATGGTTTAACAACGACAACGACGTTAGACGGTTTTGGTAGAGAAACACACATTCGTACTTCAAATGGTATGCTACAAAGTGCCATTCACAGATATTCAGCGGACAGTGACAATTGTAAGTTTTCTCTATCCAACGCAGTTTACTGTATTGTCAATGAATCCATAGGTGCTGGTAAGAAAATCAGTTTGTACGATTTTCTTGAACGAGAAGTGCGAAAAGCGACACTTTCTGTTGATGGTAAATGGGTGCTAGTTGACTCTTCCTATGACGCCAAAGGGAACTTAATTTCGGTTACCAAACCCTACTACCAAGGGGACATTCCACAGTACATTACTACCGCATACGACGATTTAGGGCGTATCGTTTCCGTTCGAGAACCTGGTCCTGCGGGTAAAGAAGAAAACTGGGTAACGTATCAATATGCCCCTTTCTCTGTGGCAAAAACGGATGCCAACGGTCGGGTTAATACTACCTATACGAATGTACTGGGATGGGAGATCCAGAAAACCGAACCTCAAGGTGGGAGCATTCGCTACGAATACTATGCGAACGGTTTACTCAAAAATGCGATTGCTTCTGAGGGGGAAATGGTTTCCACCAAATACAACTTGCAAGGGAAGAAAACGTTTATAGACGATCCAGATCTTGGAATTTGGACATATGTGTATGACGGTTTTGGGCAGTTGATACAACAAACGGATGCAAAAGGACAAACAGTCAATTTCTCCTATGACAAGTTGGGCCGAAAAAGTGCTCAAACCGAAGAGAATGTCGTAATAGCCAATGGAGAAGAGCAGAGTAAGAGCAGAACCATCTACTGGAGATACGATCAGGTCGGTTCTCGGCAATGGGTTGGAGCGTTACTGCAGACCGAAGTCGTTGGAGAAACGATTAAGAATTTTGTGTATAACGACAAAGGGTTACTTAGCCGTGAAGAAGTGATCACTGAAGATCATACGTTTACTCGCGACTTAGAATACAACACGATTGGGCAACTGATTCGTGAATCTCGACCTGACCAGTTTGTACTCCATTATGAAAGAGATGGTGCCACGGGGATAAACACCGAGGTATGGGGGGACATTTCTCAAGCGCAAGTTAACTTTACTGAGCAAGAGTTTAAGCAGGTGATTCAACCTTTGATCACTGAAGCACTGGCTAAAGCGAAGGAGTATGTTTCAAACATTAGGGACTTGCAGGAACAACAATATTTCTACGCCCAAAGACGGAAAGAGTATGAAGCTTTGCAAGCCAATGTTATTTCGTTTGATGGTCGAGCTGAGAACGAACAATTTTCTCAGAGAATGTATTCCGAATTGCATGGCCGACCACTGACGGTATATGTAGATGAATATGGAGAACGCTATTTTGAAGTCTCTTCTCGCACGGTGCTGATTCCAGCTAATGTACTTATTCCCATCATTCAGCAGCCTAAATTCCATCTGAAAATAGAAGGGAATTTGCTGAGACAAGTCAGTTTGGAAGAGTGGGAGATGGTGAAAAATCTGCTGCAGGATGAGGGACAGATTGCGTATTATGGCAATTACTCTCGTGACGGTGGTATGAGTTTAGCCACATTTAATCTGGACAGAGACGATCCACTTTACGATCAACGCATGAGAGCGATGTTTACCGAACTTACCGATCTTGCGGGAGAAATTGATCGACTGGAGTATGTTGAACAGCTAACAACTCAGCGAATGCAAAGCTACCTAGCTGCGGCAGAGCAACTAGTGAAGTTGGTGAAACAGGTCAAACTGGTCTCTCAGAAATATCAAGCCTTGGCGAGCCAATCTCAAAGCGAATCCAATTGGCTTAGCGAGTTGAAAGAACAAAATCCAGATGCAGGTAAAGTGACCTATTGGAAACTGAATGCGTTGGATGCTGAGGGGCGTATCACATCCGAAATATTCGGCAATGGTTTGGTAAACAGTTACGACTATCACGAAGGAAACGGACAGCTACTGAATATCTATACTAAGCAAGGCACGAAACTCGTACGCGGTATTCATTATAGTTACGACCGGATGGACAATGTGAAAAGTCGCCATGACTTAGTCAACGACATCAAGGAAACCTACTATTACGATAAGCAAGACCGCTTGACAGACTATTATCTGGAAGGGGTAAACCAAGCTCACGCTGATAACCCATTGTTTAATAAAACGTACTCGATGGCATACGCAGCCAACGGCAATATCCGATACAAATCCGACGTTGGACACTATGTGTACGCAGATCCCAAGCATAAACATGCTGTTACGCAAGTTGGTGAGTTGACTTATTCCTATGATGCTAACGGAAATATGCTGTCAGACAGTAATCGCGATATTCGATGGAACGTGTGGAATAAACCTACTGAAATTGTGAAGGGTAATGCTTGGGTGCGCTTCAACTACGATGAATCCAATACTCGTTATCAAAAACAGACAAATACTGGTGATACTACTTGGTATTTTGGCAAGGTATATGAAAGAACAGAGTTAAGTTCAGGGGACATTCAACACAAGCAATTTATTTACGCTGGTGATGGCTTGGTTGCTGTAAATATTAATACCGTTAAAACTGATGGCTCGGGAAATTTTGCTTCTGTCGATCGTCAAATTCGCTACAGTCATGCTGACGCATTGAAGTCTGTTGATATGGTGACAGATATGTGGGGCAATGTGGTGGACCGTAAGCTATATGATCCTTGGGGTAAAGTTCGACCATTTGAATGGGCCCAACCGCAAAATGTTCTTTTGCAAGCTGTCATGTTTAATCGAACCTACACTGGTCATGAGAGTATTGATGAAGTCGGCCTGATTCATATGAATGGTCGCCTGTATGATGCCTCAATTGCTCGATTCATTAGCGCTGATATCTTCATCCAATCGCCGGATAACAGCCAATCTTTCAATAGGTACAGCTATGTACTGAATAATCCGCTGAAGTACAACGATCCTTCGGGGCATTTCTTTAAGCGAATAGGCAGAGAGTTCCGAAGACAATGGAACGATCTTAAAGACTTTGTCGACAAACATCGGAAGATCGTTGCGATTGTTGCAAGTGTTGTTGTCACGGTTTATACCGGAGGAGCCTATGCCGGTATGCTTGCTAAATATGGCGGTAGCTATTTAGTCTCAGGAACGATGGCGAACGGAATTACGGCTGGTGCGCTGGCGGGGGCATCTGGTGGTGCATTTGCGGGGGGAATATTGACGGACAGTTGGGACGGCGCATTGAGAGGGGCTGCGGTAGGAGCAATTACTGGTGCTATTGGTGCATATAATGGCTTGAGCCCAACGAAAGGTTGGCTAGATGCGACACGTAAAGTGGCCGTGGCCGCGACCGGAGGGTGCGCAACTGGGAAAATTGTTGGTGGCTCGTGCAGTGATGGCGCTAAGTTTGCGGCATTATCTCAAGCGATCATTTTAGGCTTTGAGTATATGAAGAATGCTACTGACAGCTATAAGCTTCGCTCTTGCCGAGGAAGTCATTCAATCTGCAAATACAATAAAGATGGTGATTTATTAACGGATGGTACTCGTGGCCATAAACAAATACCTGGGACATCTCCCAATGGAGGTAACGAGTATACTCGGATGTTTGTCAATGGAGGTATGGCTCCAGAAGCATCAGGGCGGCATCTCTATAGCGAAAATGGTTTAATTGGCCGTTTTATTAATAAAGTGTCAAAGGTTCATGACTATTTTAACTCGGATATATCTAAGTTATTTGGATTCCAAGGTTATGATTCATGGAGTGGTCAGTGGTTGCAAGGAACGCACAGTTACAATTTCGCGTTTCAAACTTATAGTTTTGTTGGAATGTTGCCAGCGGCAATATACACAGGTGCTGCGTTAGTCGCTCCATATCCGGTGTATCCTTACACACAGTTAGGTCGGAAATAAGTGGAATAGGTAAAATAGAACAAGGCGGATATCATATCCGCCTTTTTTATTGTGCGCCGAGCATGGCGTTGATCTAGGAGGTGAAAGTCCTCTACGGGCTCAGTCGAGCGAGAACCGTTAGCCTATGCAAGGGTGTTCACCGTGAGGTGAAACCTGAAGGAAGCAAACGGCAAAACTTGGTTGTGACGAACAGAGAAGTGGCCCCCGATTTTCGGACATGACTTTAAGTGGTCGATCTGTTTTGATAGTACCCAACAATACAGGGACAGATTATGACTAGAAAACGTAGAAACCACTCTCCTGAGTTTAAAGCTAAGGTGGCACTCGATGCCGCTAAAGGCGATAAAACCGTCGCTGAGTTAGCTCAGAAATACAACCTGCACGCTAACCAAATCTCGACATGGAAAAAGGAGCTGCTTGAAAACGCAGCCATGATTTTTTGGCCAAAGTGCTCGGTCGTTAGACCGAGCCCAGCGAAAGAGTTCGCTGGTTAAATCCACCCCATTGCCGATAAAGCGCCAGTGTGAGCTGCTCAATATTGCTCGCTCTACCGCTTACTATCAACCCATAGGACTCTCTGCTGAGGAGATTGCGTTGCGCCGTATGATTGACGAAATTCATCTTCAGTATCCGTTTATGGGCAGTCGGCGCATTCGAACTGAGCTGGCTAAGAAGGGTCATAGCGTTAATCGTAAGCGTGTTGTTCGACTCATGCGCGATATGGGGATTGGGGCGATTTACCCCAAGCCCAAAACGACGCTGGCGAACAAAGCACACAAGGTGTATCCCTACCTGTTGCGTG
>NZ_JZAM01000204.1:0-1922 GCF_000960595.1 Vibrio sp. S234-5
TGGTTTGCTATCTGGATGTAACAGGGGCTAGTGCCGATTGGCGTAGCGATGAAACGGCGAACCTTACCTCCTTTTTTTTATGACATCACGACTACGACATGATGGACATTTAATATGAGGATTGTGTGCTACGTGAAAGATGGTCGCGTCACCATCAAACTCTGTAGAGCAATAATGGAAAGGGCCGCGTATTCCAAAGCGATGGTAAAGAAGTGAAGTTGACATTAACTGGCTATTTTTGGCGATATGGTATCAGAAAAGCCATTCAGGTATCGATTTTCCGGATGAACCCGAAAACGTGTTTTCAAAATTTACTGGTTTTTAAAGCAAATGAACGGCCACAAAGTTTGAGTCATTTCGGGTTTTAAAACTCAGGTGGTTTGTCGTTTTTCCAAACTGGGTTAGTCTCGGGTTTGGTAAATCTAAGGTGCTGAAATTTAAGCTAACAAACTGCTTAAGTGGGATTCGCAATGCGTGGCATTTTTAGCATGCGGTGAGTTCTGTGATTAAGTTGGTGTGCGGTCGCTTTTGCAGTGCATTGCTCACCCCTTAGCATGGCGTTAGCACTAACCATAAATATTAAGTTTCGAGGTATAAACATGATTTTCCAAAGTAAGTCTGGCGAAATTGAGCATGGCACTCATCTTTGCCAAGAATTGAAAGCTTTCCTCATAGAGCATGAAGAATCTTTTGGCTCATCTCTTGTACCTGATTTGTCACATATTAACTCTCGTGCAGAAAACCACACTGGAATTGATATCTTCGATGTTACTTTTCTCGGTGGTAATGAATACCAGCTTGATTACCAGTATCAGTGGTCAGTTTACAATGGTTGTGCTGACATGGATCTTGAGGGAGAAGAAGAATCTTCAGTTACTTTCACCCTTGAGGATGATGGCGAAGTAGAGTTCGATATTCTAGAAGTCGAAGAACGCAGCACAATCGAAGAATTTTAGTGCTAACAAAGCATTTAAGAGGGATTCACAACGCTTGGCAATTTTGGTTTGAATCGACTTAAGTGTTTACGGCACAATGCTTTAGGTGGGGTGGTAGCGTTGTTCACCCCTTAATGCGGCGTTAGCCGTCATCAATAAACAAAGTTTGCCTAATGAGTAAAAAGGGTGTAGTTTTTACTCATGATTAAATTTGAATTTGATGAAAACAAAAGCAGAAGTAATCTCGAAAAGCACGGTATTGATTTTCATACAGCTCAAGGGTTGTGGAATGATTCAGATCTTATCGAGATCCCTGCTAACACGAGTGATGAGCCCAGATATTTGGTTGTCGGCTTACTAAACGGTAAGCATTGGTCAGGAGTAATTACCTACCGAGGCACGAATATCAGGATTATCTCGGTTCGGCGTTCACGGAAAGCGGAGGTAAGCCTTTATGAAAGCGCATGAATTTGATGCCAAGTTTGAAAGTGACGACGATGATATCGTAATGGACTTGGATCTATCGCAAGCAAAAAGACCGATGCATAAGCAAAAACGAGTCAATGTAGATTTTCCAGCCTGGATGCTTGAGTCCTTGGACAGAGAAGCGAGTCGTATTGGTGTAACACGTCAATCAATCATTAAAATTTGGCTGGCAGAAAGGTTAGAGAGCGTGTCTCATCATTCAAGTGTGAGATAAACGGCTAACAAAGCATTTAAGAGGGACTCACAACGCGTGGCATTTTTGCCGTGCGTTTGTTTTTGTGATGAATGTGCTATGCATTAAGTGCTTTTGTGCGTTGTTCGCCCCTTAATGCGGCGTTATGCTTAATCACCAAAAGTCAGTGGTTTATGATTGTTCTTTGTTCCCTTGGCTCTTTAGTTTGGTGTTTCTCGGCAAGTTGGCTTCAGTGGGCGCGGTTTTCTGGACAATTATTCTTTGGCGCTGGAAATTCAGCGAATTGCCTCAATCAATTTTCGGGCAAG
>NZ_JZAM01000205.1:0-5793 GCF_000960595.1 Vibrio sp. S234-5
TAGAGCAATAATGGAAAGGGCCGCGTATTCCAAAGCGATGGTAAAGAAGTGAAGTTGACATTAACTGGCTATTTTTGGCGATATGGTATCAGAAAAGCCATTCAGGTATCGATTTTCCGGATGAACCAAAAACACACTGTAAACCCTGAATTTCAATTTTGCACTAAAGTCGCCACGCGTTGGCAATCCCTCTTGAGCCGTTTGTTATATTTTCATTATCTACACTAACGTGACCGACTGTTTAGGATTGCCGATAAACCATTAACAAACTGATATTTCTTGCTTTTCCAAAACTGTAGCAGCTTCCGCACGCTCAATGATTTTTAACAATACAGATTGAATCGCTTCGTCTTCGCGGGCATCTTTGTCACTTGTAAAGCGTTGTATTTGAGGCTCGGCATTCTCCTCAGGTAAAAAGGTGATAACGACTTCAGTCGCTAAATCCGTCGTTTTACCGAAATACTCTAATGATATTTGCGGATAACCTTTGAAACCTCTTTGTACTCGTTTCAATATGCGTTTTTTCGCTTTATCCACGTTCATCATGAATCCTTTTGATTGCTGAACTTAAAAAAATATAACGCTCGGCTAAGGGGTTGACAACGCACTGCCGAACTTAAAAAACACACTGTAAACACTAAACTTCAATTTTGAACTAAAGTCGCCAAGCGTTGGCAATCCCTCTTGAGCCGTTTGTTATGCAAATTCAATAAGATAAACTGACTTTACTCGATCAAAAGCCACGATTGCAATGGTTGAGTGATTCAAGAAACAACCCAAGTAGGAGCCGTGATAAATTAGCCGCCAAAACAAAGTCCACCCTTCAACAACAAACCAAGCTTTTGAACCAGGAAAACTCAACAAGCAAGACTTTCAGAAAATGCGAAATGCTCGATTAACTTGCCCTTTCCACACTTTGCGCCCGCTAAATTCACAACAAACAAGCACCAAAACTCATTGAGGCAAACAAAGAACCTTGCCTGTTTTACGGCTTGAGTAAACCACGAATTTTAGGGTAAAAATACTCATTTGCCGACAACACAAAACGAATGGCCGGAGAAATCCCACAAGATTGAACCCCTAATTTTACCTGAGTTGCATAACGCTGCGTTAAGGGGTGAATGCCGTATAAACCAACCTTCCGCACACCACTTTCACCACCAAAACTCACTGCAAACCAAAAATGCCACGCGGCATGAATCCCGCTTAAACGCCTTGTTATGCTTAAGCTTCAATGGCTTACGTTTTACTAAAAACAAGATTAACTCGACTTTGATTCACAAACAAAAGCCAAAAACCAAAAAACTGAAATGACTCATGATTTTGAAAATCAGACTTTGAAATTTGGCAGCTAAAACGAAAAAACCTAAGATCAAATCTCTGATTGAGCCAACCGCCCTAACCTCGCGCTTGCCCAAGAATTGAATGAGGCAATTCTCTGAATTTCTAGCGCCAAAGAATAAGTGTCCGAAAAACAGCGCTCAAAAAAGCCAGCTTGCCGACAAACACAAAACTGAAAAGCCTAGGGAACAAAGAAAAACCATAAACCACTGATTTTAGGTGATTAAGCATAACGCCCAATTAAGGGGTGAGCAACGCTGCCACCTAACCTAACGCATTGTACTGTAACCACTAAAATTGCAGTAGAAGCAAAAATGCCAAGCGTTGGGAATCCCTCTTAAATTGTTTGTTATACTCGTTTTTAAAACCTCTAGTTTTTAGCCGTTCCGCTAAATTCTTCTTCCTGCAAATTCTCAGCTAAACCCCATTCACCTATAGCAAATAGAAAACTACCGATAAAAGACAAGGTTTCATTACCAGCCCTTTCAGGAAAGTCATCAGCTTTATCGACACTCTGAGGTTCAATTACATTTTTACAAACAATACTCGCACACCCTTTTTCATCTGGGTATAAGGGAGTAGTGTCCAAAACATCATTCGCTAAACTATCAAAGGAAAAAACGCTTATCAAAACCACTGAAATAGGCCAAAACTTCACTACAGACTCACAATATAAATAACACCAGATAGGATGATAACCCTCTGATGTGGAATATAAAAGGGTATAACGCCTTGTTAAGGTGTGAGGCACGTAATACCGAAGCCTCCGCATACCACCTTAACCACAAAACCTGACGCATGCTGAAAACGCCACGCGTGCCGAATCACTCTTGAACAATTTGTTATGTTTCATTTTCCATGTGCGGTGATTCTTTAAGCTTTTAGTGTCATTGCCTTGATAACCTTTTTAGCAACTGACGCCGAATCACATTGCGTTGTATCGACTAGAATGTCGTAAGGTAGATGCTTAGGTGCAGTTTCATATCCATGTTTTACTTCAGCCAATGTACGGTCTTCACGTTCATTCACTCGTTGCTCTAGACACTCCCAGTCTGCGGTTAAACCTACATAAAAAACACGAAACTCATTTAGGTAGCCTAACAGTTCACTCGCTCAACGTTCCGTAGAGACGACATTATCAAAAATCACCTTATTACCGCAGTTAACTAAACTCTGTACGCACGAAAATGTACCAGCTAATAATGCATTACGGTCAAAAGCATCCCACTTATTCTCATAATTACAACCATCTAGGATCACTTGAGGTAAAGTATAAACTATTGTATCAATTGAAAAACTCAACCAAACTTCGTGAGATAATTGCTTCTGTAATTCTTTCGCTAGCTGTGTTTTTCCCACGCATGATGGACCGTCAAGCACGATTAATTGATATGACATTTAGGAATCCTTTCTATTTGTTGAGCTTTGAAACATAACGCCCGGTTAAGGGGCAGCCAACGCCATTACCAAGCTTCCGCATAACACCGTAACCACAAAAACTAACGCATGGTAAAAATGCAGCGCGTTGGCTGTCCCTCTTGAACCGTTTGTTATGCTTAAGCTTCAATGACTTACGCTTTACCAAAACCAAGATTAACTCAGCTTTGATTCACAAACAAAACCCAAAAACCAAAAAACTGAAATGACTCATGATTTTGAAAATCAGACTTTGAACTTTGACCGCTAATTCTAAACAAACCTAAGATCAGATTGCTTATTGAGCCAACCGCCTCAACCTCGCGCTTGCCCGAAAATTGATTGAGGCAATTCGCTGAATTTCCAGCGCCAAAGAATAATTGTCCAGAAAACCGCGCCCACTGAAGCCAACTTGCCGAGAAACACCAAACTAAAGAGCCAAGGGAACAAAGAACAATCATAAACCACTGACTTTTGGTGATTAAGCATAACGCCCGGTTAAGGGGCAGCCAACGCCATTACCAAGCTTCCGCATAACACCGTAACCACAAAAACCAACGCATAGTGAAAATGCCACGCGTTGGCTGTCCCTCTTGAACCGTTTGTTATGTTTAAGCTTCAATGACTTACGTTTTACCAAAACCAAGATTAACTCAGCTTTGATTCACAAACAAAAGCCAAGACCTAAAAAACTGAAACGATTCATAGATTTGAAAAACAGACTTCGAATTTTGGCAATTCAAGCCCAAAAACTTGTGGTTAAAATACTGATTGAGCCAGCCGCACAAACCTCGCGCTTACTCGAAAATTGATTGAGGCAATTCTCTGAATTTCCAGCGCCAAAGAATGAGTGTCCGGAAAACAGCGCCCGCTGAAGCCAACTTGCCGACAAACACAAAACAAATCAGCCGAGGGAACAAAGAAAAACCACAATCCACTTATTTTTGGTGATTAAACATAACGCCGCGTTAAGGGGTGAGTGCCGCCTAAACCAACTTTCCGCATACCACTTTCACCACCAAAATCACCGCATACCAAAAATGCCACGCGGCACGAATCCCTCTTTAACGCTTTGTTAGTGTGATGGAGTTAAATGATTTAATACTGAGTGATACCAGCTTTCTAAAAAGTTGAAAGCAACAACCGTAAGCCTGATACAAGCATCATGACTAAGAGTTATATAACCTTCATTGATGTCGATACCGTCGTATCGGGAAGCTAATTGTTTTATTGCAGTGGCTTTAGAAAACCCCTCAATGCAAGAGTCATTGTGAACGATACAATTTCGTAGTTCGATTAACCCTTTAACATCTTGGAGATTTGACGGATTTTCTGGTGCGGTAACACCACAAACTGACGAGCAATACTTAATAAATCTTTCAATAGCACTACCTTTTAGATCATTCCACTTTAGTGGCTGATCGGTTGCTAGCTTGAGCTGATTACAAAATGCAGAGAATTCCCGTTCGAGAACAATTAGCACAGTAACAATATGGCTTTTTCGGGTAACGTCAGGAAAACAGTCACAAGTAAGACCGTCAGAATTGCTACCAAGCTCAATACTTTCTGTTTTCTCAAGTATCAATAATAAGTCTTGTACATAACAATCCAAATCCACCAAATTACCGAAAAACTGCGTTTCATGAGGTATATTCAAATGTTTTTCCTCTTAATCACACTAACGCCCGCTTAAGCGGTGAGCAACGCAATACGGTGTTTCCGCATACCACCTAAATCACTACAATCAACGCATGGTAAAAATGCTACGCGTTGCGAATCCGTCTTGAAGCGTTTGTTAGGTTTTTACTCCCCACCTAAGTCTTCCCATTTTTTAAGATTCAATCGTCTACGTTGGATGAAGAAATACAAAGCCATTGTTACCCCATAAGCAACACCTGCAATTGAAGACGAAATAACTGCGTAAGTAACAGATTGCCCTTCAGCGCTCCATAAAATGAACCACATTAACACCCCAAAAATTGGTGTGTAGACTATAAACGAGTTCGTAAAGTTAACCCAAAAAGAACGGTAATATGGCGGGGGTTGTTGCAAGCCAAGCATTTGAAGTAGCTTGGCACTTGGTGGATTATAGTTAGATTTCCACACTCCCTTGCTATTTAGCTCTTCGGAAGCAGCTTTTAGTTTCCTTTCATAATCCATTATATTTTATCGCTCCTATTGAGTTACTTTGTTTAATTAAACCTAACGCCCGGTTAAGGGGCAGACAACGCCACTACCAAGCTTCCGCATAACACCGTAACCACAAAAACCAACGCATAATAAAAATGCCACGCGTTGGCTGTCCCTCTTGAACCGTTTGTTATGCTTAAACTTCAAACACTTAGGTTTGAGCAACCATTAGAATAACTCACACTTTCAAACCAACCCAAGCACCAAAATTCGTTAACCTGATCGAAACCATGAATTGAACAAAAACTGAGATAAATTCACCACGATCAATAGAACAAAATGCCTTTTTAACGAAAACCCGACCAACCAGACTCACAGCAAACTGGCATGAAACTCAAATGAGGCAACAACGCTGAACCAACAGCGCCAACGAAATTGCCTTTTCATTAGGCAGCGCAAAACAATAGTAAATTGCCGATACGCTTTTGGCCGATAAGCCAAGGAGCCAAATCACTCAAAGCGACTTGAGAAAAAGAAACTCAACACGAACTGGCTCAAAACTAAAATGAGGCAACAGCTCGAAACTCACAGCATCAATTCATTTCAAAACAGCGACAGCTTTTAATCATTGCCGACAAACAAGAACGAATGGCTGAAGGAACAGAGAAAAGGCCACAACCGATTGATTTTGTGAGATTAAGCATAACGCCGCGTTAAGGGGTGAATGCCGCATAAACCAACTTTCTGCAAACCACTTTCACCACCAAAATTCACTGCATACCAAAAATGCCACGCGGCATGAATCCCTCTTGAACGCTTTGTTATGCTTAAGCTTCAATGACTTATGTTTTACCAAACTGAGATTAACTCAGCTTTAACTCACAAACAAAAGCCGAAAATCACTTT
>NZ_JZAM01000206.1:0-2101 GCF_000960595.1 Vibrio sp. S234-5
TTGATAAAGTTAGTAGAAATGAAAGGCACTTTGAAAAGGCGGCAATTAAAATGTGCGTTAAATACAGAGTTTCGAGAGCACGTGTTATTTGGGACTTAACAATTATTTAACTCATGCGCAAGCCGTGAATCAGTGTGTTATTGTTCTTCTTTGTTCCTTTGGCTTTTCAGTTTTGTGTTTGTCGGCAAGTTTGCTTCAGTGGGCGCTGTTTTCTGGACACTTATTCTTTGGCGCTGGAAATTCAGAGCGTTGCCTCAATCAATTTTCGGGCAAGCGTGAGGTTAGGGCGGTTGGCTCAATCAGAAGTTTGATCTTAGGTTTTTCGGTTTTATCTGCCAAAGTTCAAAGTCTGATTTTCAAAATTATCAGTCATTTCAGTTTTTTGGTTTTTGGTTTTTGTTTGTGAGTTAAAGCTGAGTTAATCTCAGTTTGGCAAAAGGTAAGTCATTGAGGCTTAAGCATAACAAAGCGTTCAAGAGGGATTCGTGCCGCGTAGCATTTTTGGTATGCGGTTGGTTTTGGTGGTGAAAGTGGTCTGCGGAAAGTTGGTTTATGCGGCACTCACCCCTTAACGCGGCGTTATGTTTAATCACCAAAAATCAGTTGGTTGCATCTTTTCTTGCTCCCTCGGCTTGTTGGTTTTGTGTTTGTCGGCAAGTTGGCTTCGTCTGGCGCTGCTTTCTGGACATCTATTCTTTGGCGCTGGAAATTCAGAGAATTGCCTCAATCAATTTTCGAGTAAGCGCGAGGTTTGTGCGGCTGGCTCAATCAGTATTTTAACCACAAGTTTTTGGGCTTGAATTGCCGAAATTAAAAGTCTGTTTTTCAAATCTATGAGTCGTTTCAGTTTTTCAGGTCTTGGCTTTTGTTTGTCAGTCAAAACCGAGTTAATCTTGGTTTTGGTAAAACGTAAGTCATTGAAGCTTAAACATAACAAACGGTTCAAGAGGGACAGCCAACGCGCGGCATTTTTATCATGCGTTGGTTTTTGTGGTTACGGTGTTATGCAGAAGCTTGGTAATGGCGTTGGCTGCCCCTTAACCGGGCGTTAGCTTAAAACAAATAAAATCAATTGGTTGTGGTTTTTCATTTCTTCCTTTGGCAATTCGTTCAGGTTTTTCGGCAAATCCGCATTGTTTGACAACGCGAGTTTTGAGCTGTTGCCTCAATTGAGTTTTGGGATTGTGCGAGGTTAGCCAGTTTGCCGCAAAGTCGCTTTGGAAGTTTTGCTTTCGCTTTGAGTTTTCCGAAAATGAGTTATCAAAATTTACTGGTTTTCAAAGCGCATGAACGGCCACAAAGTTTGAGTAATTTCGGGTTTTAAAACGCAGGTGGTTTGCTGGTTTCCTAAATCGGGTTAATCTCAGGTTTAGTAAATCTTAAGGTGCTGAAATTTAAGCTAACAAACTGCTTAAGCGGGATTCGCAATGCGTGGCATTTTTAGCATGCGGTGGGTTTTGTGATTCAGGCGGTGTGCGTTAGCCTTGGTAGTGCATTGCTCACCCCTTAGCAGGGCGTTAGTTTTTTCAGGTCAAATCAATACAAACGTAGTTGGTCGATAAAATGAAAAATAAAAATGGATATGTAAGTGTTAGTGGCTCCGAGATTTATTACGAGCTTTCAGGTAATCATGATGGCAAGCCTTTATTGATGCTTCATGGCGGTCTTGGTTCATTGAATGAGTTAAGTTCAATTCATAAATATGTAGCTGCTGACTATCAATTGATAAGTATAGATTTCCGTGGTCACGGGAAGTCTCTTTTAGGTGATCGTCCACTTAATTACATGCAATATCAACAAGATGTTCAGCATGTTCTGAGCCATTTGGGTATTGATAAATATTCAATTTTTGGTTTCAGTGACGGTGGTATCGTAGGTTATCGGTTAGCAATACAAGAGCCGAAAAGGGTATCTTGTTTGGTGACACTTGGCTCGCAGTGGCGATTAGAGGCAGATGATCCATCGGTTGAATTACTAAGTGGTTTGACGGCTGAATTTTGGTTATCAAGGTTTGCAGATGATGTTGCTTTATATGAGGCGTCAAATCCTAAACCGGATTTCCCTAAACTCGTAGACGCTGTGAAAGCAGTCTGGCTTGATA
>NZ_JZAM01000207.1:0-3120 GCF_000960595.1 Vibrio sp. S234-5
AAAACTCAGGCAGTTTGCTGGTTTCCCAAATCAGGTTAATCTCAGGTTTGGTCAATCTAAGGTGCTGAAATTTAAGCTAACAAACTGCTTAAGAGGGATTCGCAATGCGTGGCATTTTCAGCATGCGTTGGGTTTTGTGATTAAATCGGTGTGCGGTAGTTTTTGTAGTGCATTGCTCACCCCTTAGCAGGGCGTTATGTTTAATCACGTCAAATCAGTTGGTTGTATCTTTTCTTTGCTCCCTCGGCTTGTTGATTTTGTGCTTGTCGGCAAGTTGGTTTCGTTTGGCGCTGTTTTCCGGACACTTGTTCTTTGGCTCTGGAAATTCAGAGAGTTGCCTCAGTCAATTCTCGGGTAAGCACGAGGTAGGGCGGTTGGCTCAATCAGAAATTTGATCTTAGGTTTTGGGCTTGAACAGTCGAAATTTGAAGTCTGTTTTTCAAATCTATGAGTCATTTCAGTTTTTTAGGTTTTGGCTTTTGTTTGTGAGTCAACGCTGAGTTAATCTTGGTTTTGGTAAAACGTAAGCCCTTGAAGCTTAAACATAACAAAGCGTTAAAGAGGGATTCGTGCCGCGTGGCATTTTTGGTATGCGGTGAGTTTTGGTGGTGAAAATGGTCTGCGGGAAGTTGATCTATACGGCACTCACCCCTTAACGCGGCGTTAGTTGCTAGATGCAAACATCAATATCCGCACATTTATTTAGGAGGATACAATGAGTAAGAAAAAAGTTAGCCGTGATAATCCCGATAAACGTCAGAGAGCCACCCCAGATCAATCTAGCGGCGGAAAATCTGTTCACAAGTGTCCAACAAGCTCAAACGGTAAAGATGAATACATTACACAATCGCAAAGTACGCCGCCAAGACCAATAAAAGGGCATAGAGATAAATAGTATGTCAGAGAATAATACTTCAAGTGAGGATCTAGATAGGCATTGGGGCTTGTTGTGGAATGCTCGTCTAGGTATCCGTTATCACATGCATCTACATGCGGCTTATAGTCGTATGGGAAAATTTATAACGGCTTTCACACTGCTAATGAGCACCGCTGCTTTTACAGCTGTTTATCAAAGTGAGGGAGTTCCGCCTGAATTGGCTAAATGGTTAGTTTGTATCGCGGCATTACTTCAAATTATTGAGCTAGTTGTTGACACAAAAGCTAAAGCTATTCTTCATTCAACATTACGTCAAAAGTATTTGCACTTCGAACTTTCATTGTTAGGTCGGCAATATATCCTTGAAAGTGAGGAAAAAGAGTTTAATCAAGAGCGCGTATCAATTGAAGTTGAAGAGCCGCCTATAAATCGAGCTCTTATAGACTTTTGCCATAATGAATTAGTAAATATTTACTACGCCCCAGAATGCAGAAAAGAGCACTTAGTCAGCTTATCGCTTTTCGCTAAAATGAGGGTTTTTACCCTGACTTAAACGCAACTAACAAACAATTTAAGAGTGATTCAGCACGCCTGGCATTTTTGGTTTGGATTGAGTTTAGTGTTTACGGTGGTCAAATTAAGTGTCGTGGTCGCGTGCTTCACACCTTAATTGGGCGTTAGCTTAAAACAAATAAAATCAATTGGTTGTGGTTTTTCATTTCTTCCTCTGGCAATTTGTTCAGGTTTCTCGGCAAATCAGCATTGTTTTCCAGCGCAAGTTTTGAGTAGTTGCCTCAATTGAGCTTTGGGATTGCGCGAGGTTAGCAAGCTTGGCTCAAAGTCGCTTTGGCAGTTTTGCTTTCGCTTTGAGTTTTTCGAAAATGATTTATCAAAATTTTCGGGTTTTCAAATCGCATGAAAGGCCACAAAATTTGAACCAATTCGGGTTTCAAAACTCAGGCAGTTTGCTGGTTTCCCAAATCAGGTTAATCTCAGGTTTGGTCAATCTAAGGTGCTGAAATTTAAGCTAACAAACTGCTTAAGAGGGATTCGTGCCGCGTGGCATTTTTGGTATGCGGTGATTTTGGTGGTGAAAGTGGTCTGCGGAAAGTTGGTTTATTCGGCACTCACCCCTTAACGCAGCGTTAGGTACTTGTTTATATAGGATGAAATGAAACAAATGATTTATGAAAAATCAGCTAATAAAAAGATAAACTATATATCGGCAATATTAACGGTTGGGGTGGGGTCGATAGTTGTTTTTGTGTGTTTTTTACATTTTTTCATTTCTTTTTCTCAAATTGTAGGTAGTTCTGCAAAACTTACTGAGATAATTAATTCAATAGCACAACTGGCAACCGCAGGTGCATTTATATTAGCTGTTCATCAATATAGGAAAAATAGTAAGAAAGAACGGCAAGAAAAAATCTCAATGGAAGCGAGTCTCTTGATAAAAGATATGGCTGATTCTTCTGACAATTTCAAGAGGAATGATGAGTTTTCGCTAGAAGAGTTCAATGGATATATTGTTAGGATGGAGAATCTTGGTACTGGATTTCATGTCTTATATAGTGATCTTGATGACGATATATATAAGGCTATTGTTAGGATGCATTGGCAAAATATGTTTTTTAATCACTTGCATCCTACATTAAAAAACCTAGACATCAAGCAACTTCTTCTTCAATTAGGAAATGAAAATGGCGAGCTAGAAAAAATCATTTGTGAAGCTGAGGAACATTCTAAAGGTAAGCATTTCGACCACTATGAGAAAACTGGTTACATTTTAAAAAATGCTTCGCTGCCTGATAACTTCCAAGATAAAATATATGATGCTTTTTTGTTCAAACGGTATTATCTAGATGATAGTGAATTAAACGACCTGCTTTATGGGCTCTTGAGTAGAATCGATATCCGCTTTGTTTGTCCATTTCTAGCAGTTCTTGATGATTTTCAGAAACGTACCTAACAAACGGTTAAAGAGGGACAGCCAACGCGCGGTATTTTTACTATGCGTTGGTTTTTGTGGTTACGGTGGTATGCGGAAGCTTGGTAGTGGCGTTGTCTGCCCCTTAACCGGGCGTTAGTTGGCCGTAATGTTGATTGGCTTTGCATTAACAGATCAGGCAGTTATGAATTTGTTTTGAGTTATGAAATACTCATCCATTCTAATCTGCTGGCAGTTACAAGCCTGCTCATTCAGCCGCAGTGTTGAGTCTGCCGCTAATAGAGCTTCGCGTTTT
>NZ_JZAM01000208.1:0-75373 GCF_000960595.1 Vibrio sp. S234-5
AGAGCGAGCAATATTGAGCAGCTCACACTGGCGCTTTTTCGGCAATGGGGTGGATTTAACCAGCGAACTCTTTCTCTGGGCTCGGTCTAACGACCGAGCACTTTGGCCAAAAAATCATTTTCCATGGTCAATTGACCGATCTTGGCGTGAAGTTTGTCCACTTCTTCGGAATTCTCTTTTCCTGTGTGATTTTCGGTGGCAAAAATCATGGCTGCGTTTTCAAGCAGCTCCTTTTTCCATGTCGAGATTTGGTTAGCGTGCAGGTTGTATTTCTGAGCTAACTCAGCGACGGTTTTATCGCCTTTAGCGGCATCGAGTGCCACCTTAGCTTTAAACTCAGGAGAGTGGTTTCTACGTTTTCTAGTCATAATCTGTCCCTGTATTGTTGGGTACTATCAAAACAGATCGACCACTTAAAGTCATGTCCGAAAATCGGGGGCCACTTCTCGATGCACTGGCCCGAGCGCATTGGCATAAGCCGCCAGCAACGAGATGGTGTACTCGCTGCGGGCATGAAGTTGCTCGTCTGCACATCTGTGCTCTTGAGTAAACAAGGTGTCGCATTGGCGGAAAATAAGGTGATCCGGTAAGAAACAGACATGATTGTTCTTATTGCCCGTCATACGCAGTTCGCTGATAGGGTACACGCCGTTGACACTGGCAGACACACTGACCAGCAATGCGGGCTTGTGGGCCAGTTCATCATCGGTGGCTAGCATCAGAAAGTTCTTCAAGGCGGGCGTTGCCATGCCGTGCCACTCCGGTGTAATAAAAATAAAGGCATCTGACTGCTTGAGCATTTGCGCGATGGGCGACCACACTTGCCACTCTTCACTGCCCTGCCAAACCCCTTCATTCCAAAACGGCAAGTTGAGCTGATGCAAATCAAGCACGTTCACCTGAGTGAAATGCTTCTGCGATAGGGTTTGTAGATAGTAAGCCACTTTGGCGCTTTGCGAGTTGGCACGTTGGCTACCAGAAACGATAGTGATGTTCATATTAGATTCCTTTTAACGGTAAAGTAGTTTGATTGGCTCGCAGCTCAGAGCGAGGCACAGCCAATAAAATAGCGAGTAAAATAGCGCACGCGCCGAGTAATTGCGGCCAAGTCAGCGCTTGATTGAGCAACAGATAGCCAAGAAAACAGGCCGAGACACTACTGAGAAAGCCGAGAAACGAAACAGTAACCGGTGGCAATTTTTCGATGCCTCGAAACCAGAGAAAGTAGCCAAGCACTGCGCCAATCAAACTCAAGTAGCCGTAACCTAGATAGTTAGTGGGGGTCAGTTGGGAAGGAATGCCCTCTAGCCACAGCGATACTGGCAATAAAGCCACGCCGCCAAACAGCAGTTGCCAACCCGTAAAACCCAGCAGTGACATACCACTTGGCCGGCCCCACTTTTTGGTCAACACCACACCTGATGCCATACTCAACGTCCCCAAAGCGGCAATCACTAACCCTTGTAGATTCAGAGCGACCGAACTATTGAGGACCAAAAGCGCAATGCCGATCACCCCTACGCCACTCGCCAGCCACTGCCTTGATGTCACACGCGCATTCAACCAGAACCAACTCAAGAACATGACCAGCATCGGCTGAAAAGACATCACCAAAGACGCCATACCACCGGGCAAATAGGTCGCCGCAAAAAAGAGGCAATAGAAAAACAGCCCAATGTTCAGTAGGCCTAAGGTCGCAAGACGCCCCCACCAGATGCCTTGCAGCCAAGTTCGGCTCAGAAGCACCAGCAGAATGCCCGCAGGCAGCGCGCGAATGGTCGAGGCAATCAACGGACTTTCTGGCGGTAAGGCTTGCGTGGTCACAATATAGGTACTGCCCCACACCAATGGCGCAACAGCAGTGAGGACAATGGTTTTTACCGAATTCACTTTATTCATGGCTCACCTGACTTGTGCTATAAGAAAGTATCTTACACAAAAGATACTTTTTAAAAAATAATGGAGAATTCACTTTTGATCAAGTATCTTTTTGGAAAGATATTAAGTTGAGAGAAAAGCATGGCAAACGATCAAGTCGACACGATTTTGTCGCAGTGGCGTGAAGTGAAACCCGATATGGATTGTTCCAGCATGGGGGTGGTCGGAAGGCTGAGACGCACTAGTGAACTGTGGAAGAAACAGTTAGAAGCGGTTTTTCAGGCCCATGAGCTGAGTAGCATTGAGTTTGATATGCTCGCGACCATGCGTCGCAGCAACCGTGACATCACCCCAACCGAGTTGTATCAGACGCTGATGCTCTCTTCCGGTGCGGTCAGTACACGGATTGAACATCTGGTGCAACGTGGGTTGGTGCAGCGTGTCGCCAGTGCGCATGACAGGCGCAGTTGCAGCGTGTCACTCACCGAACAAGGTGTTGACGTCATCGACAAAGCGTTACAAGCACACGTGGCCAATATGGATCAGATGCTGAGTGTGTTGGACAAACAAGAGCAAGCACAACTGGCGGAACTGCTGAAAAAGATTTTGCTAGCACAGTAAGTACCGACAGGAATACGTGCCGTTGGCGAGCACACGGTTTGCTCGCCAAGGCTTTTTAATGTCCCTGATGGGTGATAAACGCTTTATCCCATTCGGTTAAATTGTCGGTTACTCGCGCCACCAGCGGCAATAAAGTGGCCGCTTCACGCTCTTTGAAAGGATGATTGGTGATCACCGCAAAACCAGCAACGTAGCAGACGCCGCCTTTGCGGTGGATAAAGCGAGCAATCATGCTCACCGCTTCTTCACTGTATGATTCAATTTTGTAGAGAGATTCCATTGTCATCTCCTTTTTAATTTGCTCAACGACGAAATAGTGTTGCCAGATTTTCGCCGCTTAGTCGATGGAACAGACTGAGTCCTTTGTCTAATTTTCAAGCATATTTGATGCCAGTTATTTTCGGTCACCGATGCATTGGCATTGCTCTCGCATCTTGTTAGCAGTTGAGTATAATGTCGCCTTTGTTTTAAACCGCGCCTTCTGGCAAACGCCATGGTGTTGGGTAAGATTGTTATCGGGCCTTCGTATTAGGCCGCCCCAGAGGAAGTCACATTGAACACGCTTTATCTTTCTGCCGCTGAGCAAAAAGAGATCGACCAGGCTAAAGAGCTGCTTGCTCAAGGTGAGCTGGTCGCAATCCCGACTGAAACGGTTTATGGTCTGGCGGCGGATGCCACCAACCCAGAAGCCGTTAAGAAGATTTTTGCCGCGAAAGGAAGACCGGCTGATCACCCGTTGATCGTGCATATTGGCCAAGTTGAACAATTGACGGATTGGGCTGTCGAGATCCCTGAAGAAGCTTATGTACTCGCACAAGCTTACTGGCCCGGTCCACTAACTCTGCTGCTGAAAAAAGCCGCTCACGTGACTCCAGTGGTGACGGGAGGCTTAGAAACCATTGGTATCCGAATGCCTGCCCATCAGGTGTTTGCCACCTTGCTGCAATCGTCGGGAATGGCCGTCGCAGCGCCTTCGGCCAACCCTTATAAAAAGCTCAGCCCAACCTCTGCGCAGCACGTCATCAACTCGCTGGGCGGCAAAATTGCCGCTGTCCTCGATGGCGGTGACTGTGCTCACGGCCTTGAATCTACGATTGTCGATCTGACCGAAAAGCCATTTCGCATTTTGCGAGCCGGGCCAATCTCCGCCGCGCAGCTATCGGCCACGTTAGGCGAAGAGGTGAGTTCACCAGTGAACCACACGGTTGCCGTACCTGGTAACGTAACCAGCCACTACCAGCCAAATACGCGGGTACGTTTGGTTGATGCGAGCGAACTGATTCACTTAGCCAATGACAAGATCGCCTATTTGCACTATTCGCCATTTGAGAATCACGCCAATATCAAAGCGAAACAAATGCCGGGATCGGTAGCAGACTACGCTCACGCGCTCTACCGCACACTTGATGAGGCAGACAAGTGGGGCTGCGAGGAAATTTGGGTAGAAAGACCACCGATGGACGAAAGCTGGTCAGCGGTGCATGATCGACTGAATCGAGCGCAATCAAAGCTCTGATTTTACATAAGAAAAGTTATATAAAAGCAACCCGACACTAAGTCGGGTTACTTTTACTCAGCATTTGGTTTGCCATGTTCCAAAAGCAATTGAACCATAGGGTTCCCAACGCTTTTGGCCTACGATGATCTCAATACTTGTCACACCTAACTTGGCGAACCATTTCTATCAGGGTTATGTCAATTTCCAGCTTGCCGATGCCGTAAGCGTTGATTCTTTACTCGAACAGCGCTATTAAAGATCAGCGTTTCTCCAAGCGGATATCCAACTTGCAACAGCTCAATCAACTGCTTCTTGTCATGCAACCCCTTCTGGAACAGTACGGCTATCTTGCCTTGATCGTCAGTATTTTTCTTGAAGGCATTGGCGTGCCGATGCCCGGACAATCCTTGATGATTGCTGCCTCGATCCTCTCTGCGCAGCAAGTGATGAGCTTTCCGGCGGTGATGTTGGTTTCTTGGCTCAGCTGCTTTACTGGTAATACTCTGGGCTACCTGCTTGGCTACTATTTTGAAGAGTGGTTGGATAAGAAAGGCTACATCTCAGGCAACAAGTTTCGCAAACTGCAAAATGCCATTCAAAAATACGGTCCGGCCTGTTTGGTAGTTAGTCGTTTTATCGAAGGGATGAAGCAGTTTATGCCGTTAGCGTGTGGCGTCGCAAAAATGCCACTCAAGGAGTTCTTACTGGGCAACTTACTCGCCACCACCATTTGGGTGACTGTGTTTGGCCTTATCACCCATTATGCCTTTGAGCATTTAACGCAAATAAGCCAGTTCTATGCAGGCCATCGCCTCATCGTCTGGTTTGCCACCGCGGTGCTGTTTGCTTTCATGCTCTACGCCTTACTCAAAAAGCGCCGTAATGTCTAAAAGATCATCCGCACGCCGGTTATCGGGTCATCTTTTTGACAAATACCACCACAAACAGCGCCATGGTGAAGCTGCCGAGGAAGGCTTCGAGGGCCGCGATAAAGCGCGCCATTCCAACTGGTGAAATATCGCCATAACCGAGAGTGGTGAAGGTCACGACACTAAAATAGACCGCGTTCAAAAACTCAAACAGATAGAACTTCCAGCCCGTCATGTCGGCGTAAATCGGGTTGGCAGAAGTGGTATCGAGAAAGAAATAAGCGCTGGCGCAAGCCAAAATGAGGAAGATAGAAAACAGCACCACACGCAAAGGATCTTCACCGTAACCACAAAAAATATCCACCAGCTTGGAAAGAACACGTTGCATGCTCATTTTCGGCATTTGATAGCGGCGAAAACGCATCTCTTTTTTGAAAAACATCCCAGCCGTTTCAAATAAGCCCTGCTTTTCACACTGCTTACGAATGCCACGGCACACCTCTTCCACTTCCTGCCAAAGCGATTCGGCTTTGTGCAGATCGCCCTTTTGCTTGGCTTCCCGAGCTTGACGCTCCTGCTTGAGCTCGCTGCCCCAATCGATGTTTTCCAGCCGTGCTCGCGAAAGATCCGCGCCGAGTAGATTGCACCCTTCTAGCCGCGCGCAATGCAAGTTGGCGCTGACCAGCTTGCACTTCATCAGCGACGAGCCGCGCAGATCCAAGCCAAAAAAGTGCGCATTACTGAGATCGGCACGGTAAAAATCGGCCTCACGACACTGATAGCCCACTTTGCTGCCACGATTGACCAGATTAAGATCCGCCAAGTTTGTTTTTGCCAACTGAAATCCGTCTAAAGGTTTACCTTCTGCTGCCCATTGCTCAACCTGAGATTTTACATCGTCGTTGCTTTTATCTATCTCGGGATCGTGCCAATAACAGAGGCCCGATTCGCCACTGGGTTGATCGCAGCACCAGCCATCAGGATTTTGATAGCGGCATCGGCCTTTATCTGACTTCATTTTGCTGCCTCGTTGTGCCAAGCGAGAAGCGCGGATACACACTTTCGCTGTCAGACTAAGTGTAGATGCCTGCTATTGAGTTTCAACTCAATTGTGAATTTGCCGTTTGAGCCACGCGATAAACGCCGCCGTGCTGTCGTTCTCGCTATTGCGGATCAAGTAGTAACCCGCGTTGGCTTTGACCGGCTGAAAGGGAGAGACCAAACGCCCGCTCTCCAGTTCGTTGTCAATCAGCGCCATGCGTGCCATGGCAATGCCAACGCCCGCCTCAGCCGCCGACATCGCCATATCGGTACGGTTAAAGAAATGGCCGCGATCGGTCGGTAGATCCAAACGCCGATCGGCCACCCAACTGAGCCATTCAAAATCGCGGGCCGCTTTTTCCCACGGCATGGCATCATGCAGCAGCACCACGCTGGCCCACTCCTGTTGGGTGTAACTGGCCTTGCTCAGCCAAGGGTGAGCGTGCAAATATTTGCCACTCATCACCGGCAACAAAGACTCATCCAACAGCAATTCGGCGTTGGGGTGACGATAGGGATGAGGGCGGTAATCGATCGCCAGATCAAAATCTCGGGTGTCACTGTTAACCAGCGCCCCTTCGGCGAAAATTTGGATCTGAATTTCCGGATATTGCTGATGAAAACTGTCCAGCTTGGGCACTAACCATTTGAAAGCAAATGACGGCGTCAACTTGAGGCGCACTTCTTGCGCTCGCCCCTGCTCTTGACGCAAACGCCCCACTTCCGCCTCGATTTCACCTAAGTGCACACCGGCACACTGATGCAGTTGCCGACCTTTGTCGGTGAAGCGAATACCGCGCGAGTGCCGTTCAAATAAACTAAAACCAAGTTGCTGTTCCAACTGGAGAAGTTGCTGACTAACCGCCCCAGTGGTTAAGCATAACTGCTTGGCAGCCGCTGTCAGGCTGGTGTGTTTTCCCACTTCGACAAAGGTGTAGAGTGCGGCAAGGTGGCTACTTTTGATTAATGTCGTCATTCTGCATTTAGTTTTTCTATAAGCTGCGATTAATTTATATCGATTGTTACTGGCTTGTAAACAATGGAAACTCACGCTGTTTCTAACGAGGAGAACGTCGATGAAAGCAGTGGTGTTAGGCAGCGGTGTCGTGGGTTTAATGAGTGCATGGTATTTGCAAAAAGCAGGCTATCAAGTGACCGTGGTCGATAGGCAGTCTCGCAGCGGGGAAGAGACCAGTTTTGCCAATGCCGGACAAATTTCCTATGGCTACTCCTCGCCTTGGGCCGCGCCGGGCATTCCGCAAAAAGCCATCCGTTGGCTGCTGGAAGAGCACGCGCCACTAAAAATTAAGCCATCGCTCGATCCGCAACTGTTCAAGTGGGCGACGCAAATGCTAAGCAACTGCCAGCTCAGCCGCTACCAAATCAACAAAGCACGTATGCTCGGCATCGCCAATCACAGCCGAGAGTGCCTGAGTGCGCTGCGTCAAGAACACCACATTGAGTATCAAGGCCGCCAGCAAGGCACGCTGCAAGTCTTTCGCAATCAAAAACAGCTCAAAGCGATAGAAAAGGACATTGCACTGCTTGAACAAAGTGGCACTCGCTTTCAACGTATGAGCGTAGAGCAGTGTATCAAACAAGAGCCCGGGCTTGCCGCAGTGAGTGACAAGCTGACTGGCGGTTTATACCTGCCCGATGACGAAACGGGCGATTGCTATCTCTTTTGCCAACAAATGACGGAACTGGCGAAAGCCCACGGGGTGACGTTCTCGTTCAACACGCAAATTCAAGCGCTGAAAACCGAAGGCAATCAGGTGGTCGCCGTCGCCACTGACCAAGGCGATTTGCAAGCCGACGTATACGTGGTAGCCATGGGCAGTTACTCCACCTCGCTTTTGGCAACCGTAGGCATCGACATTCCGGTTTATCCGGTCAAAGGCTACTCGCTGACGGTGCCAATCAGCGATGCGCAGCAAGCCCCTGTATCCACCGTGATGGACGAAACCTATAAAGTGGCGCTGACGCGTTTTGACGACAGAATCCGCGTCGCGGGCACGGCAGAGTTGGCTGGATTTGATCCCGCTATTCCTGAGAAGCGCAAAGCAACGATTGCGATGGTGGTAAAAGATCTTTTTCCACACTGCGGTGATTTTACTAAAGCCGAATTTTGGACAGGATTTCGCCCAATGACGCCCGATGGTACGCCACTGATTGGCCGCACACCGATAGACAACCTTTACACCAATACCGGACACGGAACACTTGGCTGGACCATGGCGTGCGGCTCTGGACACCTGCTAGCGCAAGTGATTAGCGGCGCACAGCAAAAGCCCATTTCTGGCTTAGATTACTTCCGTTACGCCAGTTAACAGCAGATCACTCTAACATCCTGACTAATTGCAGTGACACTCAGCCGCCTGCTCTGACGGTCACTGCAATGCATTATTCTGCATTTATCCGCAATATCTATTAAAACCTCTTCCCTTTTATCAATTTCGGCAAACCCGACCAACTTTTAACATCTTGTTAGCATTTTGTGTTCACAATCACGAACCTGACAGTTTGTAGATATTTTGGTTAACATTTGAGTTACAAAAAGATTAATATACCGAGCAGAAAATACTCAAAACAAACACTACAAACACACAACAGGGAAAATACTCATGCAGTCATTCGTTGATTTTCTGAATGGAATAATTTGGAGCCCAGCACTCATTTATCTGTGCTTGGGCGCAGGTCTGTTCTACTCCATCATGACGCGCTTTGTGCAAGTTCGTCATTTCTTTGAAATGTGGCGTTTGCTTCTTTCTGGCAAAAGTTCCACCAAAGGTATCTCTTCTTTCCAAGCACTCGCCGTTTCACTGTCTGGTCGTGTGGGTACAGGTAACATTGCCGGCGTTGCTGCCGCTATCGGCTTCGGTGGCCCGGGTGCGGTTTTCTGGATGTGGGTCGTGGCGTTTTTCGGCGCGGCAACCGCGTATGCCGAATCCACTCTGGCACAAATCTACAAAGAAGAAGACAACGGCGAGTTCCGCGGTGGCCCAGCTTACTACATTGAAAAAGCCATGGGACAGAAGTGGTATGCGTGGGTTTTCGCCATCTCGACCATTTTTGCCTGTGGTGTGCTGCTACCGGGCGTGCAGTCCAACAGCATCGGCAATGCGGTTGAAGCGGCATTTGGTTCAGGTGACATGATTGACACCGCTATCGGTACCTTCAGTTTTGCGAAAATTTTCACTGGTACGGTTATCTCAGTCATCCTCGCTTTCATTATCTTCGGTGGGGTAAAACGTATTGCCAGCTTTACTCAGGTGGTGGTGCCTTTCATGGCCTTGGCGTACGTCATCACAGCATTCGTCATTATCCTACTCAACATAGGTGAAGTACCACGTATTGTTGCCATGATCGTCGGTGATGCGTTCACACCAATGGCTGGAATTGGTGCGGCCATTGGCTGGGGGGTAAAACGTGGTGTTTACTCGAACGAAGCTGGCCAAGGTACGGGCCCTCACGCAGCCGCTGCGGCCAGTGTTGAGCACCCTGCGCAGCAAGGTCTGGTGCAATCTTTCTCTATCTACATTGATACACTGCTAGTGTGTTCGGCAACCGCGTTTATGATCCTGATTACTGGTGCGTACAACGTACACGGTGCAGAAGGTTTCTTGGTACAAAACATTGCCGCAGACATCGCTGCCAACAGCCCTGTCTATACGCAGATGGCGATTGAAAGCGCGCTACCTGGCGTCGGTAAACCATTTATCGCCATTGCACTGTTCTTCTTTGCCTTTACTACTATTTTGGCTTACTACTACATCGCTGAAACCAACATCGCTTACATCCGTCGCACCTTTAAAGTCGATGGCCTGATGTTTGTTCTGAAAGTGGTATTGATCTCTGTGGTGTTCTACGGCACGGTGAAAACCGCAGACTTAGCTTGGGCAATGGGTGACGTCGGTGTAGGCCTAATGGCATGGCTCAACATTGTTGGTATTCTGATCATCTTCTTCATGTCTAAACCCGCTCTCAAAGCGCTGCAAGACTATGAAGAACAACAAAAGCAAGGCGTGACAGAGTTTATCTTTAACCCGGTCAAACTCGGCATTACAGGTGCGACTTACTGGGAAGAGAAGTACAAGCGTAAAACTGGTCAAGCACCACAAGCGGATGAGAAAACCACCCGCGCTGTGGAGCAGCCTTCACTCTAACTTCTACGGAAGTGCAACACACAACATCACACAATAATAAAAAGCAGTATTCCCTAAGGGGTACTAAAAAAGGGGTTAGCCACTGGCTAACCCCTTTTAACTGTTCCCAAAATTTTCAGCTTACGCAGCAAGCTCTTGCGCTTTCACTGCTGGTGCTTTCTTCTCACCGATTGGCAGAATAGTGCGGCCGTATTCGTTGTTCAGCACTTGCGCCATCGCAAAGTAAACCGCACTTGCGCCACAGAAAATACCTTCGAAACCAGCGATGGTGCCGATCAGTTCGCTGCCGGTGAAATCACGTGCAGCCAATAGCGCAAACAGAATAGTCAGTGAGCCGAATACCACTTGCTTCGCCGTTGGGTAGCACAGAGAACCGATAAACATGAAACCAGTGAAAATCCCCCATAGCGCCAAGTACCATCCCATGAATGGTGCTGGGCTGGCAGGCAGACCCATTTTGGGCATCACGATCAAACCGACTAAAGTTAGCCAGAAAAGACCGTAAGAGGTGAAGGCAGTCGTACCAAACGTGTCGCCACGTTTAAAGCACATGATGCCGACGATCACCTGGCTCAGACCACCGTAAAAGATGCCCATTGCCAGAATCATAGAGTCGATTGGGAAAAAACCTGCGTTATGGATGTTCAGCAGGATGGTGGTCATACCAAAACCCATCAGACCGAGTGGCGCTGGGTTAGCCAGTTTAGTAGACATCGGCACTTACCTTTCAAAAATGTTGATAAAAATTACGCGCGGATTTTAATTGAGCCTTGAATAAAAGATAGAAGGCGAAAGTGCAAACTAAGTTTCCAGATAAAGCCGGTAAAAAAGAGAGGCCCCGCACATGCAGAGCCTCTTTAGCTAACTTCTTTTACTGGCAGGAAATTTCATCCCAGAACCAGTTAGACTGCGTTGGCGTTTCCCATACGCCCGGGCCATTTTTGGCCACAAAACATTTTCCGTTGTACGTCACTTTGTCGCCATTGGCCACTTGGCTTGCTCCCGGCTCCCACTGCACAAACGTGTCTGGAATGGGGGTAGGTTCGGGAGTTGGGTCCGGTGTTGGGGTTGGATCTGGCGTCGGATCCGGCGTGGGAACCGGATCTGGTGTTGGTGTTGGTGTTGGCGTAGGCTCCGATGGTGTTCCCGCCACTAGCTCCCACGGGCCACCTTTGCTTGGATCATCACCTTGAGTCCACCATTTCGCTTTATAGGTCGCGCCTTGGTAAGTCACAAGATCGCCCGCTAGGTAAACTTTACTGCTCTCCCAACCATTGCCGCCCGGCTCAGTTCCAGGGTCGACCGGATCGAGTTTATCCACCACTCGTACTTGCGGCCAGCTGGCGTGTGAGCCATAAAAATTGCTCACGCATTTTTCGTAGTCTCCGGGCACCAAAGCCGAGTACGCCGTTTGAAAGCCGACTAACTCACACTCGAACGAATAGCCACCTGGGCGATCTGCATAGTATTTCCAGTTACCATCCCAGTTGGTGTACAACACGTCAGTCGCACCATTGAGATTGAGGCTGCCGTACGGCGTTTGTTGCCAGCAAGTGTTTTTCTCATCGGCTTCAATCGGGATCTGATAATGCTCCGCCAACCCTTCCCAGTAACGAATACGGTTCACTGGCTGGCCTTTGTTTTTGTTCTGCTCACCGCACTCAATCCCGCCATTGATCACATTGATGGTGGTGCCAAAGCCATAGCCAATTCCAGCATCGATTTCACGCTGCGACGGAACCCAAGTGCGATCAATCACGTGCAGCATAGCGGGTTTGGGGGCTTGCGGTGTTAAGAAAAACCAGATTGCCGAAGCTAAATTGAGCCAAGAGTCCGCCACCAGCGCAGGATTTTTCAGTAGTACTGTCGCATCGCCGTCAAACATCACTTCGGAAAATGCGCCGTAATTGAAATGATAAGAGAGCTGTTTAGCGCCGCGACCAAAATAGCCTTGACCGGCTTCACACGGCCAGCGCTGATTCTGCCAATCGTTTTGACCACAGCCTGTCGTGTAACCCGCTTGACCTTCAGACCAGCCCATTTCACGCACATGCACCAGCGCTTGCTGCCACTCTTCCAAAGCTAGAGGGTTATCTGAAACATTGCCTTTGGCAATGTGGCCACCAGTCTCTTGAGAGAAGTGAGCAAAAGCGGTCACGATGGACTGTTTACAAATCGCATCCGCGTTTCGCCCATCATTGTACTCCCCACAAAAAGCAGGAAACTTACCCACGGCACGCAAAAAACGGGTGTAAGTGTACTCCGGCGCCGCCATCTGGGTTAAGAAATCCCACTCACTTTGCGGGAAAACACGTTCGACTCGTTTCACGTTTTCTGGATTGCTGCTGGCCCCCGGCTCTATCGCTTCGACCACGGAGTTGGGGCGTGTTTGCAGGGCTTGCGACCAAATCGCATACATGGGATTGGCCGTTTTGGCTTGTTCCGCCGCTTGCAACTCTGCGCGCGAAACCAAATAGCCATTGGCATTTTGCGGGTCGGGTTGAATCGTCATCGCGGCCTGCGCTCCAGCCGCCAGTGCGCAGCCAATCAACAGCGACAGATGGGAGATGTCCATCGTTTTATCCTCTACTCTACACAGTGAATTTACTCAGCAGATTAGACCGTTATCGATAAACTCGGCAGTAACAAACGCGGGTAAACACGAGAAATGCGAGTCATTTTGATGAGATGAAAACCGCACAACATCCTACGACATCGCTTATGCCTGCCCTGTTCCAAAACCAACAGAATGGGAGATCCGCTGATAAAAAAAACCTGAGACACAGCTCAGGGTTTGTCGAAAATACCTCGTGAGGATTATTCCAACTCTATTATCAATAGAACAATAAATAAATTATAAAACAATACCTTGAAGAAAAATTCAATCAAAAAACCATGAAAAATGCCATGCATCGTAAAAACGCTCAAGATGTCGGATTAGCATCTTCAGATGGCCAACTCACCCGCATTACCATCACAAACATCCCGCTCAACTAGGAGGCCTCGGGCGGCTTTTACAAAGCATCTTTCGCCAAGATGCTGCATATTGAGATGCCCCAGACACGCTAAAGACCATTTCTGTGTTCACGACAGCAGCAGTCACAGCATTTCCTACAAGGTGTTTGACTCGCCTGCGGGCGAAAACCTGTTGTTTGTCACCACCACACCGGTGCACTTAGACCCGTTCGCCACTCGTGCGAGCATCGAACTGCTGGTTGCACTTGAACCCAACTTTATGTACCTGACCCACCACGGGCCGGTGCAGTCGACGGCCGCGAATGTCCGGCTGTTACTGGCATCACTGGATTCCTTTGTCGCCATCGCCGAACAACACGCCAGCCCGCTTGAAGGTCGTCACCAGTGCATTGCAGCAGCCATGCTCGAGTGGCTGACAGCACAACTGGCAACCATCAACCCTTTGGCAGACCTGCAACAGGCCCGGGCCTGGCTGGCAACAGATGCCGACTTCAACACCCAGGAGCTGAAAGTCAAGCTAGACAAATCCAAGTTACTCTGAATCTATTAAAGTCCCGAAAAAGCCGCTGTCCGGGTAACCAAGAACTCTGATAGCAGCATTTTCATCAATAATGACTTCGACCTCGTTAGCGTCTTCTGGCGGCTCCAGAGGAATTCTGCCTCCCGCCAGGTAAATTAATTCCTGATTTGACGAGCCCCTCCAACGAAGATTCGTATTCCTTAAAGAAGAAGAGTAGCGACCGGTTATCATCAAGTCACAATGTTCTCTGAGCAATGCCCAATCCTTGCGCTTTACTAGCTCACTATACGTAAAACCGGTATATAAAACCGTCGAGCAGCCCGAGGAGCGCCTAATAGAACTTAATAACCAACGTGTGTTTGGTGCCTGTTGTAGAGGCTCACCTCCAAGTAGGGTTATGCCATCAATATCCCTATATTGAAGAATGTCATCCAATAATTGCTCCCGATGTATCAATTGTTCAGGCTCAAATGACCACATCTGCTGATTCCAGCATCCTTCACAAGCTAACGAACAACCCTGAAGCCAAATAACGTAACGTTTACCAGGGCCATATATATGGCTTTCTGGTTCAATATGCGCAACGTTAAAGTACTCACCATAGTCCTGTCGCATAACTACACCATACGGGTCAGTACCAACTGAATCTGGCCTTTGCTGTTGGTAGTTTCCTTAACTGAGTAACCCTGGGCTTTGGCCTTGGCAATGGCTTGCTGGCGAGTAGTTTCAACCCTCGCTTTACGTTCTTCCTCAAGGCGGATTCGTTCCTGCTCAGCCAGTTTTTCCAGATGCATTCCATAAGCAGATTCATAAGCACCGCTAACATCATTCAGGAATTTTGAAACCTTGGTATAACCCTTTTCCGAATAGCGACCGACGGTAAGTGCACTATACTCATCTGAATCATGCATCATCACCCAGCGATCTCGCTCAAATCGAAACAGCTGACGGCCGTTGTAATCACTGCGATTAGTTAGAATATCCCCAACCTGAAGTCGATTGCGCTGAACCAGGCCAACCTCATTCGAAGTGACTTTTTTTGGTTCTGCTCCAACAGTCTGCAATGCTTCCATCAGCACTTCTTCAATTACAAATGGCGTAACTGTTTTGATTACGGCACTCATCAGGACTTCCCCTTGAGAGACTGAGCCCGATTCGTTTGTTGGGTCTGCTGCTGATGATACTCATCGGTCTTTTTGACGCTGCTGACGACACCGTTCAGATTCAGCAGTTCATCCAGCGCTTCTAGACAGCTTTCGCCCTTGAATCCACTGGTTTTGGCGCTAATGGCTCCGTCGTCATCAATCGTCAGGGTAATTTTCTGTTCAGGCATTGGCGGACTCCTTGTCACACACAAGTTGAGCTTTCAGGCGTTCTGCATCTCGACAGGCTTGCTCGATCTGATCGGTATCAAATACCACCAGATAACGATTCTGCTGATACTTACGTAACTCTGTACCATTGGCAGGCAGTTCTTCTGATGGCCACTGGAATTGGTTTTCAACAGCTGTATTACCTTTCAGACCGAGCTGTTTGGCAAAGGCATCGGATGCTTGTTTCGGCTGATACACAAACGATGAACCGTGTTCATTCAGTGCCTTTTCTGCTCGTTCCTGTTCGGTTCTGCTGTTATCCAGTGCTTTTTGAGCCTCATGGATATCACGCTCGATTTTCTTCACGCCTTGTTCATGATCAGCCAAGCAGCGCTCAAAAGCGCTGTAATGCTTTTTCCAGGGTTTCTCTTTAATGGATGTTTTCCAATTGTTAGCCTGACCCACATCCATCGACTGCAGAGCTTCTCGTCTGGCTTTTATACAGGCCTGGCGAGCCTGTTGTGTTAATTCTTCACGTCTGGCTTTGGCTTGTTGAATAGCCTCCTGTCGAGCCTGCTTTTCCGGCTCAACAGCGTCTTTTGGTGCCGCCTGAGGTTCAGGCAAAGCTTCTGCAAAAAACTGTTCAGGTTGGATGCCGTTGACTTCGATGTCATTCAGCTGCTGATCTGTCAGCCTTTCGGCAGCCGAGATCCAGCTAGCTCTGAATTTTTGCTCAACCTGAAAAGTGGCCTCGGTTTTGTTCTTTTTCAGCTGTTCGAGAGCTGACAACACCTGTTGGGACAAGTCGCTCTTTTTCATCTGTTCGGCTTTCAGATTGTCACGCTGCAGTTCCCAGCGCTGGTTTTGCTCGGCTTTATCCAACTCCTGATCAGTGTCGGAACCACGCTTGCGAATTTTATCCTGCAAGGACTCTAATTGCTGGCGATGCAGCTCTCGCTCAGCCGGTGTAGCCTTGGTGACAGACCAATTCTTAAGGGTGTCTATTTCCAGATTCAGGGATTTCACCGATTGTCCCTGCCCGAGTAAGAACCCCTTGATAAAGCCTCTTAACTTGTCAGCGATACTTGCTTGCTGTTGGTCGATTTTGGACTGGGCATTAGTGAGCACTTCAAGACGTTGCTGCCAATCTTTTTCTGCATTTTCCCAGGCCTGATACAAGGCATCCGGCTTTGCAGACTGAGGACAGTAGGGCGGATGCACCACCACGTCATAATCAATAAAGTGGGCAAGATGACTACGTTGCAAACCAGTCACTCCGGATGCAAGCAGTTCGGCTTCATCATTCAGGAAGCTGTCAATGTCCTGAGTGTTGATATCCTCAAGTTCAATTTCACGAACCACCTCAACCAAATGTTCCAGACCCGGTTGGTCAGCGAAACGAAGTAGCTGTTGATCAGCACATTCGAGAATCAAAGTTGCATCTTTATACTGCCATGCAGCCTCTTCAAAGGCCTGATCGTAGGCTTGTTCAAGTTTTTGGCTTTGCTGTGCAGATAACTTTAAGCACCAGTTGGCAGCAGCAAAGTCGGTTTCATCTGGCAATAACCAGTTGCCATCGTTCGATAACAACAGCGACGGGATCGGACGCTCTGTCAAGGCTACGCCGGTACGTGCCTTATTTTTTATATCTCGCGATTGAAGGCTCAGCAACAAACGCCAGCCATCACCGGAAGCACTAAAGCTGGAATGAGTTGCCGCTTGTAATTGTTTCAGGGTATCTCTCAGGCAATCGTTTAAGGTGCCGCATAGCTGATGGGAGTGGTTGGTAACGACCGCGCCATCCGGATGCTGAACGCTGGATTGTTGCTGGTTCTGTCGCAGGTATTCCTCATTGCTATTTTCCCAGAACAGTTTGCAAAAGCTACGAAAACTGTCATCGATCTGCTGACGCTCCAGCTGGATTCCCCAGACAGGCTGATCAGCAGATACCAGATGCTGACCAGACATCAACAGCAACCCTTGAGCCTGAGTAGTGGTGTGATCCACCACCATCAGAGCACCTTTCTGGCTCACACCAGTGCGAATAAGGCAGCGGCCAGACAACACGTCAATTGCAACCTTGTTGGCGTTTTTCTCGCCCAGCAGCAGATAAATACGAATGCCTTTTTCTGCCTGCTCTTTGATGGCCTGAATCAGCGATTCGTCTTTCAGTTGCTCACAGGCAATCATCAGGGTCAGACGAGCCATGGAGATAATCCGGCTGAGAAACTCACTATTCAACATCGGCAAAGCGCTACTGAAGTCTGCATCAGACGCCTGCTTGCTGAACAACGCCGGTAAATGCTCGTTCTGGTAATCGATTCGAAATTGTTCCTGACGAGGTACGATCCGTGTCATCAGAGAGCCTCCACTGCGGTGTTATTGATCTGGTCTTGCAAGTATCGAGGCAGCTTTGCCACCTCTTTCGGAGTGAAGGTCGGTGAGCCATCAACAATGAATAGCCCACTATTCTCGCGAATAAAATCCAGCCCGCAGTTGTATTCCCAACACCAGGTATGCTCCGTACCGACCAGAATCCAGTAGCGACCGTGGTTATCATTTTGCTTGTGCAGGATGTCGCGTGACCAGTTTGCTGGCAGTTCTGCTTCTTTTCCATGTTGCCTATCCAGCGTCAACAGCAAGCCTTCGGCATCAGAAAAATAAGCAGCCACATAACTCAGGTTGCGGCTCTGACGTGAGGTATGTACATAACGATCTGAATAGATGATGTGTTTAATGTATTCGCCTCCTGACAACTGTTGGATCAGCTCATCGAGATCCAATACATCACCGTTGACCAGACTGAGCGGCATGCGCAGCTTGCGGCTTTTGGACGGAGTCAGATCGGCCATCGCCGCAATATGCCAATACGCCAGTGGCTGACTTTCGCGTGATAGCTCAGACAACAAGGACTGCTGTTCTTTAAATGGCAGTTCAAAATCATGTAAGGCGATATGATCCAGCCATTCGGCCTGCTGTTTACGGGCCTCTGCCGATGAGTGGTATTTTCGGCTGTAGAAGTCTTCAAGCCAGAAACGCTGCCATTTCTCAGCATCGGATTGGTTAAGTGGCTGAATGGGAATGTGTTTGGCCTGAACCGACTGAAACTCACCCATATCGGTTGTCAGACCTGAGCGATTAAAACTGCCGATCTGAAATTTCTGCACTGCTGATGGATAACGCTGAATCGACTCCAGCGAACTCTGCAAGCGACGGTCTTTAGGCAGCCAGTGGCCGTCGAATTCTCCAGCGATAGCCGCCATGACATCGTTCAGGCGATCACCAAAATCATTAATGGAGAGTTCCAACGTTTCGGGGCGTGAGCTGGTTTTATTCTGATTGAATTGCAACATATCCAGCTGACCTTTCAGGCTGAGCTGCGATGCTGAAAAGCCGAGCCTCCATTCAAGATGAATCTCTGCTGACTTCTCGGGAGAGCAAATCACTTCCGGCTCAAGCGATACGATCTGCAAACTGATATTTTTCAGTTCCGTCTTGTTGCGATCGACAAAGGATTCCTCCAGAACCCTCAATTGTAACGAGTCATCTACCCGGAATTTTGATCGAGCCGCGTCAGATCCTTTTTTCCAGCTTTGCATATTGGGTTCAAAGAACGCTGTATCCCTCTGAATAAACGTCGGATGAATCCCCAAAAGCGGGTCGTTCTCTGTGTACCAGATATGGTAAAGACCGCGCTCTTTGGCTTCGAACAGGCCACTATCAATGACTTGCTGGCCTTTATCTGTAATGCCTGATTCGTTCCACAGCGTTTCCTGTTTTAGATACTGCTTCAGTCGAGGCGGCATATCGGCCGGATTGTTTTGCATACTCTTTAACAAGGACACCAGATCGGGGCGTTCCCGTAAAAACGTAACTCTCGCGATGATGGGATAACGTTTCAACTGAACGGTTCTGATGAGCGTTAAGGCTAGCGAGCCTGTTTTGCCATCAGCCTGTTTGCCGGGACTGGATTGATTAGCAGCATCTGCTGGAGCATTCCCTTTACATTCCGCTAAAGACTTCATTCTGTTTTTCTGATTGCCACTCATTAATGAGACTTCCCTTTCTTACCTGCATGATGGTGCGACTGTTTTTGGCTACTTGCAGTCGAAACATGGCAGGATTCTGCAAGTTTCTTAAGTTCCAGCGTACGGGAGCGCTGAGAGAAATATTCATGATGTCCAACAATTACTAACTGATATCGGGCACGGGTAATGGAGACGTTAAGGCGATTGGGTGAGTCCATAAAGCCATCGCGATGGGTATTCACCATCGACAGGAACACCACATCCGCTTCCTGGCCCTGGAAGTAGTCCACTGTCGCCAACTTGATCGATATGCCTTTGTAATTAAATCGTGCGTAATGGTTAGTATTTCCTGGCAATTGCTGCAGGGCTTCCCGCAAGGCTTTTTCCTGGCCCTTGTAGAACGTCAGAACTGCTACATCAAAGGGTTCACCTTTTTTGTTTTTGCTTTTGCCTTGTCCCCAATCACAAAACGCTTTCAGCTCAGTCATCAGAGCCTGTGCTTCCTGCTTGTTACTATTGCCTCGTAATGTGGTTCCCCGAATGTCCAGCCAGATATTTCGGGAGTCATATTGCGGATAGTTCCAGGCTCGGTCGGAGGTCGTTTTGCCTCCATCGGCCAAAACACCTTTGGTGTAAAACTGCTGCCGAGGAAATGCTGAAATATCCGGGTGCATTCGATGCTGATAGGTCAGCGTCGTATAGCGCTGGGATTTTTCAGAAGGATTAAAACCCTGATTCAAGGTCGTTGGATCATCATTCTTGCGTTTGACCAGACCATCCCCCGATAGCGCCTCAAGAATCGACGGGAAAGCGATATTTTTGAGTACATGAATTCGGCCATCAGCTGATACTGACTTGGGGAAAAGCCGTTCCAGTGTGTCCTCCAGATAACCGGTTTTCTGCCCCTGGTTGACGGATAACCGCAGCCAGTACTCGCGCTCCAGACGCCAACACACTTCTTCCGACCATTTTGTGTTGTCGATCCGGTCGAGTAGCTCCTTATGAACCTGCACGGTATCCGTGTAATCAGAGGTTTTAACTTTGAACGACTTACAGCCAGTTCCCGAAACTCTATGCTGCGCTGCTTGGGAGGTGTGGCACCAATCGGGATGAAGAATCAACATATCGTCAGGAATCCATTGGGCAATCTCACCCAGACAACCTTCTTCGACGAAACAAAGATTGTGACGATACAGTTGATCCGGCTTCTGCTGGATCTGTTTCAGCCCAAGCTGATGGCGATCGGCATAACGTCCCTCTCTTGCCATTACGACCAACAGGTTATCCAGGCCCTTGGCAAGTTTTGGCAGTGAAGTGCGTGTTCGAATTTCTGCAAGCAATGCGTTTGCAACGTCACGTGTAACAGGCACCAGCATTGGCTGTGAATACGGAGATTTATTATTGCCTCGCAGCTCTTCCAAAAGAAAACAGGCTTGCTGGACTGCTGCAGAAAGGTTCTGACCTGGTGTTTTGCCTTTGGGCGGAACCAGCATCAGATTATCGAGGTTGGCAACAATTTGCTCACGATCAGTAAACGGCGATAGCTGACGCACGTCGCCCACCAAGACCCAGCGCTTGGCGAAGCGGGCAGGCACCAGGAATTCCTGAAAGGTGGTTTTACTGCACTCGTCAATAATCATCACATCAAACGGTGGCTCGCCGGTATCCAGTGACACCTCGCGATCATTGAACAGCCTCAGAATACCTATGGTGGTCCCACAAACAAGATTGGAAGAATCCACCATTAACTGCTTGCTGAGCTGATCACACCCTTGGATTTTCTGAAGACCGCTGAGCAGATTATCGAACTGGAATTCTTCAACACCGATGGCGTTGTTTTCATCCCCGATGCGCAGCGGAAATATTTGTGCTGACAGCGCTGGATTTTCCTTGATGCGTTCAAGCACGTTGTTGATAGCTGCATGGGTTGAAGCCGACAACAGAACACGTTTACCCTGCAACACCAGTTGCATGATCAGTTCAATAATTGTGGTGGTTTTCCCTGTACCCGGAGGGCCATCCAGAATGGTGAAATCTTCGTTCGCCAAGGCTTTGGTAACAAACTCGCGCTGACGATCACAGCCATCGAAGTTCGGGTCTGTCAGTACTTTCCATTCGGATTCAACGATTTGTACAGTCGGAATGTCTGGCCAACGAGTTTGCTCACGCTTTTGCAACATCTGAATCAAAGGCCAATGACCACCCGATGGTCGGCTCATCAGTTGGTTGATGGCATCCTTCTGACGTTTGAGCTGGCTGGTATCCACGCTCACGCGGATCTCGCGGGACTTCCCGTGTTGGGATGGATACTCGCTATTCCAGTTTTTCTTGCCTTTGATATTCCTGGCCAGCAGGATCTGGCGTTCATCCTGACGAGCCTTGAGTACGCGGAAGCCATCATCAAATTTGCCTTGAGTAGAATCGAGGATTTTGATGTTCTGGTTATCGTCAAAGAAATAGTCCAGATCGGACTTGCCGGTATCGTCGCTACCTTCCTTCTCGAACAGCTGAATCCATTTTTCTTCGACTCGCGCTTTTTCCAGTTGCCAGCAAAGAGCTGGAAATACTGGGCATATAAGAGAATCGGTATCCTTGAACTCTTGATTAGTACGGCTTTCCAGTATCAGGCTTCGCGTTTGCTTGTTGCTTTCTACACGTAACTCCCAGTGATCACTTTGCAGGGATTGCCCCTGACTTTGAAAGTGACCACAACTCAGCCCTGCCAGTTGCTTATCTGTAATGTCTTCGAGCTTATGGCCATCCAGCTGTGGACGCACCTCTGAAAACAGCAGCCAACCATTGCCATTGGATTTGGCTTGCCATTGTTTAAGCCGGGATTCGTCCATTCCTTTAATCCAGGTGAAAGGCGTGTCTTGCCCGCCAATAGACAGTTTACTGCTGGCTTTTACATGGCCTTGCAGAGCCAGACGAGCACCAGCCTGTTTCGAAACCTTACATGGCTGGCCGTCGATATAAACCGACTCTAACTGGTCAAGCTGAACACCTAATGGACGCAGTTCCAGCTGATAACCGCTCCATGAAATCGGATCGTCATCCAACTCAAGGTTGGGTAAATACAGTTGGTAAGCTGAAGCGATATATCCACCATCAGATATCTCTGTCTCCCGCCGACCTTTACCTTTACCTTGCTGAATCGGATCTTTTTCATCCGGGTCAAAATCAGCATCAGGTAACTCACCATCAACAGTAAGAATCTCAAACCAGCCTTCCTTACCGACGAAAACATCTATTTCGCTCACTGGCAACAGTTGCCAGATACGTTTGTCAGGCTTGAGCTGATAGCGTTTACTGGCAACAGGCTTCCATTCACAGCTGACTTCCTTGTTCTCCAGTGCCTTGATGCTGTTGTTCAGGTAATGCATAAACGGCATCAGGACACTATTGGTCTCGCTTGCCAGCGTGGCAGCCTTGAAGCCTTGTTGTTCAAGGGCAGTAAAAAACGGGTTTTCCATCACAAGCAGTCCTGATTATTTTTTGACGAACGGGTTTTCGCCTTCTTGTTTAAGACGTGGTTTTTTACTGGCGGACACATCTAGGATTTCAGGCTCGGCCGAACTCGCAGCAACGGCACGCCCCTTGGCCCATGCGCGAGTGTCATTAATCATTTCTGCCATGGTTAAAGACAGTGGTGAGGTGGCCTGAATGGCCTTGAGGATATCGTCCTTGTTTAACTGGTGACCTTCATCAAAAGCCAGAAACATGGCTTCCTTGACGGCTTCTTCCAGTTCAGCCCCGGTAAAACCCTTACTGGCGATCGCCAGCTCATCCAATTCGTCTTGCGTAAAATCTTCGAGACGATTACGGCGTTTCAGATGGATCTCGATAATATCTTTTCGATCCTGCTGTACCGGCAAGTCCACAAAGAAGATTTCATCGACACGGCCTTTACGCAGCAGCTCGGGCGGTAATTGGGCGATATGGTTAGCGGTCGCCACCACAAACACCGGTTTTTCTTTTTCCTGCATCCATGTAAGAAAGGTGCCCAGCACCCGAGAGGTGGTTCCGCCATCGGTCGCGCCAGAGCTTTGCATGCCAGACAGGCCTTTTTCGATTTCATCGACCCAAAGAATACTCGGTGCCAACGCCTCAGCCGTTTGCAAGGCCGAGCGGATATTCGCCTCAGATTGACCAACAATACCGCCGTAAATTTTACCCATGTCCAGACGCAACAAAGGTAGCTGCCAGGCATTAGCGACCGCTTTGGCTGCGAGGCTTTTACCCGTGCCGGGCAATCCCAGCAGTAATACACCTCGGGGAGTTTCCAGACCAAAATCACGGGCGTCTTTGGTGAACGACTGGCGACGGCGATTCAGCCAGGATTTGAGGTTATCGAGGCCGCCGATATCATCGAGCGAGGCTTTTGGATGAAAGTATTCCAGATGTCCGCTCTTGCGAATCACCTGCTCTTTTTCTTTAACGATAAAAGGAATTTCAGATTCGGTGAGACGTCTGAACTGGCAAGCGGCCTTTGAGAAAGCCAGTTGGGCTTCGCTGGTTGAGAGACCAAGTGCAGACTCGATCAGAGCGGATGACTCTTGATAGTCCCTGTCGCCCAGCTCATACCGCTGCTTGGCCTGTCGCATCAGAGTTTTGAGGTCATCGGTATCCGGTAATGGCATTTCCATCACCTGTACCTCTTTCTCCAATTCTGGAGGCAGTAAAGGAGCGGGCTGGGATAACACAACAGTGACGTTATTGATTTCACGGCTGGCAACAGCGATCGCAAATGCACGCAAGCGGCTGATCAGAGTGTGCTCGTTAAGGAAATGATGGAAGTCTTCCAGAAGCAGGATGAAGTCAGGCTCTTCATCGCCTGCACTGATATCCACTAACCACTCGAGAACTTCTTGAGGCTGTTCCCCCTCATCCGCCGACTCCCAGCAATTGTCTTCAAAATCGTATTTCCTCAAGCCCTGGGGCATGTTCCAGATGTAGAGGTCTCTGCTCAGATCTGTGGCTGCCTGAATGCAACAGGCGCGAATCCGCAGGGTTTCGTGACTGATGATTTGAATAACCGGTGCCGCTGCTTCCGTATTTAGCTTGAACAAATCAGCAAATGTCACTGTCTAATCTCCATGTTGAATTGCCAGTAACTATAACTCATGGCAGATGTATATAAGCATTAGAAATATCAAGACTCCGCCAACACCCAAGCGGAGCTTCTGGCCCTGACCCGCTGTAAATAATCCGCACAGACTGATCCCGCCGCAATAATCGGCCCCTGTTCATCCAGCACTGGGATACCCTCAAGGTGATCGAGAAATGGCGTCAGCATACTGTCGGCCATGCTGTAGTACTCACCGACCAGCCACTGGCTATGACTCAGCTGCTGTTCAACAATCGCAATAAAGCCACGAGCCGAAAGTTGATAAAGGAGAGTACGTTCCGGGCGATAGCGCACATGCAGCGGTGCGCCGACACTCGGGCTAGCTTCCCTGCAAACCAGCAACGGCAACATGTTTGCATCCTTGCGAAGTTATTACAGGCTCAGGTTAGCACGTTGAGCAGGGCACCCTGTAATTCCATCTATCAGTCGGCATAGAGCCTGCCGTTGACAGCCAGTACCAGTCACTCCAACTCTATCATCAATAAAAAAAATAACCAATATATTTCAACCCCTTACAAACTGAAAATATAAAAATACCATAAACTATACCACACCTAGGAAAACTCGCTTTTTAAACGAAAGGCAATGACCTGATATTCAAAATCCAGACTAACGATCAAGGAGAGGTATGAACAGGTCCCGAAGATCCATGTCGTCAAACTTATCACTTTCACTGCTTTTCGAAGACGTAAAGGTAACCGGGGAAGCATTACTGCTCTGCTCCTCGATTTCTCCTATCGGATCCTCGATGGCTGAAACAGCGTCATTCAACGTTTTCTCCGACACACCGAACCGCGGTGCAAACTTTTTCAGGTCATTAATATGATTCTCTAAGGAGGATTCGCTATCATCCTCACAAATACGGCTGCTGTTCTCCTCAAACTCTTCGAGCACAGCTTTGTGTATCGCACTCATAATACTGTCAGGCAGCCCGGTCGCGGTATCCAAAGCTTGATGGATGGAACTGCTCTTCGAAGATTGGCGTTAAGAGGTCGTTTAGGGTTTGTTGGACAACTCTGTCCCGAACTGTCGGGATGCCAAGCAATCTCACTCCACCGCCGTCTTTCGCAATTTCTACCCGTCTGACCGGTTGTGGTTGGTATTGCTTGGTTTTGAGTTCAGAGAGGAGTTGGTCAAGGTTATCACTCAGATTTGAGGCGAAGTCGCTCAGGCTCTGCCTATCTATTCCGGCCGCGCCTTTCGCTTTCCACACCTTTTTAAATCCTCTGTATAGTCGCTCTTTATTGAGCAAGTGACCGTACAGGCTGTAATAAACTCTCAACGTCTTCCCTTGGGTTGTGTGCTGTGTGGGGACAGGATGCTTTCTTGAGTGTCGGTTTGTTTCACTTTGCTGTTTAGCTTTCTAGCTCAATGGCAATTGACTAAAGTGAGCCAAAGCTACTCCCGTGCACGGTTTCTCATTGCAGTCTTCTGCTTCCACAGGTGACCACACCGGAATACCCCGATAGCGAATCGGTTTGGGTGCCACTAAAAAAAAACATCTGCTCATCACAGACTTAAAGTGTACTTCCTCCCTTCGCAGCACTCGTTTGCTTTTGGCAAAACGGTGCTCCATCAGACGCGATGCTAATGGTCAGCTCGGTTTTCTCCTCCACTCCATTACTGGGCTTCTCAGGCCGTGCCTTACTCAGTACTACGGATTCACCGAGACGTCGGACCGCTGCCACCTCACACCAACACGAGTCTTGGTTTTCGCCTTGTACTCGTGCTTCCGGCGTTTGCCCGGATGTGGTACCAGGCCTCCCCAGTTACTGCACTGGCTCCCTGTTAACAATGCCACCCTCAAGCACAGCATAGGTCTGACTGAGTATCGGGCTTCGCGATGTTTCGGACGCTTACCCACCTACGCTGCCGAAGTAGGTTCACTTACGTTGTGTACTGTTAACTTCCTATTGCTTCCTTCAGACCCTGCCGTTGGCCAGCAGCGCCCTTGCAATTCGGATTATCTTCCCCTCAGTCGGGGTGATTCAGGTTTCTTTCAACCCGACGGGTTTGCCAGCTTCGCTGGGCAAACAAAAAAGTCCGCAATTACGCGGACTTAAGTATGATTTAGTGCTTGTTAATGCCAGACCTTTCTTAAAGGAGCATTATTCCCACTCGATGGTCGCAGGCGGCTTGCCGGATATGTCATACACAACGCGAGAAATGCCATTCACTTCGTTGATAATGCGGTTTGATACTTTACCCAAGAATTCATACGGCAAATGCGCCCAATGTGCGGTCATAAAGTCGATGGTTTCCACCGCTCGCAGCGACACAACCCAGTCATATTTACGGCCATCGCCCATCACCCCCACTGAACGCACAGGAAGGAACACGGTAAACGCTTGTGAGACTTTGTTGTACAGATCGGCCGCATGTAGCTCTTCAATGAAGATAGCGTCAGCGCGACGTAGCAAGTCACAGTACTCTTTCTTGATTTCACCCAATACGCGGACACCAAGGCCCGGACCTGGGAATGGGTGGCGGTAAAGCATGTTGTAAGGCAGGCCTAGCTCCAAACCAATCTTGCGCACTTCATCTTTAAACAGCTCACGCAGTGGTTCAACCAGCCCCATTTTCATGTCATCTGGCAAACCGCCCACGTTGTGGTGAGATTTGATCACGTGCGCTTTACCCGTTTTCGATGCCGCAGATTCGATCACGTCTGGGTAAATGGTGCCTTGAGCTAACCATTTAGCGTTTTTCAGTTTCTTCGACTCTTCGTCGAACACTTCAACAAAAACACGACCAATGGTTTTGCGTTTCGCTTCTGGCTCATCAATGCCTTTAAGCGCATCAAGAAAACGATCTTCAGCGTCGACTTTGATGATATTCAAACCGAACTTGTCGCCGAACATGTCCATCACTTGCTGGCCTTCGTTCAAACGCAGCAAGCCGTTATCCACGAACACACAAGTCAGGCGATCACCAATCGCGCGGTGAACCAGCATGGCAACCACTGAAGAATCAACGCCCCCTGAAAGACCTAGGATAACTTCATCATCGCCCACTTGCTCTTTAATACGCGCCACGGCGTCTTCGATGATCGATTCAGAGGTCCACAGACGCTCACAACCACACACGCCAAGAACAAAGTTCTCCAGCATTTGTAGGCCATTTTTGGTGTGCGTCACTTCTGGGTGGAACTGAACGCCGTAGTATTTCTTCTCTTCATTGGCCATAGCTGCGTAAGGACAAGTGTCTGTCTCGCCGACTTTAACGAAATCCGCAGGGATCTCGATCACTTTATCGCCGTGGCTCATCCAAACGTCTTGAGTCAGTTCAAGGTCTTTAAACAGCGCCGACTCGCCAGACACTTTGACCGCAGCGTAACCAAACTCACGCTCATCCGAAGTCGACACTTTACCGCCGAGCTGCTCAGCCATAGTTTGCATGCCGTAGCACACACCCAGTACAGGCACACCAGAATCAAATACATATTGAGGCGCACGCGGAGAGTTCTCTTCCGTTACGCTCTCTGGGCCACCAGAAAGAATGATGCCATCTGGATTGAATTCACGAATATCCGCTTCTTCGACATCCCAGCTCCACAGCTCGCAGTAAACACCAATTTCACGTACACGGCGCGCAACAAGCTGAGTGTACTGAGAACCGAAGTCCAAGATCAGAATACGTTGGTCATGAATATTTTTAGTCATTTTGGGCAGTCTTTTTTAAGCTGGTTAAGAAAACGAGGCGAGTCTACCCGCCTCTCATCAATGCTTCAAGGAAAAAGCAAACGTTTACGTTGCGCTTATCCTTGTCGAAGCGATTAGCCTAAACGGTAGTTTGGCGCTTCTTTGGTGATCTGTACGTCGTGAACGTGAGACTCTTGCATACCGGCACCAGTGATACGCACAAACTCGGCTTTGGTACGCATCTCTTCGATGGTGGCACTTCCCGTCAGACCCATGCTTGAGCGCAGACCGCCCATTTGTTGGTGAACGATCTCTTTCAGGCGGCCTTTGTAAGCGATGCGGCCTTCAATACCTTCCGGAACCAGCTTGTCTGCTGCGTTATCAGATTGGAAATAACGATCAGAGGAACCTTGAGACATCGCACCCAAAGAGCCCATGCCACGGTAAGCTTTGTAAGAACGACCGTTGTACAGAATCACTTCACCCGGTGCTTCTTCAGTGCCCGCAAACATCGATCCGACCATGACGCAAGAAGCGCCCGCCGCAATCGCTTTACAAATGTCACCAGAGAAGCGGATACCGCCGTCAGCGATGACAGGAATCCCATATTGGTTAGCCACTTCAGCCGCATCGGCGATGGCAGTGATCTGTGGCACACCCACACCCGTTACGATACGCGTCGTACAGATAGAACCGGGGCCAATGCCCACTTTCACTGCACTTACGCCAGCTTCAATCAATGCTTTTGCGCCCGCAGCCGTTGCCACGTTGCCACCGATAATATCAAGATGAGGGAACGCTTCGCGAGTTGCACGAATACGTTGCAGCACGCCTTCTGAATGGCCGTGTGAAGAATCAATCAGCAGCACGTCAACGCCCGCTTCAACCAGCGCAGCAACACGCTCTTCATTCCCCGCACCTGCGCCAACCGCAGCGCCAACACGCAGACGACCACGCTCATCTTTACACGCATTCGGTTTGCGCTCCGCTTTATGGAAGTCTTTTGCGGTGATCATGCCGGTCAGTTGGAACTCATCGTTCACCACCAGCACTTTCTCTACGCGTGCTTCGTGCATTTTTTCTTGCACTTCTGCACGAGTCGCACCTTCTTTGACCGCTGCAAGGTTCGCTTTTGGCGTCATTACAGAAGAAACTTTCTTAGAAAGATCAGTGACAAAACGCACGTCACGACCAGTGATGATGCCCACCAGCTCATTGCTCTCAGTCACCACGGGGAAACCAGCGAAACCGTGTTTTTCCGTAAGCGCCACCACATCCGCGATGGTCGCGTCAGGGCTCACTGTCACCGGATCGCTCACCACGCCCGCTTCGAACTTCTTCACTTGGCGAACTTCAGCGGCCTGCTGCTCGATTGACATGTTTTTGTGGATAAAGCCAATGCCACCTTCCTGCGCCAATGCGATAGCCAAACGGGCTTCCGTCACAGTATCCATAGAAGCAGAGATCATCGGAATATTGAGGGTAATGTTCTTGGTCAGCTGAGTACGAAGATCAGCGGTGTTTGGGAGAACGGTGGAGTGTGCTGGCACGAGCAGTACGTCATCGAATGTCAGCGCTTCTTTGGCAATTCTTAGCATTTGCAATATCTCACAACTAGATAAGTAAAAAGAACAACCCAATCTCATCGTTTCGCGGAATGAGGACAACTCGTCATGGGACTCAGTTGCATTTGGATTAGATATTGCGGACGGATTATACGGTCAACGCAATCGCTTGACCACAAATTTTTTAATTTTTTTCTTGCATTCAACCCCTTGCTATGTATTATATTGCGGCTAACTTCCATACCCACGTCCACGGGATTAGCTTTGTCTTCTCTGACCAACCAAAATATCTTCACCGTCTCGCGTTTAAATTCAGAAGTTCGTCTGTTACTCGAAAATGAGATGGGGATTGTGTGGTTAGTCGGTGAGATTTCTAACTTTTCTGCTCCGGTCTCTGGTCACTGGTATTTCACTCTTAAAGATTCGATGGCCCAGGTCAAATGCGCCATGTTTCGCGGTAACAACCGCCAAGTCTCTTTCAAACCCACCAACGGCAATCAAGTACTGGTGCGTGCTCGGCTTTCGCTCTATGAGCCGCGCGGCGACTATCAATTAATCATCGAAAGCATGCAAGCGGAAGGCGATGGCCGCCTCCAGCAGCAATTTGACGCTCTCAAGATGAAATTAGCCGCCGAAGGCTTGTTTGCCCAATCGAACAAACGGCCGATCCCTGAGCACCCTAAGTGTGTCGGTGTTATTACCTCCAAAACAGGCGCAGCGCTGTTTGATATTCTCGATGTACTGAAAAGGCGAGATCCCTCTTTGCCTGTCGTTATCTACCCCACGTTAGTTCAAGGGGAAGAAGCGGCGATTCAGATCGCTCAAGCCATCGGCAGAGCCAATAGTCGCAATGAGTGCGACGTACTGATCGTTGGACGTGGTGGCGGTTCACTGGAAGATCTGTGGTGCTTCAACCATGAAATTGTCGCTCGTACGATTGCCGCCAGTCAGATCCCTATCATTTCCGCGGTAGGGCATGAAATTGACGTGACCATCGCCGATTTCGTTGCCGACTTGCGTGCCCCGACCCCATCGGCGGCGGCGGAGCTGGTAAGCCGTGATCACAGCCATAAAGATCAAGCGCTTCTCAGCCTAGAACAGAAACTGCGTAGTGCATGGCGCCACTACCTAAGCGCACAACATCGTCAAGTGGTTGAATTTGCTCATCGCCTGGAGAAGCAGCATCCCCGCTATCGTTTGTTGCGCCAAGCGCAGCAAGCCGATGAGCTGCAGATTCAACTGCAACGGGCGATGGAAAAATATCTCGCTAAACGAGAAAACACACTCTCGCGTGCTTTTCATCAATTACAACTCAAGTCACCTGTTCGCCAAATTAGCCAGCAACAAAACAAAATGGCGCGGGCAGAACAGGCGCTGCAAGATGCGATGGAGCGAAAATTACTGTCGTTTCGCCACCATATTGCTCTGGCGGCAGAAAAACTGGATGCTGTCAGCCCACTAGCGACGCTCAAACGCGGTTATTCGATCACGCAAAACGCACAAGGCGACGTGATTACCCGCCAGGCACAAACAAAAACAGGTGACACTCTGGTCACCCGTTTAATGGACGGTGAGATTCGCTCGACCGTTAACTAATGCACTGAAAGACAAACCGTACTCGAGATTTGGATTTGAGTTCATTGCACGTATTGCAAAAGTAGTTTGCGGCGCCGCACGCCTGTAGTTTTTCCAACTCTGCCGTACATTCTGGGCAAAAGCCCACTTTCTTAAAATCTTGCTCACACTGATGGCAATGATATTGGCCATTCCACTGCAGTTCGTTTTGACACTGTGGGCAGAGATTCTCATTCATAACACTTACCTTACTTCAACTTGTTGATTGTGACCTTTCAGCTCAAGCCTGCACTTACCTCACGGTGCTGGCGCTTAACACGGTACATGCTGAGATCCGCTTGACGGATCAGCTCGTTGAGAGCAACCACCCCTTGCGCCGGTGTAGATGCCGCACCAATACTGACGGCCACAGAATAATCTTCTATGACAAAGAACAATTTGATCCCGATGCGTAACTGACGATAAAAGTGCTCAAAGTCTTGCTCGGAAGCAAAAGTAGTAATGATGACAAACTCATCACCGCCATAACGGGCAATCATGGCTTCCTGCGGGCTGCGACTCATCAGCCACTGCGCGAGATCAATTAAGACTTGATCGCCCACGTCATGCCCAAAGCGATCATTGATGTATTTAAAGTCATCCACATCGACAAAAAAGCAGCCAACCACCGCTTGCCCATGTTCCGCTGTGGAGAACTGCTGATGCGGAGATTGTAGCAACACTCGCCGATTGTAACATTGGGTTAAAGGATCGCGATTAACATGGTCATAGAGCTGCTGTTCACACTGATATTTCTCTAGTGCGACCGCGTACAAAGAAGCCAACATCTGCAGAATTTCTAACTCGGCTTCAGAAGGGGAAGACGGCTGCTCACTGTAAATAGCAAAGGTCCCCAGCACTTGCTCATCTTGCGACAAAACGGGGACCGACCAACAAGCGTGTAGGTTCGCTTTTTGCGTTAACGCGAGATAAGGCTGCCAGTTGGAGTGATGGTTTATGTTTTCAGCAACCACCGTTTGCCGTAGGAAAGCTGCAGCGCCGCAAGACCCCACCTTTTCACCGATGCGTACCCCTTCGATTGCTTGGTTGTAAAAGTCGGGTAAAGAAGGAGCATATTCGACGTGCAGTGTATTTTGCTGGGGATCAAACCTTAAGATCGAAGCCTTGCGTTCACCAAAGAGATGTTCTGACAGTGAAATGATCTCTTGATTAAGCTGATCTTTCTCCAGCCCAAGAGCCAATTTACCCAGCAAGCCATTCACCGCGCGGTGAGCCTGCAAAAGCTTATTACTGTGCATAATCTGTACTCTTCTGTCGTGACTTTACGCTACATGGCGGTGATTTATTATTATTTCGGTGACATTTTAGCCACTCATATATTTGGGTCAAAAGAATAACACAGAAAAAATAGCTATAATCTGAACTGAAACACGCTTGTATGATCTTATATTGATCGTCTGCTTATTGAAATTTGATCAGCGATCAGCGTCTAAAAGAATATTTATATCACCACGGCCCGAAAGCATAAGTTACATGTTCTGCATTTCAATTTAAAACAGATTAATAATCTAAAATAGCAGCAAAAATATCAGTTTTTCAGGATTTTTAAGATCGATCTTTTCGAGACTATTTCCCGACAACATCCGTTTGACGCTGTAGTGACGAGAACAGTAGGTAAAAAAAAAGCCCAAGTCAAAACTTGGGCATTCGATATAAAGCTCGGTTTATTTACTACGGTTCTTCACCGCTGAAACCATACGCTTACGAGCGCGCTCTTGAGAGAGCGTCATCTTGCTGGTGCGGCCTTCAAATGGGTTTTCGCTGTTTTGGAACAAGATACGAATCGGTGTACCCATGATATCCAAAGACTTACGGTAGTAGTTCATCAGATAACGTTTATAAGAGTCAGGCAACTCGCGCACCATGTTACCGTGAATCACGATAATTGGTGGGTTGTAACCACCAGCATGAGCGTACTTCAGTTTTACTCGACGACCACGAACCATCGGCGGTTGGTGATCTTCGGTTGCCATTTTCATAATGCGTGTCAGAACTGAGGTACTCACTCGAGTAGTCGCAGAGCGATACGCTTCCTGTACCGACTCAAACAAGTGCCCTACACCTGTACCGTGCAGCGCAGAGATAAAGTGAATACGCGCAAAGTCGACAAAACCAAGACGACGATCGAGCTCTTTCTTCACATGTTCTTTAACTTCATTATCTAGGCCATCCCACTTATTGACCGCCAAAACAATTGAACGACCAGCGTTTAGAGCAAAGCCGAGCAAGCTCAAATCTTGATCAGAAATATTCTCACGCGCATCAATCACCAGCAGAACGACGTTAGCATCTTCGACGGCTTTAAGCGTTTTCACCACAGAAAATTTTTCTACTGTTTCGTTAATGCGTCCACGGCGGCGTACACCAGCCGTATCAATCAACACATATTCACGACCATCACGCTCCATTGGAATATAGATAGAGTCGCGAGTCGTTCCAGGCATGTCATACACCACGACACGCTCTTCACCTAGAATACGGTTGGTCAGCGTCGATTTGCCTACATTGGGACGACCAATGATCGCCAGCTTAATTGGCTGATCTTGAAGACGTTTGAATACTTCTTCCGCTTCTTCTTCACTGTAGTCAAACGGATCTTCATCTTGATCAGCAAATTCGGTTAAATCTTCAATTTCACCTTCTTTACCAGCGCTGAGCATATTATCAAAGAAAGGATCGAGCGCACGTTCGATCAACGCAGTCACACCACGACCATGCGCAGCGGCGATCTGGTACATATCATCGACACCCAGCTGCCAGAAATCCGCGCTGGCGGCATCGGCGTCAATTCCATCGATCTTGTTCACCACGAGCATGGCTGGCTTTTCGATTTTACGCAGATGCGCGGCAATCGCTTCGTCGGCGGATGTCAGACCAGCACGACCATCCACCATAAACAGCACCACATCGGCTTCATTGATCGCCGCTAGTGACTGCTGCGCCATCTTGGTTTCAACACCCTCTTCAGAACCGTCGATACCACCTGTATCAATCACGATAAAGTCGTGTTCGCCTACTTTGGCCTGGCCGTACTTACGATCTCGCGTCAGACCGGGAAAGTCTGCCACCAATGCGTCACGAGAACGAGTCAAACGGTTGAACAAGGTAGACTTACCTACGTTCGGACGCCCAACTAGGGCAACAACAGGTACCATAATAACCTCTACAATAATCTGTTCGTATGTAGTTATAGGTAACGACGAGGGTTAGCACAACCCACACCAAGCCTTTACCTATAACCACATGGTTTATTTTAAGTTTTACAAAAGTTTCCAGCAATAAAACGGCTCCTAGCTGTTACCAGCCAGGAGCCGAATGTGAATTATATCACGATATTATTGGCTGAGCGTCAGTTTCTTTATTTTGCCATTACGAGTCACAATCAGATAACCGTCTGGCAATACAGTCGGTCCAACGGCAAAACCGCTATCGTTGACCATCTGCTGTGCAACAAACTCGCCTGTGCTTTTGTCCAACCAGTGCAAATAACCTTCACTGTCGCCAACCACCAGATAGTTGTCCACGAGCACTGGTGCAGTCAGCAAGCGGTGCTGCAACTGAGCATTTTCCCACAGCTCAGTACCGCTACGGGCATCTACTGCGACTAAATGATCTTTGTCTGTAACAAGAAACAAGCGACTACCATCGGTCGCCATATCAATAGCTGAAGAGTAATTGCGCTTCCACGTTGCTTTACCTGAGCGCAAATCAATCCCAATCAGTTGGCCGTTGTAACCGACTACGTACAAGGTGCCACCGAGCAAAATCGGCGAGGAGTCGACATCGACCAGACGATCAATTTCAGTCGCGCCTTTTGGGGTACCAACAGGTTGCTGCCAAATCAGTTGACCGCGTTCGACGATCGCAGCAGCCAATCGACCATTTGCTGTGCCCCAAAATACCCCACCAGAAACCGCCACCGGCGTGCTATCGCCACGTAAGGTCAGATTCGGCACATCGGTGCTAATGGCCCATTTCTGTTCGCCATTGGTTTGATCCAGCGCGATAAGAATACCATTGCTGGTATTCACAATCACCAGACTGCCTTCCGCTACCGGCTTGGCTAAGACTTCACCCGCAACCGTTACACGCCATTTCTCTTCGCCAGTATCCTGATCTAGCGCGATCACTTCACCATTTTCGCTGCCAATGAAAACCTGACTGTAGGCTGCTGTGATGCCACCCGACAACTTCGCGCTGCCGTCTTTGCCAAGCTGCGAACGCCAAAGGGTGTTGCCTTTTTGCGGATCAAGTGCTTTGACTTCCCCATCACGACTGGCGATAAACACTTTGTCGTAAGCGTATTCAGGGGCGAGCTTAGAAAAGTAATGACCAAAACCATCACCAACCGAAGTACTCCAGCTACTCTTTGGAGTAAACTGACTTTTTACCTGAGGCACTGGTGCCATAATGATGGTGTCTTCTTCACCAGCACAACCCGCAAGAATACCAACCGTGATCAGTCCTAATACGGCTCTTCTGAACACATTCTTCATGCCATGAAGTCCTTATTTCGCTAGATCGTCAAGCTTCATCTGCAGTGTTTGACCAGCATCTTCTGCTTGTTGGGCTTCCGAGTAAGCAGCGTATGCTGCTTCTTTATTACCTTGACGCAGAGCAATGTCACCACGCAGTTCGGCAATACGGCCAGTCCAACCTTTGTTGCTCACTTTAGCCAGTTCAGCATTTGCCGCATCAAAGTTGCCCAGCGCTGCTTCGATACGCGCGATCCGATAGCTCACAAGAGGCATAATGGCGGCATCTTTGCTGTTGCTTTGAGCCCATTTTAACTGCACTAACGCAGCGTTAAGATCGCCAGCATCCACTTGTGTTTTCGCCAGTTGCAAAGCCGCCAGCACAGAGTACTCTTTGACTTCATTGCCATCGATAAAACTTTGCACATCCGCCGCAGCGTCCACACCTTTCGCTTGCAGAGTATTAATTGCGGAAGTATAGCTTTGAGAAGCCGCTTCACGAGCCGAAGTCACAGAATCTTGGTAGTAACGCCAACCAAAAAGGCCGCCAAGACCAACAACAGCGCCGATAATCACGGCTTTGCCATTCTCTTTCCACCACTCTTTTATCGCTTCTACTTGTTCTTCTTCAGTATTGTAAACTTCCACTTCCTGTCCTCTTTAAAACTTCAAAAATGGCAGGTTTTCCTGCCATTTAAATTCGAAATTGCTGCACTTAGATCAGTTCAGCGATTTTTGCCGCCACTTCAGCTTGCGCATAGGTGTTTTGCTCACCACCCGCGAGATCTTTCAGCACAACGGTACTATCGGCCACTTCATGTTCGCCCAGCACGAGCGCAACTACTGCGCCGGCTTTGTCTGCACGCTTGAACTGCTTCTTGAAGTTGCCACCGCCAAAGTGATTCATTACCCGCACGCCGGGAAGCGATTCACGTAATTGCTCAGCCAGCTTCATGCCTGCCATCATAGTCCCTTCACCTGCGGTTACTACGTACACATCGACACTGCGACGCACGTCCGTCAGTTCTAGAGTTTCGAGCATCAATACTAAGCGCTCAAGCCCCATGGCAAAACCAACCGCTGTCGTTGGCTTACCGCCAAGTTGCTCAACGAGGCCATCGTAACGACCACCTCCACACACAGTGCCTTGCGAACCTAAGCTCTCAGTAATCCACTCAAAAACCGTACGATTGTAATAATCCAGGCCGCGAACGAGGCGCTGATTGACTGTGTATTCGATACCCGCGGCGTCAAGAAGTTCACACAAACCTGCAAAATGTTGCTTGGACTCTTCATCCAAATAATCGGCCAGACATGGCGCATCACCTAAAATTGCCTGCACCTCTGGATTTTTAGAATCCAGCACGCGCAGTGGGTTGGTGTGCATACGGCGTTTACAGTCTTCATCAAGCACTTCGATGTGTTGCTCAAGAAACTCAATCAATGCGCTGCGGTAGTTGGCACGCGCTTCCAATGAACCAATCGAGTTCAACTCTAAGCGCACGTGCTTGTCGATGCCCAGTTCACGCCATAGGCGCGCGGTCATCATGATAAGTTCAGCATCCACATCTGGGCCATCCAAGCCGAACACTTCAACACCACACTGGTGGAATTGGCGATAACGACCTTTTTGCGGGCGCTCATGACGGAACATCGGCCCGATGTACCACAAACGTTGCTCTTGATTGTACAAAAGACCATTTTCGATCCCGGCACGGACACAGCCCGCGGTGCCTTCCGGACGCAAGGTCAGGCTATCGCCGTTGCGATCCTCAAAGGTGTACATCTCTTTCTCAACCACATCGGTCACTTCACCAATAGCGCGGCTAAACAGATGGGTCATCTCAACAATTGGCATGCGCACTTCATTGTAGCCGTAGGCGCTGATGACATTCTTCACTGTGTTTTCTAATTTCTGCCACAGCGGTGATTGAGTTGGGAGGCAGTCGTTCATACCTCGGATTGCTTGAATTGTTTTTGCCACAATAGTTACCGTAATGTTGCTGACTACCCGTTCGTTTGCTGAACCGTAACGGGTACTGAGATTAATCGTGAACTTTCACGTCGATGCGGTTGCTGGCGTCCATCCGCGCCGCTTTAGCACGAATTTTTGCTTCCAACTGATTCACCAAGTCATCGTTATCGAAACGCTCTTTCTGACGCTTACCGTCTTCATAGAAAGCGCTCTTCTTGTTGCTGCCCGCAAGGCCAAGGTGAGACACTTCCGCTTCGCCCGGGCCATTCACCACGCAACCGATGATCGAGACATCCATCGGTGTGATGATGTCCTCTAAGCGCTCTTCTAACGCATTTACTGTATTGATAACATCAAATTCCTGACGCGAACACGAAGGACAGGCAATAAAGTTGATACCTCGAGAGCGAATACGCAGCGATTTGAGGATATCAAAGCCGACTTTGATCTCTTCAACCGGATTAGCCGCCAGCGAGATACGCAAGGTGTCGCCAATGCCTTCGGCCAGCAGCATACCAAGGCCAACAGCTGACTTCACCGAGCCCGCGCGCGCGCCACCTGCTTCGGTAATCCCCAAATGCAGTGGTTGATCGATTTTCTTTGCCAGCAGGCGGTAGGAATCAACCGCAAGGAATACATCCGATGCTTTGACGCTGACTTTAAACTGATCAAAGTTGAGACGGTCTAGGATATCAACGTGGCGCATCGCCGACTCCACCAAAGCGGCTGGGGTCGGTTCGCCATATTTCATTTGCAGATCTTTTTCCAGAGAACCGCCATTAACACCAATGCGGATCGGGATATTTTTATCGCGGGCGCAATCAACCACCGAGCGAATACGCTCCTCGTTACCTATGTTGCCAGGGTTAATTCGCAAACAATCGACACCGTATTCCGCCACTTTCAGTGCGATTCGATAGTCGAAATGAATGTCGGCCACCAACGGTACAGATACCTGCTGCTTAATCAGTTTAAATGCTTCAGCGGCATCCATGGTTGGCACAGAAACACGAACAATATCAGCACCCACTTTTTCCAGTGCTTTGATTTGTGCGACCGTGGCTTCAACGTCGGTGGTTCGGGTATTCGTCATGGACTGCACCGCGATCGGTGCGCCATCACCAATAGGAACATTACCCACGTAGATACGCGTCGATTTACGACGGATAATTGGAGATTCGTTGTGCATAATTCTTTATAAAGGTAAGGTGAATCTTGCTACTTTGCCTGCAGTATACCGAGAAAGGTCGACAGGTTCACTTGCAAATGTCATGGCGACGCCTTCTGGCGCACCTAAAATGACTTTAAACGGAGCTTCTCCTGAGAGCTCAAGATCTTGTCCCGCTTTGCGGATACCAGAAATCAATGTATTGCCCTGTGCGTCTTTCACTTGGATCCAGCAATCGGCTTCAAAGGTCATGGTGATCATTTGTTGATCGCTTGCCAACGTAGGAGAAGTTTGCACGGATTCAGCCACTTCGGCTTCAACCGCAGCAGGCTCTTCAACAAGCTCTACATCAGGCGTTGCGTCTGGAAATGGTTCCTCAACAACAGAAGGATCGACCTCCTCAGGAGCAACCGTCAGTTCTTGCATGACCACGTCATCTAGCGCGGGTATGTTTTCGCTCTCTTCCACCACCGCTGGTACCTCGACTGCCGAAGTATCATTCACCGATTGGGAAAGACTGTTATCTCGTTGGTTTTGCCACCACCACAGGGAAGAAATCCCGATAATAATGATAAACACGCCCCAGGTGATGAGCATGATACGGCTGTTGTGTTTTTCCGTTTTGGTCTTGCGAGAAAAACTTTGCATCTCCTGCTCTTGGTGCTGTGCATCGCCCGCATCATCCAAAGCGGCTAAAACAACCGCTTCGTCCACGCCAACCAATCGGGCATAAGAGCGTAAATAGCCACGGGTAAAGGTGGCTACTTGATCGGTGGCAAGTTGGTTGCTATCGATTTGTTCTATCACCGCCAAACGCAACCGCAGGCGATCCGCCACTTGTTTTTGGCTATAACCCAGCTCTTCGCGCTTACGCTTAAGTAACGTGCCGACTTCAATTGCCGGAGCGGTGTCATGGGATGTTTGTGCTAAATTTTCGTTTTCTGTCGTCATAACTTCTTAAAATCTTTTTTAATTAACACCCGCACTCTCTTTTTCTCTATCGTTATTTTTGCGTGTGCCTAAGAGTGAACAATCTGTAGATCAGATTATAAAGAGACTTCCCTCGAACCGAACTGGCTACTGAGTATTGTGCTATTGGGAAGATTTCTAGCACATTTTATCCGCCAAGGCTAAACATGCTTTACTCATGATAAGCCAATGTCTTGAATTGACAAAAACTCTTTGCTGAGAAATTTACCCTCAGCTCAAGCTTTTGTCCAAAACTTGACACAAGAAATTCGAACTATCGTCCAATAACGCTGGAAATGGCAAGAAATGGTGGACAAAAAGTGCCCGAAGATTGAAATAAAACAGCCAGAGCATGGCTCTGGCTGACTTAGATAGGAGACGGTTACAGCGCGCGAACTTCGATGGTTTCCCCTTTAGCCGCTTTGAGCACCGCAGTACGTTTGGTTCGATCAATCACATCACCGACCAATTGGCCACACGCAGCATCGATATCATCCCCACGAGTTTTACGGATAGTGACGGTGTGCTCGTATTGCATCAAGGTTTTTTGAAAGCGGTCAATACGCGAGTTGCTTGGTTTTTTATATGGCGAACCTGGGTACGGGTTGAATGGGATCAAGTTGATCTTACAAGGGGTGTCTTTCATCAACTGCGCCAACTCATGCGCGTGCTCGGTTCCGTCATTAACGTGATCCAGTAGAACGTATTCCACCGTCACTTTGCCGCGATTGGCATTCGATGACGCGATGTAACGACGCACGGATGCTAGGAAGTCTTGAATGTCCCAACGGTCGTTAATCGGCATAATTTCGCTACGCAGTTTGTCGTTCGGCGCATGCAAAGAGATAGCAAGAGCCACGTCGATTTTGCCCGTCATCTGATCCAAGCCAGAGACCACGCCAGAGGTAGAAACAGTCACACGACGCTTCGACAGACCAAAACCGAGATCATCGAGCATAATTTCCAGTGCCGGGATCAGGTTTTTCATATTAAGCAGTGGCTCACCCATCCCCATCATCACCACGTTAGTGATTGGACGTCGACCCGTCTCTTTTTCCAGACCGATTTCACGCGCGGCACGCCATACTTGACCGATGATTTCCGATACTTTGAGGTTACGGTTAAAACCTTGCTGTGCCGTTGAGCAGAATTTACATTCCAGCGCACACCCCACCTGAGAAGAGACACACAAGGTCGCGCGATCTTCTTCAGGAATGTAGACGGTTTCAACATCTTGATCACCAACGCGCATTGCCCACTTGATGGTGCCATCCGATGAGTGCTGAGCTTCAGAGACCACCGGAGCGACAATTTCACATTTCTGCTTAAGCTTTTCTCGCAAGTTCTTATTGATGTTGGTCATGTTATCGAAGTCATCCACACCGAAATGGTAGATCCACTTCATAACCTGATCGGCACGAAATGCTTTCTCGCCTAACTCTTGGGCGAAAAGCTCACGCATGCCTTGGCGATCAAAGTCGAGTAGATTAATTTTCCCAGTGCTCATGTTGCCTCTCAATGACTGAACAAGATTAAGGGCGCGAATTGTACAGGCTTTACGCAGTGACAACAAGGGTTGTAAAACCCCGGATTTGCTAAGAGATTAAATCCTCTGCGATTATTTTTTAACCGAATTTAACGTCTGCTTGAGAACCTTGCTCAATGGCGAAAACAAGTACACAGAAAACAAAAAACCCAGCGTTTACGGCTGGGTTTGCTCTGCTCAAACGATTAACGAGGACAGATTTCTGACTCAGGGAAAAAGAAGGCGATTTCACGCTCAGCCGATGCTGGGCTATCACTGCCGTGCACTGAGTTGTGACGCATGCTCAGCGCATAGTCCGCACGAATCGTGCCACACGCCGCTTCTTCTGGATTGGTTTTTCCCATCAGTTCACGGTAACGAGCGATGGCGTTTTCGCCTTCCAACACTTGCACCATAATAGGACCCGAGGTCATAAACTCTTTGAGTGGTTGGAAAAACGCTTTACCTTCGTGTTCCGCATAAAAGCCACTGGCCTGTTCGTCGTTCAGTTGCACCATTTTAGCGGCAATAATACGCAGACCCGCTTTCTCGATACGATGGTAAATCTCGCCGATCAGGTTACGTTCTACAGCGTCGGGCTTGATAATAGAAAATGTTCTCTCTAGAGCCATAAGGAGTCCTTTTACTTCATTCGTTGTTATAGTAAGCAGCCGAAAACGGCCGCCTTAGTGAATTTATTTGCTCGCTTGTTCAGTGAGAATACGCGCTAAGGTACAAACCCCCATGCCGGTTGCTCCCGCTGACCACTTGTCGCTGGCAGACTTACGGTACGTGCCAGAGCAGTCAAAATGCAGCCAACCTTTTTGGTAGTCTTCCACAAAGTAAGAAAGAAACGCCGCTGCGGTGCTCGCGCCCGGTGAATAATCACCACCACTGATGTTCGACAGGTCGGCAAAGTTTGAAGGCAACATTTCACGATGAAACTCCGCCAGCGGCAGAGGCCACAAGCCTTCTTTCTCTTCATCTGCGGCCGCTAGCGCTTGTTGTGCTAGGGCTTGATCAAAAGTCAGAAGTGCGTGGTAGTCATTACCCAGTGCATTTTTTGCCGCACCAGTTAGTGTCGCACAATCGATGATCAACTCAGGATTGTGTTCACAGGCGTAGATCAGACCGTCGGCCAAAACCAGACGCCCTTCTGCGTCGGTGTTCATGATTTCAACCGTTTTGCCGTTTTTGTAGGTGATAATATCGCCCAGTTTCAGCGCACGGCCGGAGATCATGTTTTCTGCGCAGCACAATATTAACTTCACGCGCTTATTCAGACCACGCATGATCGCTAAGCCTAAACCGCCAGTGATAGTGCCGGAGCCGCCCATGTCCGCTTTCATCGCATCCATAAAGTTGGATGGCTTGATGCTGTAACCGCCAGAGTCAAACGTGATGCCTTTGCCGACCAAACAGGCCCAGACAGGCGCGTTTTCATCACCGGTTGGGTTGTAGTCGAGTTGTAGCATCGCCGAGGTGCGCTCAGAACCGCGACCCACCGCGTAAATCCCTTCCCAACCTTCAGCCAGCAAATCTTTATCTTTGACGATGCGAGCGGTGACGGTGCCTTCTGGTGCCACTGAACGGATAAACTCCGCCGCCATGGTGGCCAATTGACGTGGCGCGACTTCTTCTGCCGGCTTGTTAATGATATCGCGCGTAAACTCGGTTGCTTTAATGCGAGCGTCTAATTCCGCTTGCGCTTTTTCTTCGAGCGCAACCCATTCCAACTGATTTTGTTTCTTTGGACTGCGATAGCCCTGATAAAATGCCCAAACGGCATCAAGGTTCCACCCGTCGCCCACGAGCATCACCGCTTTTACGCCTTGTCCATCGAATTTACGTGCCGCACGTTGGATTTTCACCAAGTCGGTCTTTTCTCCGAGGTGAATGGTCGCCCCGTTGTCATTGAACGAGACCAGTGCTTTTTCACCCCACTGTGGAGCTGCAGCCTCCTGGCTTAAATATACAGACATCTGTGTAGACATGGTTTCTCCTTGCCTTATAACGGCGTTACCTACGCCTTTCTTTTTTAATAACCCACGGATGTTAGCATTATGTAGGGCAGAAATGTCAACTTGATAAAAAAACGGACCATAAGGTCCGTATTTTTTAATAAAAATTGTTAACTGAGCTGGGTTTTATTGCCACTCATCCAGCCAGCACAAGATAACCGCTTCGAGGATTTTTTCATTGGAACGGTTTGGTTCATCGTCAAAATCGTCCAATTCTAGGATCCACTGATGCAAGTCGGTAAAGCGAACCGTCTTAGGATCCGTATTTGGGAACTTTTCACACAGTTCGATAGCGATGTCTCGCGAATCTGTCCATTTCATAACTTTTCCTCAGTGCATTTAGCCAAGCAGCCTTTGTATGGCAATAATTAGTGATCTTCCGATGCGTGGTTAAGCGTATATTTCGGGATCTCAACCACCAGATCTTCATCAGCGATCTTCGCTTGGCAGCCAAGGCGAGATTCCGGCTCAAGCCCCCAAGCTTTATCGAGCATGTCGTCTTCTAATTCGTCACTTTCATCAAGAGAGTCAAAGCCTTCACGGATAATCACGTGACAGGTTGTACAGGCGCAAGATTTCTCACACGCGTGTTCAATCGCAATCCCGTTTTTCAGTGCCACATCCAGCACAGTCTCACCTGCTTGGGCTTCTAACACCGCGCCTTCAGGGCATAGATCTTCATGAGGCAGTACAATAATCTTAGGCATACTTTTTATCTCTTAAATAGTGTCGATTGACTGGCCAGCCAGAGCGGCACGGATCGATTTATCCATGCGACGCGATGCAAAATCTTGGCTCGCTTTATCGGTATCTTTAATTCCCTGCTCGATCGCAGTGGCATCATCGCCGTTACGCAGCGCAATCAAAGATTCAATCGCTTGCATTAGCGCCTGTTTTTCTTCTTCGCTAAGCAGCGCATCGCCATCCGCTTGCAGCGCAGAAATCAGCCCTTCAATCACGCGGTCAGCTTCGACTCGTTGCTCAGCCAGCGCACGCGCTTGCATGTCTTCTTTGGCGTAGGTCATCGAGTCACGCAACATGTTGGCCACTTCATTATCGCTCAGGCCATAAGACGGCTTGACTTGGATTTCAGACTGAACTCCAGTGCTCTTTTCCATGGCGGTTACTGATAGAAGACCGTCGGCATCCACTTGATAAGTCACGCGAATATGTGCAGCCCCTGCCGTCATAGGCGGAATGCCTTTAAGCGAGAAGCGAGCCAGCGAGCGGCAATCGCCGACCATTTCGCGCTCACCTTGCACCACGTGCACGCTCATTGCGGTTTGACCATCTTTAAACGTGGTGAACTCCTGAGCGCGCGCGACAGGAATAGTGGTATTGCGCGGGATAATTTTCTCCACCAAACCACCTATGGTTTCAATGCCGAGTGAGAGCGGGATCACATCCAGCAATAGCATCTCTGAATCCGGCTTGTTACCAGCCAAAATGTCAGCCTGAATACCCGCACCAATTGCCACGACTTCGTCTGGATTAATGTTAGTCAGTGGTGTACGTCCGAAAAATTCGCCGACCATCTCACGCACCAATAAGGTGCGAGTTGAGCCGCCAACCATCACCACTTGCAACACTTCGTCCGTTTCAACATCAGCATCTTTCAGCGCGCGGCGACAGGACATCAAGGTTTTTTTCACTAACGGACGAATGAGATCTTCAAACTGCTCACGGGTGACCTCACCCTTCCAGCCAAAGACATCAACCTCAACACTTTCTTTTTCAGAAAAAGCGATTTTGGTTGCCGTGGCAATATTGAGCAGAACCCGATTTTGCTCAGCAGAGAGCGGGGAAACCAGCCCTGCTTTCTCTTTGAGATAATCTGCTAGCAGATGGTCAAAGTCATCGCCGCCGAGTGCGGAATCCCCCCCCGTTGCCAATACCTCAAACACCCCTTTCGAAAGACGTAAAATGGAGATATCAAAAGTACCGCCGCCCAAATCGTAGACGGCAATCACGCCTTCCTGACCAGAATCTAGCCCATACGCAATCGCCGCCGCCGTCGGTTCATTGAGCAGACGCAACACGTGTAAACCAGCAAGCTTGGCGGCATCTTTCGTGCCAGCACGCTGCGCATCATCAAAATAAGCAGGAACGGTAATCACCACACCAGCGAGTTCGCCACCGAGTGTCTCTTCCGCGCGTTTTGCCAGTACTTTGAGAATGTCTGCCGACACTTCAATCGGGTTTTTATCGCCTTGCTGAGTGCACAGCACTGGCAAACCATTCTCACTGCTCTTGAACTGATAAGGCAAAGAAGGATAGCGCGCCTGAATGTCTTGCAATGAGCGGCCAAGCAGACGTTTAACGGAGATGACCGTCTCTTCTGGTTGAATTTCCGCTTGGGCTTTTGCCTCATATCCGACCAAAAGCGTTTCACCGGCGTAATTCACAACCGAAGGCAACAGGCTTCGCCCTTGCTCATCTTTTAATGTGGTGGCCTCACCACTTCGTACCGAAGCAACCAGTGAATTGGTTGTGCCGAGATCAATACCAGCCGCGAGCTTGTGCTCATGAGGTGCCGAGCTCTGACCCGGTTCTGCGATTTGAAGTAATGCCATGATGGATCCTTGTTTTTCAACTAGCCGAAGAGCTTCTCTTCCACTAGTTCGATTTCGTTCTTTAATTTGGCAATAAATTTCAGCTTACGAACACGATCTGCGGCTTGCTGCCACAGAGTATCGTTAAGCTCTTGCTCTATCGCACTCAGATGCTGCTTATACATTTTGCTCACTCGAGCATCAAATTCCGCCAATACATCTTGTGCGTCTGAAGCGCTTGGGATCGCTTCGAGCTCTTCTCTCAGCTCCATCTGCTCCATGAGGAACATCGGGTCTTGTAAAGTTTGTTGCTCACCACGAATTTCCACCCCATTTTGCGCCAATAAATATTCCGCGCGAGAAATGGGATGTTTCAAAACTTGGTAAGCGTCGTTGATTTGTGCCGCTTTTTGCACCGCCAGCAAGCGATCCCGCTCAGAAGCGGTGGCAAAGTTATCCGGATGGAAACGCTTTTGCAATTCCCGGAACTGAGAAGAAAGAAGGCTACCATCCAGCTGATACTGAGTTGGTAGCCCAAATAGTTCAAAGTGATTCATCGAGTTCTGGCCCTTGATTAAACGTTCTGAGCCATCAGGCCCAGAACTTCAGTCGTTAGACGTTGAAGCTTTCACCACAACCACATTCACTTTTCACATTCGGGTTATTGAACTCAAAACCTTCGTTCAACCCTTCTTTGACATAGTCAAGCTGGGTGCCGTCGAGATACACCAAACTCTTTTTGTCGATAATCACTTTCACGCCTGAATGTTCGAATACTTCGTCTTCTTCATTCAGTTCATCAACAAATTCCAGCACATACGCCATACCTGAACAGCCAGTGGTTTTCACTCCCAGACGCAAACCAATCCCTTTACCACGGTTATCAAGGAATGCTCTTACTCGACTTGCTGCGCTTTCTGTTAGTGTAACGGCCATACTGCACCTTAGTTAATGTGTTGACGATTCTAATGGGAGCGAAAAGGCTCCCATTATAGCTGTAAAGAGTGGCTTAAAGTTGGTGTTTTTTCTTGTAATCCGCAACTGCGGCTTTAATCGCGTCTTCGGCGAGAATAGAGCAGTGCACTTTCACTGGTGGCAACTCTAACTCTTCGGCTATCTCAGAGTTTTTGATCGACGCCGCTTCTTCAATGCTCTTGCCTTTCACCCACTCAGTAACCAGTGAGCTGGATGCGATCGCACTGCCACAACCGTAGGTTTTAAACTTCGCGTCTTCGATGATGCCTTCTGGCGTCACTTTGATCTGCAGTTTCATTACGTCACCACAAGCGGGTGCGCCAACCATACCACTACCGATAGACGGGTCGTCTTTGTCAAACGAACCAACGTTACGTGGGTTCTCGTAGTGATCAATTACTTTTTCGCTGTATGCCATGATATTTCCCTCGAATCCTCTATAAATTGCTCTGGATTAACTTGTGCTTAGTGGTGCGCCCACTCAACCGTGTTCAAGTCAACCCCATCTTTGTACATATCCCATAGAGGAGACATGTCGCGTAGCTTGTTTACGGCTACACGGATCTGTTCAATAACGTAGTCAATCTCTTCTTCGGTGGTAAAACGACCAAAGGAGAAACGAATCGAGCTGTGAGCCAGTTCGTCATTCAAGCCAAGTGCACGCAGCACGTAAGATGGCTCAAGGCTGGCTGAAGTACACGCACTGCCTGATGAAACCGCGAGATCTTTTAGCGACATCAGTAGAGACTCGCCTTCAACGAAAGCGAAACTGACGTTAAGGTTATGTGGGACGCGCAGATCAAGATCGCCGTTGACCGTGACCGCTTCCATGTCTTTAACGCCATCAAGCAGACGGTTACGCAATGCCAATGCATGGTCGTAATCTTTTTGCATCTCTTCTTTGGCGATACGGAACGCTTCACCCATGCCAACGATTTGGTGAGTAGCCAGAGTGCCAGAGCGGAAACCGCGCTCATGACCGCCGCCATGCATTTGTGACTCAAGACGAATACGTGGTTTACGGCGTATGTAGAGTGCGCCGATACCTTTCGGACCATAAATCTTGTGTGCTGAGAGTGAAATCAAGTCCACTTTCATCGCTTGAACGTCAATCGGCACTTTACCGGCAGATTGCGCAGCATCCACGTGGAAAATGATCTTGCGCGCACGGCACAATTCACCAATCGCAGCGATGTCTTGAATCACGCCAATTTCATTGTTGACGTGCATGATGGAGACGAGAACTGTGTCGTCACGCATCGCGGCTTCGAGTTTGTTCAGATCGATGATGCCGTTCGCTTCAGGCTCAAGGTAAGTCACTTCAAAACCTTCACGCTCTAGTTGGCGAGTCGTGTCGAGCACCGCTTTGTGCTCTGTTTTGCAAGTAATAATGTGCTTGCCTTGCTTTGAATAGAAATGGGCCGCGCCTTTGATTGCCAGGTTATCTGACTCGGTTGCACCCGAAGTGAAAACAATTTCACGTGGGTCTGCATTAAGCAGATCGGCAATTTGCTCACGAGCGGTGTCGACCGCTTCTTCCGCCTGCCAACCGTAACGATGAGAACGTGACGCCGGGTTACCAAAAATACCGTCCATCGTCATGTGCTGAACCATTTTCTCAGCGACGCGAGGATCAACGGGGCACGTTGCCGAATAGTCTAGATAAATAGGCAGTTTCATTCTTCACTCCAATGTAAACATGCTGACCGCTTAAGAGCGGAAATTTACACCGATGGGCGCGGTGCTTGTATTTTTGTTAGCCAACCCATGATTTACCGCTAGGGTTATCTCCTGACGGTCAGAAATTTCGAGGACTTCATTGTCGCTCATCAACTCACCAAGAGTGATGTTGTTCAAGAAGTCACTAATACGCGAGCTTAAATCACGCCATAGTGTGTGTGTTAGGCAACGCGTGCCGCCTTGGCAGTCACCTTTGCCTTGACACTTGGTCGCATCAACCGACTCATCAACCGCCGCGATCACCGTACCAATAGAAATGGAGAAAGCATCAGCGCCTAGGCGGTAACCACCACCAGGACCACGCACACTGGCAACTAAGCCTGCTTTACGCAATTTAGAAAAAAGCTGCTCAAGATAAGAGAGCGAAATCCCCTGACGCTCAGAAATGTCAGCCAGAGGAACAGGACTTTTTTGCGAATGCAGCGCCACATCCAGCATTGCTGTTACCGCATATCTTCCCTTAGAGGTCAGTTTCATAACACACCGTATCCACACTTTTACAATGGATAGATTTTTCCATACCCGAGTAAAACGGTCAAGTATTTATTTGACTATTTTACTCAGGTATTCATCCCTTATTTTTTAAGGGTTATTTTTTGCTCAGGTGCAATTTTTCAATCGCCGTCAGCACGCCGCGCAAAATGTTGAGCTCTTGCGCCTCCGGGCGAGCACGACTGAACAGACGACGCATTTTGTTCATCACTTGATTAGGTTGATCGGGACTGATGAACTCACTTGCCAACATCACCTTTTCGAGATGTTGATAGAAAAGTTCTAACTCTTTGTGTCGAGGATATTCCACTTCGGCAATGGGTGCGTACTGACTTTGCTGAGCATTCAGGTACGCCATACGCACTTCATAGCTGAGTGTTTGTACCGCCATGGCAAGGTTTAATGAGCTGTACTCTGGATTGGCTGGAATGCAGACGTGATAGTGGCACTTTTGCAGCTCTTCGTTGGTCAAGCCAGTGCGCTCGCGACCAAAAACCAGCGCCACCGCACCTTGCTTGCTTTCTTGGATCATCTTCTCACCGCACTCTCTTGGCTCAAGCATCGGCCATTCCAAAGTACGCGAGCGAGCACTAGAACCCACGACTAAAGCGCAGTCACCCACCGCCTCTTCTAAAGAAGAGACAATACGGGCATTCAAGGCCACATCAGAGGCACCAGAGGCCAGCGCAATCGCCTGAGCATCCACTTCGCATTCCGGTTGTACGAGAACCAATTGGCTTAGGCCCATCACTTTCATTGCGCGAGCGGTAGAGCCGATATTACCTGAGTGGGACGTTCCGACGAGAACAACTTTGACCTGATCTAACATGCGAGTTTTTAGTACCTGATTTAAAACCGCAGGATGTTAGCATATTTTTCTCTATCGCCCTATATTGTTGGCGGCATGTAGGGAATTAATCACTTGGTCGAAGAGCGTAGAGCTGCGTTTTCTTGATGCTCATCACATCAAGTAAGGAGCGCCGCTTAAAAAATCGCCACTTCACATTTCATTTTTCTCTGGTATACTCGCCGCCGCTTTCATTTGTTCTTTAACATCCGTTGGGAAATTCGTATGCATCCAATGCTAAACATTGCTATTCGCGCTGCGCGAAAAGCAGGCAACCATATTGCTAAATCACTAGAAAACGTTGAGAAAATTGAATCTACGCTAAAAGGCACAAACGACTTTGTGACCAACGTAGACAAAGAAGCAGAAACGATCATTATCGATACTATTAAAAACTCTTACCCAGAGCACTGCATCATCGCTGAAGAAAACGGCACGATTGATGGTAGAGATAAAGACGTACAATGGATCATTGACCCACTGGATGGCACCACCAACTTTGTCAAAGGCATTCCTCATTTCGCGGTTTCTATCGCCGTGCGCATCAAAGGCAAAACTGAAGTGGCTTGTGTTTACGACCCAATGCAAAACGAATTGTTCACCGCTCAGCGTGGTTCAGGTGCACAGCTCAACAACGCACGTATCCGTGTAAAACAGCCAAAAGATCTTCAAGGTGCGGTTATTGCAACCGGTTTCCCATTCAAACAGAAGCAACATTCTGAATCTTACTTCAAAATCATGTCTGCCATGTTTGTTGAAGTCGCAGACTTCCGCCGTGCTGGCTCTGCTGCACTGGATCTTTGTTACGTTGCCGCTGGTCGTGTTGACGGTTACTTTGAGCTTGGTCTCAAACCTTGGGACATCGCTGCGGGCGAGCTGATCGCACGCGAAGCGGGTGCGATCATCACTGACTTTGCCGGCGGTACAGAATACCTGAAATCAGGTAACGTCGTTGCTTCAAGTGCACGCGGCGTTAAATCATTGCTGAAACACATTCGTGAGAATGGTAACGACGCAATTCTTAAGTAATCCATAGCCCGTCACGCTGATTGCTTTTGAATGAGCCCCTTCCGCAAGGTTGGGGCTTTTTTATTTACGGCCAATGCATAAATAAAATAAATGGCCTACGCAAAATAGAAAAAAGGCAAAATAGAAAAAAGCCGCTGTGGTTTGCAGCGGCTTTTGCGTTTTATGCTGTAAAGCGGTTAAGGCAGTTCTTCGAACTCTGCACCTTCTTTTTCCACTTGCGGTGGCATCAGGTGCTCTTTCTGAATACCCAGTTTCAGCGCCAGCGCCGAAGCCACATAAATAGAAGAGTAAGTACCAACGGTGATACCCAGTAGCAATGCGGTAGCAAAACCGTGGATCATCGCCCCGCCCTGTGCAAACAGCGCAATCACCACAAATAAGGTCGTGCCAGATGTAATCAGCGTACGGCTCAATGTTTGCGTGATCGAGTTATCCATTACATCAGCAGGCTCGCCTTTGCGCATCTTGCGGAAGTTCTCACGAATACGGTCAAATACCACAATAGTATCGTTCAGCGAGTAACCTACTACCGTCAACAAAGCGGCAACAATGGTAAGATCCACTTCGATTTGCATCATGGAGAAAACACCCAACGTAATGATTACGTCGTGCGCCAATGCCAGTACCGCACCCGCTGCCAGACGCCATTCAAAACGCATCGAGACATAGAGCAAAATACACAGCAAAGAGACCAAAATCGCCAGACCGCCCGCTTCGGTGAGTTCGTCACCCACGTTCGGGCCCACGAACTCGATACGGCGCATCTCAACGTTTTTGCCTGTACCTTCTTTAATCGCACTTAAGATCTGGTTGCCCAGCGTCTCACCCGCAACATCTTCACGAGGACGCAGACGCACCATCACATCACGCGCTGAACCGAAGTTTTGTACTGTCGCATCAGCAAAGCCTTTGCTTTCCAGCGCACTACGGATCTCTTCTAGATTGGCAGGCTGTTCAAAGCCTACTTCAATCAAGGTACCGCCGGTAAAATCCAATCCCCAGTTCAACCATTTAGTAGAGAGGGTAAAGAGCGACGCCCCAATCATCACAATCGACAACGCGAATGCGACTTTCGACCAACGCATAAAGTCGATCGCTTTGTCTGCTTTTAGAATCTGAAACATAACAATTCCCAGCCTTAGATCGACAGTTTATTAATACGTTTGCCGCCATACAGTAGGTTGACAATGCAACGCGTACCGATGATGGCCGTAAACATGGACGTCAAAATACCGATAGATAACGTCACCGCGAAGCCTTTGATCGCCCCGGTTCCGACCGCGAACAAAATAATCGCCGTGATCAGTGTGGTGATGTTGGCGTCAGCGATGGTGCTAAACGCATTCGCGTATCCTTGATGAATCGCTTGCTGCGGATTGCGCCCTTCACGAAGCTCTTCACGGATACGCTCAAAGATCAGAACGTTGGCGTCGACCGCCATACCAACCGTCAAGACAATCCCAGCAATGCCTGGCAGGGTCATGGTCGCCCCCGGAATCATCGACATGACACCGATAATCAGTACCAAGTTCGCCATCAGCGCCACGTTGGCAATCAAGCCAAACTTGCGGTAGTAAAGCAGGGTAAACAGCATAACCGCCACCATACCCCAGATACACGCTTGGATACCCATGTCGATGTTCTGCTGGCCCATAGATGGGCCGATGGTACGTTCTTCAACGATTGAGATAGGGGCAATCAAAGCACCTGCACGCAATAGCAACGCCAAGTTGTGAGCTTCAGAGACAGAATCGATCCCAGTAATGCGGAAGTTGCGTCCCAACGCCGACTGAATGGTCGCTTGGTTGATCACCTCTTCATGCTTAGTGAGAATCACTTTGCCTTCCGGCGTGCGACGGCCGCTATCTTTGTATTCCGCAAACACCGTCGCCATCAGCTTGCCGATGTTCTTCTTCGAGAAGGCGGACATTTTATTGCCCCCTTCGCTATCGAGCGAAATATTTACCTGCGGACGACCGTATTCATCGGTACTGGAGCTAGCATCGGTAATACTTGCACCACCGAGAATCACCCGTTTTTTCAGCACGACCGGACGACCATTACGATCCGTTTTGATTTCACTGCCTGCTGGAGCACGGCCACTCGCCGCTGCAGCTAGGTCAGCTTTGTCATCCACTTCACGAAACTCAAGTGTTGCCGTTGCCCCTAAAATTTCTTTCGCACGGGCAGTGTCTTGCACCCCTGGCAGTTCAACCACAATGCGACTCGCGCCTTGGCGTTGAACCAAGGGTTCTGCCACACCGAGCTCGTTCACACGGTTACGTAGGATGGTAATGTTCTGCTCAACCGCGTAGTTGCGGATCTCTTGCAGACGCGCTTCGGTAAAGGTACCAACCAACTCATAGCGACCATCTGCCACTGACTCAACAAACGTCATGTCGGGATGGTTTTTGACTAACAGCTGTTTCGCTTCGGCTACTTGCTCTGCATCACGCAGCAACACTTCAACCGCTTGTTTACCCGTCGGACGAATAGAACGGTAACGGATTTTGGCATCGCGTAGCTCACTGCGAAATGCTTCTTCTTGCTGGCCGACCAGCTTCTCCATCGCGGCGTCCATGTCCACTTCCATCAGGAAATGCACACCACCACGCAGGTCAAGGCCAAGCTTCATCGGCGCAGCACCGATGGATTCCAGCCAATCTGGCGTTGAAGGCGCCAAGTTAAGCGCGACAATCTTGTCTTTGCCAAGCGCTTCACTGACAACATCGCGAGCACTCAATTGGGTGTCGGTATCGTTGAAACGGACAAGAATCGAGCCATTTTCTAGGGCAATCGATTTGTGGGTAAGGTTCTCTTTGGTAAGAGCGTTGGTGACAGCATCCAGCGTTGACATATCTACAGAGGCGCCACGCGCCCCTGTAACTTGAATTGCCGGATCTTCACCGTAGATATTTGGAAGTGCATACAAGGCAGCGATAGCGATGGTTAACATCACCATCAAATACTTCCATAATGGGTAACGGTTTAGCACAGCGAGGATCCTCTAGCTGTTTTATAAAGATTTAAGCGTACCTTTTGGTAGCACAGCGGTAACGAAGTCCTTTTTGATCACAACTTCGTTGTTGGTGTTCAACTCAATTGAAATGTAATCGTTGTCTTCTGCGATCTTAGTGATTTTACCCACCAGACCACCACTTGTAAGTACTTCGTCTCCCTTACCCATCGCCGCCATTAAGCTTTTGTGCTCTTTAACACGTTTCGCTTGAGGGCGGTAAATCATGAAGTAAAAGATAACGGCAAACATGCCAAGCATGATCAGCATTTCGAAACCACCACCTTGTGGTGCACCTTCTGCCGCAGCGTGAGCTTGAGAGATAAACATTAAAACATCCTCATTAATTTTTATTGATAATCCAACAAATTGGGTAACGCCACCTCATTTTCAAGCGAAGTCGCTCATAAAAACAAGATGGCGCAACATTTTTTTACTTTTACAAAATTAAGCCTGTTGACCAAGTGGCGGCACTTCGCGATTGCGCCTTGCGTAGAACTCTTCCACAAACTGCTCGAAGCGATCTTCATCAATCGCCTTACGAATGCTTTCCATCAAACGTTGGTAGTAACGTAGATTGTGGATAGTGTTCAAGCGAGCGCCGAGGATTTCGTTGCAACGGTCCAAATGGTGCAGATACGACTTTGAGTAATTTTTACAAGTGTAACAGTCACAATGTGGATCGAGAGCGCTTGTATCGGTTTTATGTGTCGCATTACGGATCTTGATCACACCGCCAGTGACAAACAGGTGTCCGTTACGCGCATTTCGCGTTGGCATCACGCAGTCAAACATGTCGATCCCGCGGCGAACGCCTTCCACCAAGTCTTCCGGTTTACCCACGCCCATCAAGTAGCGAGGTTTGTCTTCCGGTAGCTGCGGGCACGTATGCTCAAGCACGCGATGCATATCCTCTTTGGGTTCACCCACTGCAAGACCACCGACCGCGTAGCCATCAAAGCCGATTTCCGTCAGCCCTTTGACCGAAACATCACGCAGGTCTTCGTAAACACCACCTTGCACGATGCCAAACAGGTTATTGGGGTTTTCGAGCTTATCGAAGTGATCACGCGAGCGCTGAGCCCAGCGCAGTGACATTTCCATCGACTTTTTCGCTTCCGCATGCGTTGCTGGATACGGGGTACATTCGTCGAAAATCATCACGATGTCAGAGCCGAGATCTTTTTGGATCTCCATCGATTTTTCTGCATCCATGAAAATCTTGTCGCCGTTAACCGGGTTACGGAAATGCACGCCCTCTTCGGTGATTTTACGAATGTCGCCCAAGCTGAACACTTGGAAACCGCCTGAGTCGGTCAGAATCGGGCCTTGCCAGTTCATGAAATCGTGCAAGTCACCGTGCATTTTCATTACTTCTTGACCCGGACGCAGCCACAAGTGAAAGGTATTGCCGAGGAGAATTTCAGCGCCTGTGGCTTTCACTTCTTCTGGTGTCATCCCTTTTACCGTACCGTAAGTCCCCACTGGCATGAACGCTGGCGTTTGCACGGTACCGCGTTCAAAGGTCAGTTGACCACGACGGGCATTGCCATTTTTCTTTTTAAGATCGAACTTTAATTTCACGAAGCCTCCAACGTCAGAGAAACAGTCTGACGGTTTAGTCACGGACGATGTACGTCCCACGAGAGCGGTCGCTGTCTCCTTGCGAAGCGGTTACCGTGGCGGTAACCCCTCTAGCTTTCTGCTAGCACTCGTAATTGGTTCACGCGGCGATTCTGCCGCGCTTAGCAAGTCTTCTTTTCAATAAACATCGCATCACCATAAGAGAAGAAGCGATATTGGTTGTCCACCGCATGCTGATAAGCGCGCATGGTATGTTCATAACCCGCGAACGCGCTCACTAACATGATGAGCGTCGACTCTGGCAAGTGGAAATTGGTGATCAAACAATCGACCAACTGGTATTGATAACCCGGGTAGATGAAGATCTCGGTATCGGCAAAAAATGGCGCGAGCTCAGCGCCTTTTTTCAGCGCATCTTGCGCGGCACTTTCCAAAGAACGTACCGACGTGGTGCCTACCGCGATAATGCGCCCACCACGTGCTTTGGTCGCCGCAATGGCATCCACCACCTCTTGCGGCACTTCCGCATACTCTGCGTGCATGTGATGGTCGTGAATATTGTCCACCTTCACTGGCTGGAAAGTGCCCGCCCCAACATGCAAAGTCACGTAAGCCAGTTCGACACCTTTGGCTTGCATTTGTTCCAGCAATTGCGCGTCAAAGTGCAATCCAGCCGTTGGCGCTGCAACGGCACCGGGTTTCTGGTTATAAACGGTTTGATAGCGTTCTTTATCCGCCTCTTCGTCTGGGCGGTCGATATAGGGAGGAAGGGGCATGTGGCCAATCTCTTCCAACACCTCTAATAGCGTTTTATCGCCGTTAAGCTTGAGTTCAAACAAGGCACCATGACGCGCGATCATCTCCGCACTGTACTGGTCGTTTTCACCCAGAATGACGGAGCTGCCCGGTTTAGGCGATTTAGAACAGCGAACATGCGCCAGCAGACGTTTGTCATCAAGCATCCGCTCCACCAGCACTTCCAGTTTACCGCCCGAGGCTTTACGGCCAAACATCCGCGCCGGGATCACGCGGGTATTGTTAAACACCACTAAATCCCCCGGCTGAACTAAGTCCAACACGTCTTTAAAGGTGCCATCTTTTACCTCGCCACTGTTGCCATTTAGCTGAAGTAAACGACTGGCCGTGCGATCTGGTTGAGGATAACGGGCGATCAGTTCGTCAGGTAAGTCGAAGTGAAAATCTGAAACTTGCATGCTACTGCTCTTGGTAAATTCTTCTGGGGTTTAACGTCATTATAATGCGAGTGAATTTTTCGCAGTGGGGTAGTATAGAGCGACAAGGTTCAATAGCAAGCAAAGTTCTCGGCGAGAGTGTAACAAGCCTCGCCAAACTTAAGCCGAGGCGTAAACAAGTACTCAGCGAGCAAAATAGGCTCGCTGAGTGGATGAAAAGTTAGCGTTTTGTTCTGAAGATCCGCACGGCAAAGAGACTCAACACCCACAGATAGTGGACGCTTCCACCACCTTGGGCTTTACCGGTAAATTGACAGCTGTTGGTGGAGATGCCTCCGTGACAATCTCCCGACGCATTATCATCTCCTCCCCCGTTGTCAGCGCCCGCATCACTGCCATTGTCAGCGGCATAGTTGCGGATAAAATCGGGCGGCAAAATCGGTGAAGTGGGCGGATTCGCGGCATTGACGTAGCTCACTATCCAATCGTAGTAGGTACTGACTTTGGTATAAAAGCTTGGCAGGGTCACCGCCGCGCAGGTTGGTGTCAGTAGTGGAATTCCGCTGACGATACCAATCTGTTTGCCAGTGACATCATCCAGCAAAGGGCCGCCACTGTCGCCTTTACAGACGTTGTTGCCGTATTGCGTTCTCTCATCAGGGTTCCAAGGCAACACTTCATTGGCCATGGTGCAGATTTTGCTCACATTGGTTGGCGCTTCAATGATTCCCGGTAAGTCGTTACCCAGTTCTAAGCGCTGATAGCAGTTCGTGATTGGCAAGTAGGTTAACTGCGTTTTCTGTAGTGTAGGCGAAGGGGTGGATGCGTTGGCAACGGTTGCTCCCCACCCCGATGCGGTGACATTTTTGGGTCGCAGGTTGGTGGCAAATTCATCATCCCACTGGCTATTGAGTCGAGTTTCAATTTGGCGCATCTCTTCCATCGTCGGCAATGAAGATAACGCTACCCCCGTCACGGGCCGTTCGAGATACAGCAACGCGACATCACTATCCAGGCTGGTGCTCACCAAGGTCATCAGACCGTCGCTGCCCTTTTTGTATTCGCTCAAGCGTGTATAGCTTGGATGAACCACGACGTGAGAGACATTAAAGTAGTTCTCTATCTGCGACAGATTGAGATCCGGCGTGCGTGCCGTGACCGAGATTTGATGAGGTTTGGTGACAAAATAGCTGGCGAGATCGGTGCCTTCGCCCATGACCACACAATGCGCCGCCGTCAATACCCAGCGCTCTGACACCATAGTGCCACCGCAAACCGGAAATTCGGCCATGTTGCTTGAGCGAATCGTCACTCGAAAACTGGCGTCCGGATCATTTTCTCCGAGAATGATGGCGTGGGTGCTGGCACAGATCGCCCAAGCGCCCGCTAAAAGAAGCGTTTTTTTCCACATGATAAAGACCACTGATAGCTCAACTGCGCTCATATTCAGCCAGACTCTTCGACAGGGAAATCCCCGGCCGAAAAATGTGCGAGGAATATCCTCTCTTGCGCCGTTGCTAGTGCTCGGATTGCGCACAAAATGCCAACTGACTCGCAGCAAATTTGTTGTGGGAAAACGCGTTGGCTCCCAGATATTTATGCCATTTGTGTCTATAGTAAAAAGGAAGAACGGAACGACTGGAGGACACCATGATCAAAGTAGAAGATATGATGACTCGCAACCCTCATACCTTGTTGCGTTCGCATACCTTAGCAGATGCGCGCAATATGATGGCCGCACTCGACATCAGACACATCCCGATTGTTGACGCGAACAAACGCTTGCTGGGAATCGTAACCCAACGCGATATTCTCGCGGCGCAAGAATCCAGCTTACACAACGCGCCAGCCGATCAATCCTACACCGACGATACGCCGCTTTATGAAATGATGCACAGCAGCATTATGACCGCCGAGCCAAAAGCCGGGCTTAAAGAGAGCGCCCTGTACATGCAAAAGCACAAAGTCGGCTGTTTACCTGTGGTCGATAGAGGTCAGTTGGTGGGCATTATCACCGACTCGGATTTTGTCACCATCGCGATTAACTTACTGGAACTGCAAGAAGAAGTGGAACCCGACGAGCTGGAAATGGAAGACGATCTCTAGAGACCAAGATCACCGCCGGATGTATAGCTAGCATTGGAACACAAAAGAGCGGCCGAAGCCGCTCTTAAGCATTTTGCACTGATATTAATGGAACTGATCTTCTTCTGTTGAGCCCGTGAGCGCCGTGACGGATGAGTTGCCGCCCTGAATGGTGTTGGTCATACGGTCAAAGTAGCCAGTACCCACTTCTTGCTGGTGCGCAACGAAGGTGTAACCTTTCTCCGCAGCTTGGAACTCAGGACGCTGCACTTTCTCAACATAGTGACGCATCCCTTCGCCTTGCGCGTAAGCGTGCGCCAGTTCAAACATGTTGAACCACATATTGTGAATGCCCGCCAAGGTGATGAACTGGTATTTGTAGCCCATATCCGACAGCTCTTGCTGGAACTTGGCGATGGTTTCGGCATCCAAGTTCTTCTCCCAGTTAAATGATGGCGAGCAGTTGTACGCCAGCAGTTGGTCTGGGTATTGCGCATGAATAGCCTCTGCAAACTTACGCGCTTCTTCTAGACATGGTGTGGCTGTTTCACACCAGATAAGGTCAGCGTAAGGCGCGTAAGCAAGACCACGAGAAATCGCCTGTTCAATGCCGGCACGTACGCGGTAGAAACCTTCTTGAGTACGCTCACCAACGATGAAGTCGGCATCATAAGGGTCGCAATCTGAGGTAAGCAAGTCTGCAGCGTTGGCGTCGGTACGAGCAATAACCAGCGTCGTTGTGCCCGCAACGTCAGCAGCCAATCGAGCTGCCACCAGTTTTTGCACCGCTTCTTGCGTTGGTACTAATACTTTACCGCCCATGTGGCCACATTTTTTCACCGATGCAAGCTGATCTTCAAAATGCACGCCTGCCGCGCCTGCTTCAATCATCGATTTCATCAGCTCGTAGGCGTTCAATACGCCACCAAAGCCCGCTTCAGCGTCAGCCACAATCGGCAGGAAGTAGTCAATGCCACCCTCTTCTGGCGATTTACCATTCGCCCACTGAATTTGGTCTGCACGACGGAACGAGTTGTTGATGCGCTTCACCACTGAAGGTACCGAATCAACTGGATAGAGTGACTGATCTGGGTACATGGTAGATGCGGTGTTGTTGTCCGCAGCAACCTGCCAACCAGACAGATAGATGGCTTCAATGCCCGCTTTCGCTTGTTGAACCGCCTGACCACCCGTCAGTGCACCCAAACAGTTTACATAACCTTTTTTGGCGCTCCCGTTGACCAGCGACCACAACTTATCTGCGCCACGTTGGGCCAGCGTGTTGGCAGGAACAATAGAACCACGCAGATCCACCACTTCTTCAGCGGTGTATGGACGCTTGACGTGCTTCCAGCGAGGATTGGTTGCCCAGTCTTTTTCTAGAGCTTCGATTTGTTGGCGGCGAGTTAATGTCATTGGTCTATCCCTCTTTATTATTGGCGCTTCACGGCGCTTTTGAGTTTCCATTTCTCCGGCAGTACTTCCTTATCTGCCTTCAAGTTGTTCACGTTATTGGTAGTAAGTTGTCGGTGTTCAGTTATCAGTTTTTCACTCAGTCCAGATAGTCGTAACCTGGAACCGTTAAGAAATTACTCAGTTCATCGCTGGTGGTTAACCTTGCCATTAGCTCGGCGGCTTCAACAAAGCGTCCGGCTTGATAACGCACGTCACCTATTTCCTGTTTCACGACCTCAATTTCTTCTTTGAGGTATTGTTCAAACAGCGCTTTAGTGACCGTTAAACCGTTATCTAAGGTTTTCTGATGTTGAATCCATTGCCAAATTGAGGCGCGCGAGATCTCAGCCGTCGCAGCATCCTCCATCAAGCCGTAAATCGGTACACAGCCGTTACCGGAGATCCACGCTTCGATGTATTGCAGCGCGACTCGAATGTTGTGACGCATGCCATGCTCTGTTCTCTCTCCGCCGCATGGTGCAAGCAGTTCCTCAGCGCTGATCGGCGCATCTTGCTCGCGGCTAACATCCAGTTGGTTGCTACGCTCGCCAAACACTTGATTAAACACGGCCATTGCGGTGTCCGCCAAACCTGGGTGAGCAACCCAAGTGCCGTCGTGGCCATTGTTGGCTTCCAGCATTTTATCGTTAAGGATTTTGTCTAAAACGCGCTGGTTTTCTACTGGATCTTTAGCGGGAATAAACGCCGCCATTCCTCCCATCGCAAAGGCACCACGTTTGTGGCAAGTACGGATAAGCAAACGCGAGTAAGCGTTGAGGAAAGGCTTATCCATCGTTACGACTTGGCGATCTGGCAGAACGCGATCTGGATGTTTTTTCAAGGTCTTGATGTAGCTGAAAATATAGTCCCAGCGGCCACAGTTCAGACCGACGATGTGCTCTTTGAGAGAAAAGAGAATTTCATCCATTTCAAACACTGCTGGAAGCGTTTCGATCAGCACTGTCGCTTTAATCGTACCTGTGTCTAGACCGAAATAATCTTCGGTGAAATGGAATACCTCACTCCACCACTTCGCTTCATGGTGAGACTGCAGTTTAGGCAGGTAGAAATAAGGACCGCTGCCTTTTTTTAGTAACGCTTTGTAGTTGTTATAAAAGTAGAGCGCGAAATCAAACAATGCTCCGTGAATGATCTCTCCCTGCCACGTGACATGTTTTTCTCTCAGATGCAGGCCGCGCACACGGCAGATGAGCACCGCTGGATTTTCCACCAGTTGGTAGTGCTTGCCATTGTCTGAATTGGTATACGAGATGGTGCCGTTGACCGCATCGCGCAAGTTGATTTGACCATCTAACACTTTCTCCCAAGCTGGCGACATGGAATCTTCGAAATCCGCCATGAACACTTTGACGTTGGCATTGAGGGCATTGATCACCATTTTGCGATCGGTGGGACCAGTAATCTCCACTCGACGATCTTGCAGATCGTGAGGTATACCAAGGATCTTCCAACTCCCTTCACGGATATCCTGCGTTTGCGGCAGAAAATCGGGCAGTTCGCCTTGGTCGATACGCTCCTGTCTCTCTTCACGGGCAGTAAGCAGTTCATCGACTTGAGAGGCAAACCTAGCACACAACTGAGATAAAAAGGTTTGGGCCTCAACAGGGAAAATTGCTTGATGCTCTGGCGATAGCTTGCCAGTCACCTCAAGCATGCCTTGGGTCTGTTGCTGTTCAGTGGGTGCGTTTTGTTTCTCGGGAGTTTGAGCAAGCATGTTTCTTCTTCCTTAAATTAGTTTGCTTGTGAAAGGCAAAGCAACATTTGTAACTTTAAAACCACAAAATACATCCTCGCTTTTCATGGTTTCTTCACCTAACGTTTCGGCTTTATGTCTTTAACATCTCTGAGATGCTTTGCAATATCAATCTAGACATAAGTCTTACAAGCCTTTAATTAACTTACACCAACATGCGTTAGAGTAAAAGTTCAAAAGTAAACAAAGCGTTAAATTCGAAGTTTTATTCCGTTTGAAACAAGTGCTTGATTTTTCCATTTGAAATGTAATTTATTACGTAATTTAATTACATTAATTTAAGCTCGCAAATCGGGTTTAAAACAGGTGTATGAATCGATACATGGGGATAAAAGGCCTTTATTTACTTGCGCTGTGAATCATAAGCTGGAGATATTTTAAACAGAGCATGAGCGCGAATGTGTAAAATTAACATTGTGAAGTTTTACAATTTTATGAAAGCTTCACCAAAGAATTGCTGTAAAATTTTACAAGTCAAACTGCACCAGTAGCATAAAATGCTAAAAGGCACGCTTTTTATAGCGTGCCTTTGATGACAATAGCGAAAAATAGAGCTAATACTATTTGCTACAGTAGCTCTGAAACCACATCCGCCAATTGATGGAAAATTTGCGTCCGTGCCGAACCAGGTCGCCAAACCAGACCAATATCACGGTAAGCGAGTTGGCCGGGTGGCTCCACCACGACTAGATTTTGGTTGTCGAGCAGGCCATGATCGATCGCCATTTGGGGAATGAATGTCGTGCCTAACCCATTCGCCACCATCTGCACTAGTGTATGCAAGCTGGTAGCACTGAATGGATTGATTTTCTCTTTATCCGTGAGTTTGCAAGCGGAGACCGCATGCTCGGTCAAGCAGTGCTCGCGCTCCAAAAGAAATACCGACTCATCTGGCAAATCACAATAACGAATCGGCACTTTGATTTTGTCTGCTTGATGGCGGCTGATCACCATCTTAAACGGATCTTGACCAACTCCCCGGCTCTCCATCCCCTCAATATCGACAGGCAGCGCCAAGATCAACACGTCCAACTCACCGTGACGCAAGGCCGTTAACAGATTGGTTGTGGTATCTTCACGCAAAAGCAGGTTGAGCTGCGGAAAACGTTGGTTCACGTCTTGAACGAGGTCGCCGAGCAAGAAAGGGGCGATGGTCGGGATGCAACCCACTTTGAGTTGCCCTTGCATGCCGTCTCCTTGACACAAGTTGCCAAGCTCCACCAAATCCTGCCCTTTGGCTAATAACTCACGCCCGTGCAGCACCACCAGCTCGCCGGCCTGAGTAAACACCAGCGGGCTCTTTTTGTCTTTTTTCTCGTACAACGGACAACCAATCAGCTCTTCGAGATTTTGTATCCCTTTACTTAAAGTCGATTGACTGACAAAACACCGCTCAGCCGCATCGCTAAAATGGCGAGTTTCGTACAAGGTGATGAGATAGTGTAACTGCTTAAGACTGGGCCACTTATTCATAGAATTATTATTATTTACCGTCGTTTGTTTGATTGACTCGGAGGAAATCGGTCTATCGCTTTTTTCGATGAACCTAATCTATTTATTTCGCTTTTTTCAATACTACAATCTGTACTATAGTTTGTCTCGCAAAAACACGGACCAGACCGAAGAGAGCTCTCTCGGTCAGGAACTAACTATATTTTTAGGAGCAAAAAATGGTACTAGTAGGTCGTCAAGCCCCAGATTTTACTGCTGCAGCTGTTCTAGGTAACGGTGAAATCGTTGATAGCTTCAACTTTGCTGAATTCACTAAAGGTAAGAAGGCAGTTGTTTTCTTCTACCCACTAGATTTCACTTTCGTTTGCCCATCAGAGTTGATCGCGTTCGACAACCGTTACGAAGATTTCAAAGCGAAAGGCGTTGAAGTTATCGGTGTATCTATCGACTCTCAGTTCTCTCACAACGCATGGCGTAACACTGCTGTTGAGAACGGCGGTATCGGTCAAGTTAAATACCCACTGGTTGCAGACGTTAAGCACGAAATCTGTAAAGCGTACGACGTAGAGCACCCAGAAGCAGGCGTTGCTTTCCGTGGTTCTTTCCTTATCGACGAAGACGGTCTAGTACGTCACCAAGTAGTTAACGACCTACCTCTAGGCCGTAACATCGACGAAATGCTACGCATGGTTGACGCACTGAACTTCCACCAGAAGCACGGCGAAGTATGTCCTGCTCAGTGGGAAGAAGGTAAAGCAGGTATGGACGCTTCACCAAAAGGCGTTGCAAGCTTCCTAGCGGAACACGCATCTGATCTAGCTAAGAAATAATTGACCTTTTAACACCCGCGCTCAACGGGTGAATGGTTGGATGATTCTCATAGAGAAATAAAACATTACTGTGCGATAAATCGCCAACGCCAATCAGTTAAAAGTAAAGTCCTATCCAAGCCCGATGCCAGTCATCGGGCTTTTGTTTGTCTGTCTACTGGCCAAAAAGGGCAAGCTTCGCGCTCATCTTTACCCCTATTCTCTCCGCGTCACGCAACGCTCACCTGTTATCATAAAGCTCGTTTTTCCTGTTACCGGCACAAGAGCACCCCTATGGTGAATTACCAAATTGAAGTATGTATCGACAACATTGAATCCCTGCACCAAGCGATTGCAGGTGGCGCGACGCGGATAGAACTCTGTTCATCGCTTGCACTGGGTGGCCTCACCCCAAGCTTTGGCTTTATGCGCCAAGCCGCGGCGCACTCGCCGATTCCGGTCTACGCCATGATTCGCCCACGCCAAGGGGACTTTTTCTATACTGAAGAGGAAGTGGAGATCATGATGTGGGATATCGAGATGGCGCATCGCGCTGGGTTGCAAGGCGTTGTACTGGGCTTGCTCAACCCAGACGGCTCAATTGATCGCAAACGTACTCAACGCTTATGCCAGCATGCCACTGCTTTAGGTCTAGGCGTCACCTTTCATCGTGCGTTTGACCAATGCTGCGAGCCCAAACAAGCACTGGAAGACATTATCGCACTTGGCTGCGAGCGCATTCTCACCTCTGGCCTTGCGCCTTCAGCACCGCAAGGCGCAGCGCTACTGGCTTCGTTGGTTGAGCAAGCCGCAGGGCGTATTGCCATCATGGCGGGCGCTGGAGTGAACGCCAGTAATGTCAAAGAGTTAGTAGCAAAAAGCCACGTCACGGAAGTGCATCTCTCTGGTAAAGGCGTACGCCCGAGCAAAATGCACTTCATCGCCGAGCAAAGCAAAATGGGCGCAGCCAATATTGATGATTTTATGATCCCACTGACCGACATTGAGGCGATTGCCAAGACAGTTTCAGTTCTCAAATAACTGAATCCGCTCTTTTTTTGCTAAGGCTCAATGTTAAGATGACCACTTGCCACTATCCAAGGAGGGACTTTCGATGGGCAAATTGAAGCGCAAGCTCTACGAGCGTGAACTAGAGCAGTTACAGATTGAACTGGTTAAACTGCAAGAGTGGGTCAAATACAAAGGCTTGAAAGTCGTGGTGATCTTCGAAGGCCGCGACGCAGCGGGCAAAGGTGGCGTTATCAAACGCATTACGGAAAAGCTCAATCCCCGCGTCTGTCGAGTATCGGCTTTGCCTGCTCCAACGGAAAAAGAGAAAACCCAGTGGTATTTTCAGCGTTACGTCGCTCATCTGCCGTCCGCTGGTGAAATCGTGCTGTTTGACCGCAGTTGGTACAACCGTGCCGGGGTCGAAAAAGTGATGGGCTTCTGCTCTCAAGATGAATATGAAGAGTTTCTACGAGCCTGCCCTGAGTTTGAACGCATGCTGCAACGGTCAGGGATCATTTTGCTCAAATATTGGTTCTCTGTTTCCGATGAAGAGCAAGAGAAGCGCTTTCTGGAGCGGATAAATACGCCTATCAAACGCTGGAAATTTAGCCCGATGGATCTGGAATCGCGCAATCGCTGGGCCGAATACTCACAAGCCAAAGACAAGATGTTTGCCTATACCGACACCAAACATAGCCCTTGGTGGGTGGTACCGTCGGACGATAAACGCAAAGCAAGACTCAACTGCATTCACCATCTGCTCAGCCAAGTGGATTATCAGGAGCTGCAACATCCACCGATTGAACTGCCAGAAATCAACAAAGAAGGCTACGTCCGTTCCCCCGTTGAAGAGCAGACCTTGGTGCCGCAGAAATATTAAAACCGGCTATTTCAGGGCGTCGTTGATGCCCTGATCGCCCAAATGACGCACATCTTTGCCTTTCACAAAGTAAATGATGTATTCGCAGATATTCTGGCAACGATCACCCACTCGCTCTATCGCGCGCGCCGACCACATCACTTGCAATATATTGGGGATGTTTTTCGGATTTTCCATCATGTAGGTCATCAACTGGCGGATCACCGCTTCGTATTCCGCATCCAGCTTATCATCCATTTTATGTACTTTTGCCGCCGCATCGACATCCATGCGCGCAAAGGCATCGAGTACTTGATGCAACATGCCAATCGCCTGACGAGCGAGTGGCTCCAACGACACATGAAACTGACTCTCTTTAGACGACGGGCTCTCAATTGCCACGTAGGCCATTTTGGTTGCCACATCACCGATGCGCTCTAAATCGGTAATCGTTTTGATGATCGCCATGATCAAACGCAGATCTTTTGCCGTAGGCTGCCGCTTGGCAATAATGCGCGTACAAGCGTCGTCTATCGATACTTCCATCGCATTGACTTTATGGTCGTCACGCACCACCCGCTTCGCCAGTTCCACATCGTCATTATGTAATGCCTGCATCGCAAACGAGAGTTGCTGTTCCACCAATCCTCCCATGGTCAACACATGAGTACGAATCGACTCTAACTCGACATTAAACTGACCAGAGATATGACGACCAAAATGCATAGCGTTCCTTTTTCGATTGTGGTGGTGATCCGCGCATTGTTACGATTAACCGTAACGGCCGGTAATGTAATCCTCGGTTTGCTTTTTCACCGGAGAGGTAAAGATAGTATCGGCATCCGAATATTCAATCAGTTTTCCCATATGAATGAAAGCGGTGTAATCGCTCACGCGCGCCGCTTGCTGCATGTTATGGGTGACAATTACCACAGTATATTGAGTCTTAAGCTCATTGATAAGCTCCTCAATGGTTAGAGTAGAGATCGGATCCAAAGCGGAGGTGGGTTCATCTAACAATAGCACTTCTGGCTCAATGGCGATGGCACGCGCAATCACCAATCGTTGCTGTTGCCCCCCCGATAAACCGAATGCGTTTTCGTGCAGACGATCTTTCACTTCATCCCACAACGCCGCCGAGCGCAAAGCTCGCTCTGCAGCGTCGTCTAGCGCTCGGCTATTTTTTATCCCTTGTAAACGCAAACCATACACGACGTTTTCATAAATCGATTTAGGAAATGGGTTAGGCCTTTGAAACACCATGCCCACTCGGCGACGTAGCGTGGCCACATCAACGCCCATATCGTAAACATTCTTGCCGTGCAGTTTGACTTGCCCGGTCACACGGCACCCTTCGACCAAATCATTCATACGGTTAATGCAGCGCAACAGGGTCGATTTTCCACAACCTGACGGGCCGATAAAAGCCGTCACCCGTCCTTTGGGAATGCGCATCGATATGCCATGCAGCGCCTGAGTTTGTCCATAATAGAGGTTTAAATCCTCAATGCAGATAGCAGTTTGCTCATCGCTCAAGCGGCTTACGTCCAATGGAGCTTGATACCCCAAGGTCTCGTTAATTGAAAACATCTCAGTCTTGCCCCAAAGTACGATATTTTTCTCGTAAGTTATTACGGATGCTAATGGCGGTTAAATTAAGCCCGACGATCACTGTGACCAGCAGAAAAGAGGTAGCGTATACCAATGGCCTTGCCGCTTCGATATTGGAGGTCTGAAAACCAACATCGTAGATGTGGAAACCCAGATGCATGAACTTGCGATCGAGATGGACATACGGAAACTGACCATCCACAGGTAAACTCGACGCCAGCTTCACCACACCCACCAGCATCAACGGCGCCACTTCCCCTGCTGCCCGAGCAATGGCCAGAATCAAACCCGTGATGATCGCGGGGGTCGCCATCGGTATAACCACTCGCCACAAGGTTTCATATTGCGTTGCGCCAAGCGCCAAAGAGCCGTGTCGCACCGAGTTAGGAATGCGCGTCAGGCCCTCTTCGCTGGTCACAATCACCACGGGCAGAGTCAGTACAGCCAAAGTGAGCGCCGACCAAAGCAACCCCGGTGTACCAAACGTTGGCGCTGGCAAACGTTCAGCGTAGAACAATTCGTCGATAGAGCCGCCAATGGTGTAGACAAAAAAGCCCAGACCAAACACCCCATAAACGATCGACGGCACACCCGCTAAGTTAATCACTGCGATGCGAATAATGCGAGTAAAGGCATTGTTTTTCGCGTACTCATGCAGATAAATGGCGGCAATCACACCAAGCGGCATCACAATGATTGACATGATCAAAACCAGAAAAACCGTACCAAAAATCGCAGGAAAGACTCCGCCTTCAGAATTAGACTCACGGGGATCATCAGACAAGAACTTCCAAAGTTGCTGCGCCCAATGCCCCATTTTCTGCGCAAAATTCATTTGGTTTGGCAACCAGTAGTCAAGAATATCACTCAGTGCGATCGGCACTCGTTCGCCTGTCATATCCTCAACGATCAAAGAATAGCCCGTCAATTGCAAACGCAGGCTATCCAACTGCTGATCATAATTGGAGAGCTGCAACTCAAACTGCGCTTTCTGCGTGAGGTAATTCGACAAGTAATCTGGCGTCACCGTTTTGTTCAATTCACGTTTACGCTTTTCAAGGCGTAATTGCTCTAAGCGCCAACTGAGCGGTTTGATGTTGTGCTCAACGATCAGGGTGATCTCTTCACGCAGTCGCTGCGCGTAGCCGATCTTCTCATCCAGCAGCGGCAACACTCCTTGAGTGGTTTGCACACCTTCATCAACAAACGCGAGGATGCGGCCAAAAAAATACCCGCCTCGGCTACGTTCTATCACCGCAATATCACTCGGAATCTGCGCCTCACTCAGTTGTACTTGTAGTAGCGAGAGAAACTCCGACGGGTAGCGTTCACGATTGGCCATTTTAATGTTTAAACGCGTGAGCTGATCCTCTCCTGCCGCCAAGGTTTGCCATGGCTCAGGGAGTTGGGCGGTAGGTATCCGCTCTTTTTGATACAACTGCCCTACAATCCGCTCACCGACTTTGAGCGGCAAGGTTTGATGAGCGACGGGCGCCTCAAGCAATGTCCATTGATACACTGGCTCGGGCCAGAAGTAGTTAAGCCCTTTCCAGCCAATCAAAGTGAGCAGCCCAAGTACAGCCAACAAACTGATACTGACCGCGCCACCCGTTAGCCAGATCCACGGTGCGCCAGAGCGAAACCAATTCAGCACCCACATTCTCCTTTCGTCGTTCGGTGGTTAAAGTGCACGGTATTTTTCTCTTAATCGCTGACGCACCCATTCCGCCACAGAGTTAACTGCGAAGGTAAAGACAAACAGCAGGAGCGCGGATAAAAACAGCAGACGGAAATGAGAACTGCCCACTTCAGACTCAGGAAGTTCCACCGCAATAGTGGCAGAGAGGGTTCGCATCCCTTCGAGAATGTTCCAGTCCATCATAGGCGTGTTGCCTGTCGCCATCAGGACGATCATGGTTTCTCCCACCGCGCGGCCAAGCCCCATCATAATGGCAGAAAAAATCCCTGGGCTGGCAGTGAGCAACACCACACGCGTTAAGGTTTGCCAAGGTGTTGCACCAAGTGCCAACGACCCATCCGACAGATGCTTTGGCACCGAGAAAATCGCATCTTCGGCGATAGTAAAGATGGTCGGGATCACCGCAAAGCCCATCGCCAACCCCACCACCAGCGCGTTACGCTGATCAAAGCCAATGCCGTGCTCCGACAGGTAGAGACGAATATCGCCGCCAAACCAGATGTGTTCGATGCTTGGCGCAAGCCAAAGGCCAATCGGCAGCATCACCAGCAGTGTAGGCATCAAGATCAACGCATGCCAACCGTTGGGGATGCTGTGTCGACAGTTGGCTGGCAATAGACGCCACAGTGCCCCCACCACGATGGTGCTCAGCGGCAAAAAGATCATCAGCGATATCACCGAAATCAGATGGTTTTCAACAATAGGGGCGAACCAAAGCCCAGCGAGAAAACCGATGATGACGGTTGGCATCGCTTCCATCAATTCGATCGACGGCTTCACCACCCGGCGCATTCTCGGCGCCATAAAATAAGCGGTATATATGGCACCGAGCACCGCGATCGGCACCGAAAAGAGCATGGCAAACATCGCTGCTTTGATGGTTCCGAATGCGATAGGAATAAGACTGAATTTGGCTTCAAAGTCATCACTGGCCGAAGTCGATTGCCAGACAAACTGCGGCTCCGGGTAACCTTCATACCACACTCGTTGCCACAACGAAGAGAGTGACACTTCCGGATACGGATTCTCTACTTTGGTAACATTCAACTGGCCGGGAAAATAAGAGAGCAGGTAGTGCTCATTATTGGACATGGCCGAAAGCTGCGGCGCTTGAGAGAAAGCGCGAGAAAACAGCACCAACTTTTCACTGGTGGTGTAGTGGCTTTGCAAAGTGCCATTGGTGTAAAAACTGTAGAAGCCCTTGCGATGCGTATCAGGAAGCAGATACTGCACCTGTGAGGCCAATTTGAAATCACGAATGTGCGTTAAGCGGCGCTGATTGTCGCGACGCGTATCAAACCACTGCGACACCCGACCATCATTGTGCGTGACCAATAAGGAGTATGCGCCCGCCAAAAGATCGATATTTCTTACCGAGTGCTTTTTATCCCCCAAGGTTAAATCCACCACCTCTCGAACGCGAAAAGCCTCTTGCCGCTTGCGGGCAATAATCAGCTCAGAGCCACTACGCAGATACAAGGTCGCGCCATCGGGCGTCAGCAACAGTTGATCAATATCGTTAAACGAGCTTTCAAACTTAAAATCGATTTGGCGCTGCGTTAGCGCAGACTTCATCAACCAGCGTGCCGACAAAGTGCCATCGCGATCAAGCCAAACCAAAGTGGGCGAGTTAGGGTTAACACTGAAAGCAAACTGCCGGACAGACTCGCCCTTTTCAGCCAAACGAAAGCTAAATTCTGGCGAGTAAAACTCGATATCTGGCTGCTGAACTTCTTTCGCCAACGAGCTGTTGAACTCGGGCTTGAAGAGCGTCACTTCACCACTTTCATCCAAAAAGCCATACCATTCAACCGCCGGAATAGTACGGGCGAACAACAGCGGATTGGCCGTTAACTGGATCTCTTTGAGACGAATGCCCAGATCAAGTTGCCAGAAAGAGAGTAAACCAGATTGACTGACGCTCATCGCGCGCTGACCGTAGTCATCTACCGCCAACGCCACTGGCTGAGAGAGCGTTGCGGGCATTGTTTGATAATTACGCTCTAATTTGGCGTCGGAAAAGAGCGGAAACACCACCATCGCCAGGTAGACAAAAATCAGCACTAACGCTGCAAGTACGCCCAAACCGCCACAAGTGACAGCAAAACGAGCCAGTCGATCTTTGAGCAATCTCGACTTGTCTCTTTCCTGCAATGTGAATCCGGCTCTGGCCATCTGTCTCTCTACCTATTTACACGTAAAAGCATAATATTTCGTTAAGATGACAATTATATTACAGATCACATTAACCGTATGAAAAGAATACAACTATTACCTAGAACATGATATGAAATAAATCTGTAACAAAAAACACATAATGTTCTTGCTCAATAAGGGTTAAAGAACCACTTATCTATAAATTTTTATTAGTGTCAGGTTAGGTTAGGTTAGGTTATGAGCGCGGAAAAGTTGTATATCGAAAAAGAGCTCAGTTGGCTCTCCTTCAATGAAAGAGTTTTGCAGGAAGCGGCGGATAAAACCGTTCCTTTGATCGAAAGAATTCGCTTTTTGGGGATCTTCTCCAATAATTTGGACGAGTTCTATAAAGTTCGCTTTTCCGATGTCAAGCGTCGTATTCTGATTAACCGTGAGCAAGGTGGCAACGACATTTCCAAGCACTTATTGTCGAAAATGCAAACCAAAGCACTCAAACTGAATGAACGTTTTGACGAGCTCTACAGTGAGCTCATTCGTGAAATGGCACGTCGGCGAATTTTTTTGGTCAACGAAGGGCAGTTGGACGAATCACAGCAAAAGTGGATCACCAAATACTTCCGAAGAGAAGTGCTACCGCACATCACGCCAGTGATGTTGACCGACGAAATCGACGTGCTGCAATTTCTCAAAGACGAATACGCCTACATCGCCGTTGAGCTTAAAACTGGCAGCACCTCGAAGTATGCCCTGCTTGAGATCCCAACCGATCACTTGCCACGTTTTGTCATGGTGCCAGAGCAAAAAGGCAAACGAAAGAAAACCATCATTTTGCTCGATAACATCATCCGTTACTGCCTAAACGACATTTTTCGTGGTTTCTTCGAATACGATGAACTCAATGGCTACGCAATGAAACTGACGCGCGACGCCGAATACGACTTGCGTCATGAAGTGGAATACAGCCTATTAGAGCAGATGTCAGAAGGCTTAAGCCAACGTTTGACCGCACTTCCGATCCGCTTTGTTTATGAGCGCGAAATGCCGGAAGAGATGCTGAAATACCTCTGTTTTAAATTAAGGATTTCTCATTACGACAGCTTGATCCCTGGGGGGCGTTACCATAATTTCAAAGATTTCATCGGCTTTCCAAACGTTGGCCGTGATTACTTAGAAAATAAACCGCTGCCTCCAATGAGCTGCGCCGATTTTGAAGGTCACGCCAACGCCTTTGACGCGATCCGTGCACAGGATATTTTGCTGCACTACCCCTATCACTCTTTCGAACACATCACAGAGCTGGTACGCCAGGCCTCGTTTGATCCGAAAGTGGTCAGCATTAAGATCAATATCTATCGCGTGGCGAAAAATTCCCGTTTGATGAGCTCTTTGGTGGATGCGGTGCACAACGGTAAGCGCGTAGTGGTGGTAGTCGAGCTGCAAGCTCGCTTTGACGAAGAGGCCAACATTGAGTGGTCGCGCGTGCTGACCGATGCGGGCGTTCACGTCATTTTTGGTGTTCCGGGGATGAAAATCCACGCCAAGTTGCTGTTGATCACCCGGCGCGAGGAGGATCAATTTGTCCGCTATGCCCACATTGGCACCGGAAACTTCCACGAGCGCACCGCTCGTATCTACACCGATTTTTCTCTGCTCACGGCCGATCAAGAGCTCGCAGCGGAAGTGCGTGCGGTGTTTGGTTACATTGAGAATCCGTTCCGTCCGGTGAAATTCACCCATTTGATCGTCTCACCACGCAACTCACGTACCCAGATCTATCGTCTGCTCGACAGCGAAATTGCCAATGCCAAAGCTGGCAAGAAAGCCGAGATTACACTTAAGGTCAACAACTTGGTTGACAAAGGATTGATCAGCAAGCTGTACGGCGCCAATAATGCGGGCGTGAAAATTCGTATGATCGTGCGCGGTATGTGTTCTTTGGTGCCTGGTGTTGAAGGCGTCAGTGAAAATATTGAGATCATCAGTATTATTGACCGTTTCCTCGAGCACCCTCGTGTTCTGGTGGTGCATAATGACGGCAATCCGCTGGTGTACATCTCCTCGGCCGACTGGATGGAGCGCAATATCGATAACCGAATCGAAGTGATGGCCCCCGTGAGAGATCCACGCATCAAGCAGCGTATTATCGACATTCTCAACATTCAATTTATCGATACAGTGAAAGCCCGCCGCATCGATAAAGAGATGAGTAACAGCTACGTTGAACGCGGCAACCGGAAAAAAATTCGTTCTCAAATAGCGATTTACGACTATCTTAAAAATGTAGAGAAACAGACACGTAAGAATAAAGGGCAATTAGAAACGAATGACAACAGCCAGTAACACCAGAGAGATAGCGGCTATTGACCTTGGATCAAATAGCTTTCACATGGTCGTCGCGAAAGTTGCAAATGAAGATCTGCAACTGGTCAGCCGTCATAAACAACGAGTTCAGCTTGCAGATGGTTTAGACGATGAGATGAACTTAAGCGATGAAGCGATGGAACGCGGCCTTGAATGCCTCTCCATGTTCGCCGAGCGCTTGCAAGGATTCGATGCAGATAATGTCAGGATTGCCGCCACACATACCCTGCGCCAAGCGAAAAACGCGCACGTTTTTTTGCAACGTGCGCGGCAAGTGCTGCCCTTCCCGATTGAAATCATTCCTGGGGAAGAAGAGGCACGCCTTATCTATCTCGGTGTCACCCACACGCAAATTGAGGCGACATCGAAACTGGTGATTGATATCGGCGGTGGTAGTACCGAGATGATCATCGGCACCGAGTTCGAGCCGGAACTGCTCAACAGCAAACAGATGGGCTGCGTCAGTTTCACCAACCGTTTTTTTAGCAACGGAAAGATTTCCAAGAAGAACTTCTCCAAAGCGATTCTCGCCTCAGAGCAGAAACTGGAATCGATCGCAGCGCAGTATCGCAAACGCGGTTGGGACATTGCTTTTGGCTCTTCAGGTACCATCAAAGCGATACGCGAGGTGTTGATTGGTATCGGTTTTGAAGACGGTATCATTACCGGCCCACGCCTTAACACTCTAATTGAAGTGCTGTGCGAGTTTGACATCATCAACGATATCGAGCTTCCCGGCTTAACCGAAGAGCGAAAAAGCGTATTTGCCGCTGGCGTCGCTATTCTCAGCGCTATCTTCCAAGATCTAAAAATCAAAGAGATGCACTACTCTGACGGTGCGCTGCGCGAAGGCTTGATGTACGAAATGGAATCGCGCTTAGCACGTTCAGACATCCGCATGCGCACCACAGAAAACTTGGCGAAAAAGCATCTGGTTGACTTAGAGCACGCTGCGCGAGTAAAAGGCTTGGCCGTAGAGCTACTTGAGCAGGTACATCAAACGCTCGGCATAAAGCGCAAGAGCGATCTGTTCGCTATGCTCGAATGGGCCGCATTGCTGCACGAAGTGGGACTGAGCATCAGTTTACGCGCTTTTCAGCGCCATTCGGCTTATATTCTCCAGCATACCAACATGCCTGGCTTTAACAGCGAGCAGCAGCTTTTACTCTCTTCCCTCACCCGATATCAGCGTAAATCGCTCAAGCTGACGGAACTGGCGGATTTCCATCTCTATGATAAAGAGCAAGTGGTGCATTTGATCCGCATTTTACGTTTGGCGATATTGATCAACGGCCAGCGCAACGATGATCCCTTGCCGGAATTCAGTTTGGAAGTGAACGGCAACTGCTGGACGCTCCGTGGTCAACAGGCTGATTGGTTGGACAATAACAAACTGCTCTCCGCCGATTTGCAAAGTGAACAAGAGCGCTGGCAACAAGTGAACTGGCAACTGGTGATTGAGTGACAAGGCCAGTCAAAACAGCAAAAGGCCCAAACGGGCCTTTTTTAATTCTTTTTAATACACAGTTCTACAGTAAGCGCATCATAAACCCCGCATTCTAATCGTCTAGCCCGAATAATAAGATCAAACCTCCAACCCAAAGGAGATTTGAAATGGCCAAACGACGCACTAACCAAGAATGGCGAACCCTGTTCGAAC
>NZ_JZAM01000209.1:0-131677 GCF_000960595.1 Vibrio sp. S234-5
GAGTCGGCAAACGAGAGACTGGAGTTATATCGATGAGGTGTACTTGAACCCTGAAAAGTGTGCAGCGTAATCATTCACGTTACTAAATTGTAAAAAAGACGACAACTTGCTTGAAAAACAGCGGAAACGAGCGATCGCAATCACCGAAATACGCACTAGCATGATGTTTTTTACCGAACGTCTGAGATCTCGCGGCTGAAAAGCCTGAAAACCAGTCAAATTACAAAATTTGCGAACCTGTTTTGAAACATCGTTTGGATCAATATACCCAAGCTTGTTATTTGCAGAGAATAACTTGTCGCTCTCCATCGTACTGGTAAACCGCAACTCTTCAACTTCTTCAATTATTTCTAAAGCAGTACCACCTTTAACAAGTAAGTTTGGACGCTCAGTTTTTACATCTTCAGCATCGAGGAAGAACTTTTTCTTGTGCGCCAAATAAGTACTTCGCTTTGATAGCAATAATTCCAAAGGTCGCTGTCCTCCCATGAAAACAGCTAGCTTTAACAGTAAAAATATCCTGCGGTCAAAGTATTTAGCACTCTCATCGCTAAAAAGTAGGCCCAGCTCTTCAAGGGTCAAGCTTCTTCTACGAGGTTTACTTTGATTCTGCTTTTTTATCCGTGCTGCTGGGTTTTTATCTAACCTAAACTTTATCGGGTTATCACTCGTCATCGGGTCATCATCATAATCCAGCGCAATTTCAAACATACGTCTGATGATAGATAGAACTTTATCCCCTTGAACAGGAGCTGTTTTGACGATTTGACCAATGAGCTTGATCAGTTCGGGCTTAGTGATCTCGTTGACTTTCTTGTCGTCTGGAATTTTCCCTCGAATGTAAGCTTCAATGTGTTTTTGATGAGCTTGTAAACTGCGTTCTAGACGAGCACCGCTTCGAGTACGTTTTAAATATGCGTAAAACTCGTCGATCAGTTGGCCGAAGGTGCCTGTCTCTTCTTCAATCTGAGCTTGCTCTCGCTTTTGACGCTCCTGCTCTTCTAGGTGCGCTTTCGGACAAATGCCCTTATCTAATAGCGCCTTGTATTTATCTCGAACATCTCGTGCTTCTGCCAGAGTCATCGACTCAAAGCACCCTACTTTTAAGAAACGAACTTTTCCATTGAAGAAATATTTGAAGTAGAAGATCTTCGAACCTGACCTTAAGATTTTGCAGCCAAGCCGCCCTGTTCCCCTTGTTCGGGTAGAGTCCCAGATGTAGTAGTCATAATCGCGTGTTTTTTGTTTCTGTATCTCTTGTACTGTTAGTAGTGTAGACATAATCATTATTCCTAATTCTGTTTATGATTATGTATTCTGCTTTTGCAACACCGAAGCTTGTAGAGTGAACAAAACCCATAAAAGGGTTGACAATCGCGGTCACGTAACAGGTCATGTTACAAGTTAATTTAGCGAAACCTAACGTAACTATAATTTTGGTGATAATTTGATAAAGTCACTAAAATACAGACAGTTAAGATAGAAATGATATCAAGTGGAACTCTGTGAAATCATCTACTGCGCCCGCTCCTAAGGGGCAGGTCACAGGTTCAAATCCTGTTGGGAGCGCCATATTGAATGAAGACTGGTTAGCCTAGGGTCTGTTGACCTTTTGAGATGATTTTTGCAGCAGTTTGTGGGTTCTTTGTGCAAGGCAGAGGCTTTGAATTGTAGTGGCCTACATGATAAGCCGATAACGCAGCAAAAAGGAGCTACAAACGCTGCCCGAAGGGTTCGGCTAAAAGCGTTTTACTCTTTGTTGAGAGGTGTTTTGCTTAGAATGACTAGGCTACAAACCTCTTGTCGCGATTAAAACGCTTTTATCTCGAACAAAATTTAACCGCAAAAGGTCAACAGACCCTAGCTACCTGTCTTTTATTTTGCGGTTTGAAAATATCCCACCTCAATTTTCTGATGCCCATACAAAATTTTGCGTTAGTTAGGCTTTTACTACTTTAATTATTTCTAATATTTTCTTACTCTAAACATATATTAATAAAAGTATTAGTTAGAGTTATGACTAAGAGCAATCTGATAACGAACACTGGTCACCGTTTTATCTCCAAAGGTAGAACCGCGTTTAAGATCCATATCCATACTCCGGACGATAGCGTGCTGCATCGCTCGATCGGCTTTATTAAAATGGGTGAAAAGAAAGCGCTGCAAAAAGCGATCAAAATGCGCAATGAACTTGGCAAAGAGATGTGGGGTAAATTTTGGCGCCGTCTCCTTAAAGACCCCTATCTGATGACGCGCCTGCCTCACAGTTTAGAGCCCAAGATTGTTCATAAGCCGAGCCCTACACAAAACGATCCAAACAACCGAGACACGTGTTACATCGCTAAGTGGCGAGAGCTGAACGACCAAGGTGAGTATCGCTACAAAACTGTTGTTCGCTCTATCAATAAGTACGGCAAACTCGCCGCTTACTCGCAAACCAAAAAAGCGCTGCTTGATGCTCATAAAGAGAATCTTGAGATCCTGACGTTTATGGGCCGGCTGAGCAGTATTGATTTGAAATAACCTACCTTAAGATTGCTCGTTCGTCAGTGCGCAGTGGCTGATTCTGTGCTTTTAAAAGTCGCCAAATTCCGCACAATAAAAAACCGCAGCAACTGGGCTGCGGTTTGCTTTGGGAGCGCTGTTCTTATTGAGCGTTGGCTTCGCGCTCAGCGATAAACGCCAGCGCCATCTTAATACGCGCAACCACGCGCTCTTTACCAATCAGTTGCATTACCGCATCCACCGATGGCGACTGACCACCGCCAGTCACTGCAACGCGCAGCGGCATACCAATTTTACCCATACCGATCTCAAGCTCTGCACATACATCCGCAATCACTCGATGCAGGTTTTCAGTGGTCCACTCTGTCAGTGCTTTCACTTTCGCCAAGGCAAGCTCCAGCGGCTCTTTTGCCACACCGCGTAGGTGCTTCTTCGCGGCATCTGCATCAAACGCATCGAAATCTTGGTAGAAGTAAGCGATTTGCTCGGCCAGTTCAACCAGTGTATTACAACGCTCACCGACCAGTTTAATTACCTCGGTAATCGCAGGGCCGTTGTCTTTGTTGATGCCTTTTTGATCTAAGTGCCATTGAAGGTGCTCAGCGACGTACTCGGGCTCAGAGGTTTTGATGTAGTGGTTGTTCAACCAAAGCAGTTTGTCGGTGTTAAACGCGGAAGCCGATTTTGAAATCGCATTCAGGCTAAACAGATTGATCATCTCTTCTTGCGAGAAAATCTCTTGGTCACCGTGAGACCACCCTAAACGCACTAAGTAGTTATTCAGCGCAACTGGCAAGTAACCCATGTCGCGGTACTGCATAACCGAGACCGCACCGTGGCGTTTTGACAGCTTGGCACCATCGTCGCCGAGAATCATGGCACAGTGAGCGAAAGTCGGTACTGGCGCGCCCAAAGCTTCATAGATGTTAATTTGACGCGGCGTGTTGTTGATGTGGTCTTCGCCACGAATTACGTGCGTAATGCCCATATCCCAGTCGTCAACGACCACACAGAAGTTGTAGGTTGGTGAGCCATCGGTACGACGGATGATCAGGTCATCCATTTGACTGTTGCTGATCTCAATACGACCACGAATTTGATCGTCGAACACCACGCTGCCTGATTTCGGGTTGCGGAAACGAATCACACAAGGGTCGCCCTCTTTTGCCGCGTCGTTAACCGCTTTGATTTTCGGGTGATCCGCATCGTAACGAGGCATCTCTTTGTTTGCTTCTTGCTCTGCACGCACTTCGTCCAGCAGCTCTTTAGAAGCGTAACATTTGTAGGCTTTATCTTCCGCCAGCAGCTTATCAACCATTTCGTTGTAACGGTCAAAACGTTGTGTCTGGAAGTAAGGACCTTCGTTCCATTCCAGTCCAAGCCATTGCATACCTTCAAGGATGGCGTCTACCGCCTCCTGAGAGTTACGTTCTAAATCAGTATCTTCAATACGCAGAACGAATTCACCACCTTGGCTTTTTGCGAACAACCAAGAGTAAAGTGCGGTGCGCGCACCACCAACGTGAAGGTAGCCTGTTGGGCTAGGAGCAAAACGAGTTTTAACCGTCATCAGAATTCCTTAGGGATAAAAGGCAGCATTCAAGGTGATTGCTGCGCGTTCAAGGATAAAAGTGGCGACATTTTACCACCGCAGAGCGAATCTACAACATGGATATCGCATTCTGCACCCGCCTAATCCGTACTTCTCGCGCGGCAAATCAAGCGTTAATTTCTCACCAAAAGAATGCTTGACCTTCCCCCGAAGGAAAGGTTTATCGTGTTCAACACACTCTTTCGTTGGGAACCAAAAGATGACCTATTACACCCTGCCTTTATCTGGGCTCAACTGCATGGGCTGTGCGCGTAAAGTGGAGAAGGCGCTGCAGCAGGCGCACTCCGTGAACATTACTGTCCTTTCTCCTACTGAAATGACTTTAGAAAGCGAGACGCCACTGCGCGACCTCGTGGCCACCATTGAAACTTTGGGTTACCAAGCCGGACATCAGTATCACTTTGCTCTGCAAGGACTAAGCTGTGGCGGCTGCGTGAAAAAACTCACCACGCTATTAAATGCGCAACCTAACGTAGTGCGTTTTGATGCGAGCAAAAACGAGCTCACTCTCACCACCAGCTTAAGTGAAGCCGAGGTGGTGAGTTTGATTGCCACGCTGGGCTATCAGGCGCAGCCGTTTGCAAACCGGGGGTTGGAGATCACCGAGCCCACACAACCCTCTTCTGCGCCAGACCATCAGACTGAAGTAAAGAGCACGTCCTCCGCTCATACCCTACATTTACTGATCCAAGGTATGACCTGCGCAAGCTGCGTCTCTTCTGTGGAAAAAGCCTTAAGCTCGGTGGCTGAGGTCGACAAGGCTCAGGTCAACCTTGCCGAACAAAGCGCGCTGGTTTTTACCCAGTCAGATACTGACGCATTGCACAACGCCTTGGTCGCCGCCGTCAAGCAAGCCGGTTATCAAGCCGAAGTGGTGCTGGACGCCGAACTCACTCAGCAAAAACAGAACGAGCAAATGCAACAAACTCAGCGCAAACACCAAAACAGCGCATTGGCAGGCATTGTGTTGGGTGCACCTTTAATGCTGTGGGGCGTGCTGGGTGGCAGCATGACGATTACCAGCACACAAGACCAAGTGGCTTGGGGAGCGGTCGGTCTCGCCTGTTTGCTCTTGCTTGCCACCGCGGGCAAAAGTTTTTTCATCAATGCGTGGCAAGCACTGATGCACAAACGCGCGACCATGGATACTCTAGTGGCGCTTGGCACAGGCACCGCTTGGCTCTACTCGATGCTGGTCGTTATGGTGCCCGATTGGTTTCCGCTCGCGTCACGTCATGTTTACTTTGAAGCCAGTGCCATGATTGTTGGTCTTATCTCTTTGGGGCACTATATTGAAGCCAAAGCGAAGGCCAGAACCACACAGTCGCTGCAAGCCTTGGTCAATCTGCAGCCGCAGGTGGCGACCTTAGTCACCGAGCAAGGCGATCAAAGTATTGAAGCCAAAGCGATTCAATTGGGTATGCATCTGCGAATCAAACCGGGGGAAAAGATTCCCGTTGATGGTGTGGTGCTCTCTGGTGAGTCTTTCCTTGATGAATCGATGCTGACCGGCGAGCCCGTACCGGTGCTGAAAAAAGCGCAGGACAAGGTCTCCGCGGGTACCATCAATAACGATGGTAGCCTTATTATTCAAGCCACAGGCATTGGTGCCGACACCATGCTGGCGCGCATCATTCGTCTGGTTCGCCAAGCACAAAGCAGCAAACCAGCGATGGCCAAATTGGCCGACGAAATTTCGGCGGTTTTTGTTCCCGTGGTGGTTGCCATCGCACTCTTTGCCGCCGCGATCTGGTTTGTGTTAGGCCCAGATCCGAAAGCGAGTTACATGTTAGTGGTCACGACGACGGTGCTGATAATCGCTTGCCCGTGTGCCCTTGGTTTAGCCACGCCGCTCTCTGTCACTGTCGGCGTTGGTAAAGCCGCCGAGATGGGCATTTTGATCCGCGATGCCGACGTACTGCAATCGGCCAGTCGCATCAATACTGTGGTGTTTGATAAAACAGGCACTTTGACCCAAGGTGCGCCGAGCGTACAACAACTGTTTGCCTTCAATCACGACTCATCCTCTTTGCTTTCGCAGCTACTCAGTGCAGAGCAGCACTCAGAACATCCGCTGGCCAAAGCGATCGTCAACTACGCCAAAACGCAACAAGCCACGGCGCAAACGCTAGAACAATTTGAAAACTTGCGCGGCAAAGGGGTACGCGCCGTGGTAGCAGGGCAGACTCTACACATTGCCTCTGTGACGCATTTGCAATCGCTCAAGGTTGATTTTAGCCAAGCGCAAGATGCGCTGAACACTTGCCAGCACAACGCTTGGACCACAGTCGCTGTCGCACTAGACGGCCAATTAATCGGCCTAGTGGCTATTGCCGATCCGGTCAAACCCGATGCCGCCAACGCGATTGCCGCATTAAAAGCGCAGCGCATTCATACCGTGATGCTGACCGGAGATAACTTGCATGTTGCCAGCGCACTCGCGAAGGAGCTCGGCATTGATGAAGTGATCGCTGGGGTGCTGCCCGATGAGAAAGCAGACCATGTCGCACGCTTGCAACAGCAAGGACGCCACGTCGCTATGGTGGGCGATGGCATTAACGATGCCCCCGCCCTAGCACAAGCCGACATCGGGATTGCCATGGGCAGCGGCAGTGATGTAGCGATTGAGAGTGCACAAATGACGCTGCTCAACCCATCGCCAATCGCCGTCATCAACGCCATTGAGCTGTCCAAAGCAACGGTGCGCAACATGAAACAAAATCTATTTGGCGCATTTGTCTACAACTCATTGGGCATTCCTCTTGCCGCAGGCGTACTTTACCCTGTGTCGGGCTTTTTGCTCAGCCCAGTGATTGCGGGCGCTGCGATGGCTCTTTCTTCCATCACGGTGGTGAGCAACGCCAATCGATTACGTCTTTTTAAACCCACAACCAACACTGAGAGGTCATGATGAAACTCAAATCTCTAACCCTGCTGATGCTGACTGCGCTCTCTGCCAATGTGCTGGCAACGGAGGTCATCAACCATAAATCGCCCTATTGCGGCTGCTGTAGTGATTGGAGCAAACACATGCAAGATAACGGCTTTGAGGTGAAAGACATGCTGCATGACGACATGAACAGGGTGAAAAAACAACTGGGTCTCAAAGACAGCAAACTTTACTCCTGCCATACGGCAGAAATTAACGGCTACGTTTTCGAAGGCCATGTGCCGGCCAAGGATGTCAAGGCATTCTTAGCCAACCCGCCGCGCAATGCAAAAGGCTTGACGGTACCCGGAATGCCGATGGGATCACCCGGTATGGAATATGGCGAGAAGCAAGAGAGTTACTCGGTTTATGCCTTTAATGAGGACGGACAAGTGTTTGAGTACAGCCACTACAAGGGAAACTAATCGCAAACATTGGGCAGAAAAAGGCAAAAACAAAACCCAGCGACGGCTGGGTTTTGTACTCACGAGACATTTGCGAGTTATTTTACGCTAGTTACGCGGCTGCTTTTCTCTCCGGTGGCCGATACCGAACGGATGAACACTTCGCCAGTGACCGCAGGACGAACATCATCCGCGTAGGTCAGCCAGTTTTTACCATCTAGCGAGTATTGAAGCGTGACGCCAGGGAACTGAACGTTCATTGTAAGCGTTCCCTGTTCGACTTTCGCACCCGGTACAGGTAGGCGGTAATCAATGCCTGCTTTTTCCAGTTTTGCCAATTCTCGCTGGCCAAGCAGGTTAGCAAAGCGGTTGTAATCTTGATTCAGCGCCGATTTGTTCACTAGGTTGGTATTTTGCGAGTATTCCACTCCGACTTTATAGTCGTTTTCCCACTCTGCACGGTGCCATGCACGCTCAGCAGCGGCCAGTACGCGAGGGAATACCATGTACTCATATTGCTCATCGTTACGCACGGTCTCAGACCAAAGCTGTGCAGACAACCCATAGAACGGCTTACCTTGGACATCGCCTTTACCAGAGAAGCCGTTGCCATCACGATCGAGTGACGTTTCCGCATTTTGCGGCATGTTTTCTGGTGCAAAGCCAAACATCTTACGCGTATCGGTAGCTCGGGTGGCCCAGTAGTAGCCGCGCTCTTTCGGGTCCACTTCGTATGGCATATCCATGTAAACGTAATCTGGGTTAGAGACAATCACGTCGTAACCTTTATTCGCCCACTCATACACGGATGAGGTACCGCCCCAGTACAAGACATCCCAGAAGTTAACGCGGGTCGTCTCGGTGGCGAACGCCGCTGGCCCTTCACTGTATTTCAAGCCATCTTGCCAAGCTTGGAAGTTAGCAATGCCCTTCTCGGCCACAATCTTCGACACTTGTTCAGCAAAATGGCTTGGCAGGTGACCGAAGTCACTGACTGTACCATCGGTAATGAGCGTCTGACATTGTGGAGACTGTGCGAATGGCTTGTCTTGCTTAGAGAGGTCAATCGTGCCTTTCCAGCTTACTTTGTCTTGCGCGTTTACGTCTTGGAAACCAGCACCTAGCTTGATGTTCTTCGCTTCGTCACCACCAAAGTGCCATGTCGTTAGCGGTGCGCCTGCCTCAGCATGCATGGCTGCCACTTCTGAAATCACCTTGTCAACAAATCGCGTTGACGATTCCATACATGGGTTGATAAAGCTTTGCTTATCGTAGAACTGAACGGTCGTCACGTTCGATGTATCTTGAGGATCCATCAGACGGTATTCGTTCGCTTGTGCTTCTTTCCCTTCTGCCATGAGACGGTCGTAACGCGCTTCCATCGACACCACGGCAGCACGTGCGTGTGCTGGCATGTCGATTTCTGGAATCACTTCGATGTTACGTGCTTTCGCATACTTAAGGATTTCCACGTAGTCCGCTTTGCTGAAATAACCCGAGCCAAAGTTGTCTGAGGTTGAACCCGAGCCAAGCTGAGGCAGTAGACAGCTTTTCTCTTCAACGTCGAAACAACGGTTAGCACCCACTTCTGTCAGCTCAGGCAAACCTGGGATTTCTAAACGCCAGCCTTCATCATCGGTTAGGTGAAGGTGTAGTTTGTTCATCTTGTACGCTGCCATTTGATCAAGCGTTGCAAGGATTGCGTCTTTAGAGTGGAAGTTACGAGCCACATCCACCATCACACCGCGGTAATCAAAACGAGGCGCATCTTTGATGGTCAGTTGAGGTAGAGAATGAGCACTCTGGCTATCTATCAGGCCAAAGATAGATTGCACTGCGTAGAAAGCACCTGCTTGGTCAAACGCTTTAATCACAATACCGTCGCCTTTGATGCTCATCTCGTAAGCACCCGATTTTGCTAATTCACCTGTGAAGTCCGCTGGAACAAGCGTGATGCTAACCGGAACATCACCGCGAACATTCACACCAACCACTTCTGCGCGATCTTGAATTGCTGCAAATTGCGCCGCATCGAATACGTCTTTAGGCAGCGCAATACCCGACACGATATCAACGGTGCTCTTGCCTGCTTCCACAAACAGTGGCGTTGGTAGCAAGGTAGTGGATACGTCTTGTTTTGCTAGGTCTTGGTTCTTCTCGAAGCGAGACACAGCACTAGCGAATACGTTGTTGTCATCTGGCGTACGTTTTAGGTTGTTACCTTCAAGACCGGCCACGAAGGACGCTACATCTTCCGTGTTTAGAGAGGCAATCATCTTTGGCTCTGCGTTTGGCGCAGTGACAAACGCACCTGGCATGAAGTCGGTTTCGAACAACGTCCAGTATTCGCCAATTAGAGGCAGTACCACTTCTTCACCCGCGGCAAAACCATCAAATTTATCCGTCGGTTCTAATTTGTGTAGGTCACCCGTGACGCGAGAGATTTTAAACTGGTCATTCTCAACATCCAGAATCAAACGAATGCTATGGAAGTAAATCGCCCAATCTTTCGAGTTGACCGCTTTGCCTTGATTCACTAGCGTCATATTCACTCGGTTACAAGAAGCCCATTCGGCCTCCATATCACCACAGGCCAGCCCCTCGTTCGCACCATGATTTGTCATAACTTGGTATTGAATATCCAAATTATCCGCTAATGAATTGACAACACGTTGCTCATCACTTTGTAATGTAGAGCAGCCCGCTAAAGAAGCGATAACCGACGCAGCAATAAAAGTTTGTTTCAACATCTTACTTACCCTAAAACTCAGAAAACCAATACAGCCAAAACGGCTGTTACTTACCAATGCATTCAACATACAGTGAGTTATTTCTAAGCGTAAAATTAATCAGCAGAATCGGTGATCCAGTTCAAAACAGACCTCAACTAAGAAAATATAAAAACTTTAATATCAATAAGTTAAACAATACGTTAAATTCGTAACTTATTTTTTGACGTGTATTTACTCTGTCTCGATCACAAAAAATCGCCAATAAAGAGCGGATCCAGCCTGAGTGTGTGCCATCATTTGCGTGTCATAGAAGAAAGGCTTAAAAAAATTGAAGGTAAATTTGCCAACTGGATCGCAGTTTACGACTCGTCAAAAGCCGTCAAAAAACTCAATATCAACGATTTTGCCGCAAGCAAAGGAAAAGAGATGAAGATGATAAATAAGCTGTGGGTGAACATGCTCGCCCTGACATTAAGCCTGCCCGCTTTCAGCGAACCTTTAGTGTGGCAAGTCTCCAGCGGCGTGACCGAGTTTCGCATCACAGGTTCAATTCATGTCGGCAGCCAAGCACTCTACCCCTTACCCAAAGAAATTGAACATTTTTTGCCAACGAGCAAAGGATTGATAATTGAAGCCGACCTCACAGAAAGCAGCGAGGTGCAATATCCGATACCGCGCTACACCAGCGAGCAAGTACTCGATAAAGAGCAGAAAGCAATGCTTGAGCAGATTGCCCATACGCTGAACCTGCAGCTTGATCAAGTGCGCCTCTCCCCTCCTTGGGTAAGCGCACTGACGATTCAAATCGCGCAAATCGCACAACTCGGCTATCACGCTGAACTTGGCGTCGACAACTATCTGATTGAACTGGCGAAACAACATCAATTACCCCTGATCCCGCTTGAAAGTGTCCAATTTCAAATCAACCTGTTGGCGAGCATGCCACAAGATGGCAAAGAGCTTCTGATTAGCGCTCTTGAACAGTACACCCAAGGTGAGCAGTTGCTCTCTTGTCTCATCGAAAGTTGGTCTAAAGGCGATGAGTCAAACCTTGGCAAATTTGCCGATGTGTCAGAGCTATCCCCTCAATTGGAAAAAGTAATGATGACCGATCGCAATCACGCGTGGGCAGAGCAACTTGAGCAACGCGCTCAGCAGCAGCCGGGGAAATACACTGTGGTGGTCGGCACCTTGCATTTGGTCGGCAAAGAGAACTTGCTTGAGCTGATGGAAGCAAAAGGTTTTCGTGTGGTTCAACTCACCCAAAATCAGCAAGCGAAGTGTGCATTTGACTAAGGCACTATGATCGCCTTGATGAAGACTAGAAAAGCGTAAAATGACGAAAGCCCTACAAAGCAGGCCTTCTAAAAGTGGTCGCTGGAGAGGGATTCGACGCGGCTGGTCTTCCATCGGACTGGCGCACCAGACCCCGACTCTCTGGCCCCAAACACATATCACCAAATACGAAAAAGGCTCTACATTTCTGCAGAGCCTTTTCCTGAAAATGGTCGGTGAAGAGGGATTCGATCGGACTGGCGTTCCAGCCCCCGTGCTCTACACCCAAAATATTGCAAAAAGGCCCTGCATTTCTGCAGGGCCTTTTCTTAATATGGTCGGTGAAGAGGGATTCGAACCCCCGACCCTCTGGTCCCAAACCAGATGCGCTACCAAGCTGCGCTATTCACCGATATGTTTAACAGGGACTTTGCCGTGCCAACGGATGGCTATATTACGGATAATCGGCCTAGACGCAAGAGCAAAAGCGCATTTTTTTACACTTCGACTGCTGATTGCTCAATCTGACAGCAGCGAATGATAAAATGTGAGCAAAAACACACCTACCAGAACATGTCGTTAACTTATGCAACACAATTGATCCAGATCAGTGTGCAAATCGCCACCAACTTTTAACTTAGCTCCTGTCTTCAACCCTTGGAGGAAACTATGGACTTCTGGCTCGATCTGCTATTTGGTAATGCGGTGGGACTTTCATCTATGATTGTCATCTTTGGTGCACTAGGTCTAATGCTGTTTTACGGCGGTTTCTTCGTTTACAAGGTCATGGATGACAAATCTCCTCACTAGATATCGCCAAGCTCTATTATCGGTATAAAGCTTTGCACCGGAATGGGTTGTCTGCCTGTTCCGGTTTTTTATTTACAGTTTGATCGTTTTACCTCTTCCGTTGGTATACTTCTGCAATCTTTCCGTTAGCTATTGAGATGCCGTTATGTCTCACGAAGATGATCTTGATCTGTTCCAACAGATGATGGGCGACGTAAAACCCATTTTCCACGACACCACCGAACATAAAAGAGCCCATCGCGCTTCAGAAGCCCAACTCGCCAGAAGAGAAGCCGCTATTTGGCTTGCGCAAGATAATCCTGAACATTTAAGTATTGACCATGCTGAGATGCTAAAACCCGACGACATCCTTGAATACAAACAAGATGGTGTACAAGATGGGGTTTACCGCAAGTTACGTTTAGGCAAATATCCCTTGCAAGCCCGACTTGATCTACACAAAAAGTCCATCAAGGAAGCTCGTGATGAACTGGCATCCTTCCTGAAGCAATGCATGCAGATGGACATTCGCACTGTGGTCATCGCTCACGGCCGTGGCGAGCTTTCCAATCCACCAGCAAAAATGAAGAGCTTTGTCTGCGCTTGGTTAAAGCAGATCAAAGAGGTCCAATGCTTTCACAGTGCGCAGCGTTTTCATGGTGGAACAGGCGCGCTTTACGTGCTGCTACAAAAAAGTGCGGAGAAAAAGCTGGAAAATCGCGAGCGCCACATGAAGCGACTCGGCAGTTGAAAGTGGAATTGTGCTTTGTATCAACGCCAAACCTGCTACACTGTCGCCCCCCTGCTACTAAGCAGATCATACTGGATTTCCGTTGGGAAACGTTGAGAGAGTCATATGTCCGAAGAGAACGCAAAACGCTTAAACAAGTTCATTAGTGAAACGGGGTATTGCTCGCGCCGCGAGGCCGATAAGCTAATTGAGCAAGGCCGTGTCACGATTAATGGCCAGCAGCCAGAAATGGGTACCAAAGTCCTCCCTGGTGACGATGTTTGTGTCGATGGCACACCACTGCAAGCCAAAGAACGCCCGGTGTATATAGCGCTGAACAAACCAACCGGTATCACCTGTACGACCGAACGGGATATTCCGGGCAACATTGTGGATTTCATCGGCCATAAGAAACGCATCTTTCCAATCGGTCGCTTAGATAAGCCGTCTGACGGATTAATCTTCCTCACCAACGACGGCGATATCGTTAATAAAATCCTCCGTGCTGGGAATAACCACGAGAAAGAGTATGTGGTGCGTGTCGATAAACCTCTCAGCGACGAGTTCATTAAAGCGATGTCCAGCGGTGTGAACATTCTCGATACCGTAACCCTGCCGTGTAAAGTGACACGAGAAACCAAGTTTTCATTTCGTATTGTGCTGACTCAAGGGCTGAATCGGCAAATTCGCCGCATGTGTGAGGCACTGGGCTATGAGGTGTTTAAGCTGCGCCGTGTACGCATTATGAACATCACGTTAGATGGCATTCCCAACGGTAAATGGCGTTACTTAACCGACCAAGAGGTTGCCGAGATCTTGGCGATGTGTGAAGACTCGGTAGGGACCGAAGAAGCTTCTCGCCTCGCTAAAGGCAAACGCATCCGTAAAGCAACCGACGCCAAGTTGTTTGACAGTCGCGAAGAAAATCAAGCTTCAACGGCAAGACGCAATCAAAAAGCGAAAACCTTCCGCGGGCACAATGCCGATGAGTTTCGACATGCGCCAAACTCGAAAAAAGGTCAGCAAAAACGCGGCCAACAAGAAGGCAAAGCGGCTCACGCTCAAGAGCGCGACAAGAAACCGAGCTCAACAGCCAACAAAACCCGCTATGATAATCCGAACGCAGCGAAACCAGCCAAACCTTCAAACGGCACCTTGAGTTTGAAAAAATAACTGAATCAAATCATGTCGATAGATCGAAAAGGACGCAAACGCGTCCTTTTTCATTGAGAGTCACAGACAAAGCTCGGCAAACTGCCCGCGAGTTAGCGCCAGTAAATCCCGTGGCGCCAGTTCAATTTCTAGGCCACGTTTACCGGCGCTGACGCAAATAGTGTTTTGTGGCTCAGCGCTAGAGTGCAAAAAAGTCGGCAACGCTTTCTTTTGTCCGAGCGGGCTAATCCCACCAACCACGTAACCAGTGATTTTTTGTGCGACCTCAGGATCGGCCATGTCGGCCTTTTTGGCGTTGGCCGCTTTGGCAGCAAGCTTAAGGTTAAGTTTCTGATCGACAGGAATAATCGCGACAGCGAGATTTTTCGCTTCTCCATTCAGGCAAAACAGCAAAGTTTTAAATACTTTCTTCGGATCTTGGCCAAGCACTTGCGCGGCTTCTAATCCATAACTGGTCGCACGCGGGTCATGTTGATATTCGTGAATGGTGTGGGCAATTTTCTTCTTTTTCGCCAAATTGATCGCCGGTGTCATGGTTTTCTCCACTACAAACAAAAAGCGCTGCTCCCGATTTGGGAAACAGCGCTTTTAGTTAAAAAGATCAGTGCGTTTGAGTCAAACGCTTTCTGAGGGAGAATTACTTGTAAACAATCTCACCCGCTGAGGCAAACTTGTTGACATCGATTGGACTGTTCTTCTCCATGAAATCTTTCAGTACTTCCGCATCCACAAAGCCAGTATTGACGTAACCTGGGTGATCGCTCACTTTTGGATAGCCATCACCACCTGCCGCGTTGTAGCTTGGGATAGTGAAACGATAAGTTTGGTCAAGACGCAGCTGCTGACCGCGGATGAATACGTCAGCGACTTTGTCTTTGTATACTGTCATTGAAATGCCAGCAAACTGAGCATAAGCACCTGAATCAACGGGTTTTGTCGCAACAACGTTCAGGTAATCAAGCACTTCTTTGCCGCTCATGTCAACGTAAGTCACGATGTTGCCAAATGGCTGTACGGTCAGTACATCTTTGTAAGTGACTTCGCCCGCTTCAATCGAGTCACGCACACCACCGGAGTTCATCACAGCAAAATCGGCTTTCGCGCGATCCATGTGCGCGGCAGCAATCAGACGGCCTAGGTTAGTTTGCTTGAAACGAACGACGTTACGGTCACCTTCCAACTTACCGTTAGTTTCAGCAATTTTCACGTTCAGTTGTGCTTGACCTTGCTCTTGGTAAGGACGCAGGAACTCAAGCATCGCGTCGTCTTCTTTGATTTCGGATTCAATGAAGACACGCTGGCTCTTGCCATTCACATCCACTTTCTTTTTCAGGTTCACAGGAATCAGATCGTAGCTCACCATTCTCAGTTCACCGTTACGGAACTCATAGTCGGCACGACCAACGTATTTACCCCACTCGTGCGCTTGAACAATGTAAGTGCCGTTTTGTTGATCAGGCTTACACTCATCGGATGGTTTGTAGTTTTTCGTCACCACATTCGGTGCTTCCATACACACTGGCTCTTGAGAGTGACCGCCCACGATCATATCCAAATCACCTTCATTGAGGTAACGTGCAAGAGCAACATCGCCCGGCGCGTTGATGCCGCGTTTGCCATCTTCATAGTGACCCATGTGCGTCACGGCAAAGATCAGATCCGGTTTTTCCGTCTCTTGTAGCTCCGCAATCAGCTTTTTCGCTTCTTCTTTCGGATCACGGAAATCGATGCCACCGATAAACTCAGGGTTGCCCAGTTTTGCCGTATCTTCGGTCGTCAGACCGATAACCGCAATTTTGATGCCTTGTTTGTTGAACATTTGGTAAGCCTGGAACATCCGCTCACCCGTTTTCTTGTCGTAGATGTTGGCAGAAAGCATGGGGAAGTTCGCCCACTCTTTCTGTTTCATCAGTACGTCGATTGGGTTGTCGAACTCGTGGTTACCCAGTGCCATCGCGTCGTAACCAATTTTGCTCATGCCTTTGAAATCTGGCTCTGCATCTTGGAGATCCGATTCTGGTACACCAGTGTTAATGTCACCGCCTGACAGCAGCAGCACACTGCCGCCTTCCGCCTGAATTTCAGTACGTAGCTCATCAATCAGAGTCTTACGGGCTGCCATGCCATACTCACCGTATTTGTTTTGCCAAAAACGACCGTGATGGTCATTGGTGTGCAAAACCGTCAGTTTGTAGCTCTTGTCCGTTTGCCACTCCTGAGTAGGCTGAGTAGCACAACCCGCCAGAGTAGCCAGAATTGCTGCGCTTAGCGCGGTTTTTAAAATCAGGCGTTGTTTCATTGTCATACCTTTTGAACGAATAGGATTCCACTGCCAATATCTATCGATTGAAAAAACACACTCGCCGCAGGTTAAGCGCATTCAACCGATAAAATTTGATACAGTTTAAATTAACTGGACCAACCATTCAGAGCGTTTTCAAATTTATGTTGCATTGATCACCATAAAATCCATTCCTCGGTGCAATAACCTCGAGTAGTTACACTTTGAAAACGAATAGGATCACAGGCAAACGTTTCACTTTTTCACCGCTATTTCACGGCTAATATGTAATTTATCAGCCAAGCGATAAGAAAAAGGCCAGTCGATGACTGGCCTAGTATAATTATTTGATGTCTATCGATGGGAAGCTTTTCACCAAGTCATCCAACGCTTTCATTTGGGCGAGGAAAGGCTCAAGCTTATCCAGCGGCAATGCCGATGGACCATCACATCTTGCTTTGTCTGGATTTGGATGCGCTTCGATAAATAGGCCAGCAATACCAGTCGCCAAGCCCGCTTTGGCCAGTTCAACGGTCTGTTCACGACGACCACCAGAAGCGGCGCCCGATGGGTCGCGCATTTGCAGTGAGTGCGTCACGTCAAAAATGATTGGACTGCCTTTTGAGGCGTTTTTCATCACGCCAAAGCCGAGCATATCCACCACAAGATTGTCGTAGCCATGGCAAGAGCCGCGTTCACAGAGAATGATTTTGTCGTTGCCACACTCGGCAAACTTCTCAACGATGTTACCCACTTGACCCGGACTCATAAATTGCGGCTTCTTGACGTTGATCACCGCGCCCGTTTTGGCCATCGCTTCAACCAGGTCAGTTTGACGAGCAAGAAATGCGGGCAACTGGATAACGTCCACCACGTCGGCGACTGGCTGAGCTTGTGCTTCGGTGTGAACGTCAGTAATGATCTTCACGCCAAACGTGTCTTTGAGCTCTTGGAAGATTTTCATCCCTTCTTCGAGGCCTGGGCCACGGTAAGAGTGAACCGAGCTGCGGTTTGCCTTATCAAAAGAGGCTTTGAACACGTAAGGAATACCCAGCTTGTCTGTCACTTTGACGTAGTGTTCACAGATCTGCATGGCAAGATCACGGGATTCAAGCACGTTCATACCAGCAAACAGGGTAAACGGCTTGTCGTTCGCAACTTGAATGTCGCCAACGTGAACGATTTTTTGTTCCATTTCTTTATCTCATATTCATTAATGTAGAGTGACCTGTTTGCCACTCATGACGTTAACTTGTTTTTTTAACAGTTCGGCCGCCGGATCATCTGGGCACTGGTCGATAAAATATTGAAAATCCGACAGAGCAACCTGATGACAATCCAGTTGCTGGTAGATAAACCCACGGTCACGGATTTCATAAGGATCATCCGGCACGAACGTCAAAGCTAAGTTAGTGCAACGCAATGCCAAGGTGTAACGCTCTTCGCGCAGCAATGCGCTTTTCAACAACGCTAACCAGCGGCCAATCACCGTTGGATTATCGGAAACCGCGAGATGTTCCGGTTTCAGTTTCGCCAAAGGGCCATCATGGCCGATAAGCCAGGCGTGTAAAATGTGCTCGCCTACATACTCACCGTTAAACGGGTTGAGATAGCTGGTACTACCGTCGTACCAATCGGCGCGCAGTAAAAATTGCGTAGGGAAAGTGACACCTTGCAGGGCAAATCCGAGACGACGTCCTAAGTAGAGCAAGATAGCCCCTAAACTGACCGGGATGCCTTTGCGACGCTGCAACACTTTGTCAATAAAGCTGTTATCTGAGTCAAAATAGGCATCACGATCGCCGTGAAATCCCCACTCAGTGTAGAACAGGCGCAGAAACGCAACAAAACGGGCTTTTTCATCCCGTTCACAAACCAACGCCATTTCTGCTTCTTCAAACAAGCGCTGCAACTCGGCACGCGCCCAAAGTTCGTCTGTTTCAGGGTTAACCGCCTTGTTCAATTCCAAAGCGCCTTCCACCAACTCCATGTTGTCAAAGTCTTCGTCAAAGAATTCCAGCATCGGTTATTACCCAAAAAACAGAGGCGTTTTTGCTACCGCCAATTTACCTGCCATCGCCAGCCAACCTAGCGCGCCGAAAAATGAAAACGTGCGCAGCAGTTTGTTTTTGCCAAGTTTAAGCGCAAACAGACCCAGTGCGATGTACGCCAGCACACAGGTGATCTTTTCCGTCAGCCACATGTTGGCGGGAGTGAACGGAATAAAACCGGTGATCACAATCAAACCAATACCGGAGAGCAACAATAGGGAATCATTGATGTGGGGGAATCGCTTGAGAAACGGATGCTGCAACTTAGGCGAATCCATCATCATTAATGCATAACGGACAGAAAGCAGCAACGCACTGATGGCGATAGTGAGGAGATGAAAGTGTTTAAGAGTTTCGTACATAAAAATTCTCTTTTGTTTTTATTCGTCTGGCAGCCCTAAAAAGCGGCCCAGTGTGACGCGATCGTTGCCACCGTAATCCTTTTCAGTGACTACCTCATGGTATCCAAGAGATGACAATATGTGTTGCACCGCCGTCGCCTGATCGTAACCGTGTTCAAACATCAGCCAACCGTGTGGCAACAGATAGTGCCGAGCACACTGCGCGATGTGACGAATGTCGGCTAAACCCGCCTCATCCGCCACCAGCGCAGATTTCGGCTCAAAGCGCACATCCCCTTGAGAGAGATGTGGATCGTTAGCGTCAATATACGGTGGATTGGAGACAATAAGAGCAAACTTTGTGCCACTCTCCAAAGGATCAAACCAACTTCCCTGCAAAAATGAGACATTGCGAATGTTTAAAGCCTCGGCATTGCTTTGTGCAAGGTTTTTGGCTTCCTCTTGCAGATCAATGCCAACCACTTGGCGATGGGGGAGCTCTGAAGCTAAGGCCAAGGCAATTGCGCCAGTACCTGTGCCGAGATCGAGGATTTTACCTGTCTGTTGAGCGGTTTTTTCCAATGCCAACTCAACCAATCGCTCCGTATCAGGCCTTGGGATCAAGGTGGCACTAGACACTTTCAGCGGCAAGGACCAAAACTCACGCTCACCGACAATATAGGCAATCGGCTCGCCGGCTAAACGGCGCTCAATCAGTTGAGAAAATTGCTGCTGCTGCACCGTAGTGAGCGCCTTCTCAGGCCAAGTCAGCAAATAACTGCGCGGCTTTTGTAATACATGACAAAGTAGCACCGAGGCATCTAGCGACGGCGATTCTTTGCCAGCGGCTGAAAACTGCGATGCCGCCTGTTTTAAAGCGGCATCAAGGGTTAACACATCAGGCATCGGTTTATTGGTTCTCAGCCAGTGCGGCAAGTTGGTCGGCTTGGTGTTCTTGAATCACAGGATCAATCAAGGATTGCAGATCGCCTTCCATCACTTCTGACAAGCGGTAAACCGTCAGGTTGATGCGATGATCAGACACACGGCCTTGCGGGTAGTTATAGGTACGAATGCGGTCACTGCGATCACCAGAGCCAAGCAGGTTACGGCGCGTGTCAGAGATTTCCGCTGCACGTTTGGCTTCTTCGGCCTGAACAATACGCGCCGCCAGAACCGCCATCGCTTTGGCTTTGTTCTTATGCTGTGAGCGCTCGTCCTGACATTCCACCACAATTCCGGTGGGTAAGTGAGTAATACGGATCGCCGAATCGGTGGTGTTGACGTGCTGACCACCCGCGCCCGACGAACGGAAGGTGTCAATTTTCAGATCCGCGGTACGGATTTCAGGAATTTCCGCTTCTGGAATTTCCGCCATCACCGCAACGGTACACGCCGAGGTGTGCACTCGACCTTGAGACTCGGTCGCAGGCACGCGCTGCACACGGTGACCGCCAGACTCAAATTTCAGAATACCGTAGGCGCCATCGCCGTTCACTTTCGCAATCATCTCTTTGTAACCGCCGTGTTCGGCTTCGTTGGATGACATCACTTCGATGCGCCAGCCACGTTTTTCTGCAAACTTGCTGTACATACGGAACAGATCGCCAGCGAAAATGCCCGCTTCATCGCCACCCGCGCCTGCGCGGATTTCAAGGAAACAGTTGCGGTCATCATTAGGGTTTTTGGGCAGCAACAAGATTTGCAGCTCATCGGCCAAACGTTCAATCGCCGCTTTCGCAACTTTGATCTCGTCTTGAGCCATTTCACGCATTTCAGCGTCGTCTTCTTTGGCCATTTCCTCCGCGGCGATCAAATCTTCCTGCGCTTGCTGATAAGCCTGAAAGCACTTAGTTACCTCTTCCAACTGAGAATACTCTTTGGACAGAGCACGGAATTTATCCTGGTCGCCAATGACACCAGGATCACCAAGAAGGTGCTGAACTTCTTCATAACGTTCAACCAGCATTTCCAGCTTGGTCAGAATTGAGGCTTTCATCATTTATTTATCTTACTGATCGATAGGATTACTTCAGATCATCCAAACCAAGACTTTGGCGGATAACCGTTAATTTCGCGGGTTCACCCTGCTCTGCTGCCAATTGTAGCGCACGAGTGGGGGCGTGAATGAGTTTATTTGTCAGTCTATTACTCAGCTCTCTGAGTACTTTTTCGGCATCGGCGCCACCAGCAAGAGCCTGTAAGCTTTTGCTAAGCAGCTCTTCGCGAATTGCCTCGGCCGACTGCCGGTATTCGCGGATGCTATCGACCGCTTGCAGCGAACGCAGCCAACTCATAAACGCGGCGCTCTCTTCTGAAACAATCGCCTCGGCTTGAATCGCTTCGACTTTGCGCTGCTCAATATTGCTGTCGATGATGGATTGCAAATCGTCCACCGAATACAAATAGGCATCACTTAAGTCACCCACTTGGGCTTCTACATCACGCGGCACCGCGATATCCACCAATAACATCGGCTGGTAGCGGCGCTGTTTCAGTGCGGTTTCCACCATACCTTTGCCGATGATCGGCAGTGGACTTGCCGTGGAGCTGATCACGATGTCGGCTTTGGGTAAATGGTGGGGGATTTCTGGCAAACCAATCACCTCTGCGCCAAACTGCTCAGCGAGATTCATTGCTCTTTCGCGGGTTCGGTTGGCCACAATCATTTTAGTGCAGCCGTTGGCTTGTAAATGTTTGGCCACCAGTTCAATTGTCTCGCCAGCACCGACCAACAATACTGTCGAATCGGCCAAGGATTCAAAAATGTGCTTTGCCAAGGTGCACGCCGCATACGCCACCGACACCGCATTACCACCGATATCCGTTTCTGTGCGCACTCGCTTTGCCACGGAAAAGGTTTTCTGGAACAATTTTTCCAGTGAGGCATCAACCGCCAATTGTTCACGAGAGTCAGAGTAGGCCTGCTTCACTTGACCAAGAATTTGTGGCTCACCAAGCACCAGAGAATCAAGGCCACAAGAGACACGCATCAGATGTTTGATCGCAGCTTGCTCTTCATACACATACAGGCTGGGTTTAAGCTCTTCCAAACTGACATGATGGAACTGACTGATCCATTCAACGACCTTATTCCTTGCGCCGGATCGAACATCACAGTACACCTCGGTCCGATTGCAGGTGGATAGGATCACACTGCCATTGACCGCTTCGTGCTGACTGAGTTGTTGCAGCGCATTGGCCAGTTTGTCTGGGCCAAACGCCACTTTTTCACGTAAGTCAACCGACGCTGTATTGTGATTTATGCCGATAACAAGCAAGGACATCGATAGTGCTTTCTCTGAACAGGACGGGAAATAGGAGGCGAATTTTACTTGATGACCGCGTTTATTAAAAGGGCAAGAGGGATTTGTTTTCCCTGCTTCGTGAGTTCAGTGCTATAGTTGTGCGCTCAATGACTTAAATCGAGCAGCAAGCCTACATTATGCGTTACCGAACTTACTTCTGGTTGATTCTTCTTCCGTTTCTTCTCACCGGTTGTATAACCCTTTCAGAACAACACACCAGCGTAGAGTGGCAAAGTCATCAAGCAAAATTAGCGCAGATCCACGCTTTCCAAGCTACCGGCAAGCTCGGTTACATCGCGCCTGACCAGCGACAAAATCTCAGTTTCTTGTGGAAACACAGCGACACCCACAGCAATTTACGCTTCACCACCTTTCTCGGCCAAACTGCATTAAACCTCACCATCACGCCAGACGGCGCGCAAGTCGAAACATATGACGACCAGATTTTAAGTGCCGAGAATGCCACCGCTTTGGTCTATCAACTGACAGGGTTAGTGATCCCAATTGAACAACTCCCTGGTTGGATGCTCGGTATGCCCGACGGTGCGGATGCGTATACACTCACTGAGCAAAATACCCTGCAAACGCTCGACAAAACCCTCGCTTCCCAACCGTGGCACATTGCCTACAGCCAGTATCGTGACACGCCATTTGGCTCCAACGTCATTCCACTGCCTGCCAAACTGAGCCTCACTCAGAATAAGATCAAACTGAATATTGTTGTGACTAAGTGGACTCTGCAACCATGATTAATCGCACTACTTGTTGGCCCTCACCCGCCAAACTCAATCTGTTTCTTTACATTAACGGCCGCACTGCCAATGGTTACCACGAACTGCAAACGCTGTTTCAGTTTCTAGACCACGGCGATGAGTTGAAAATCACCGCCAATGAAACGGGCAAAGTCACCATCAGCCCGGATATCGAAGGGCTTGCGCTGGAAGAGAACTTGATATGGAAATCAGCCACCGCGCTGCAAAAATATGCCCACTGCTCGCTGGGCGCACACATTGAACTGAATAAAATTTTACCGATGGGCGGTGGCATTGGCGGTGGCTCTTCCAACGCGGCTACCGCTTTGGTTGCGCTCAATTATCTTTGGCAACTTCATCTTTCTGACGATGAGCTTGCCGATATTGGCCTTAAATTGGGGGCTGACGTGCCGGTTTTTGTGCGCGGATTTGCCGCATTCGCTGAAGGTGTGGGCGAAAAACTTTCGCCAGCACATCCGAAAGAAAAGTGGTATCTCGTCGTCAGACCCAACGTGCATATTGCGACCGTAGATATTTTCACCCATCCTCAATTGACGAGAAATACACCGAAACGAGCACTGGCAACGCTTCTTGACAGTGACTACGGAAACGATTGCGAAAAAATTGTCCGAATGCTTTACCCAGAGGTTGATAAGCAACTTTCTTGGCTGCTACAATACGCGCCGTCAAGATTGACCGGCACGGGATCTTGCGTTTTTGCTGAATTTAACAGCAGGCCAGAAGCGGAATCTATCCTTGCCCAACTCTCTGACAATGTCTCGGCATTTGTCGCTCAAGGGCGCAATATTTCGCCATTAAAAGAGACGCTGGCTGAATATCTTTCAGCCTCACACCAATCTATTTAAAAACTGGACGCAACCCTGAGGTTTCCACCGTGCCTGATATGAAGCTATTTGCTGGTAACGCAACACCTGAACTAGCCCAACGTATTGCTGATCGTCTCTACATCTCTCTTGGTGACGCTACTGTTTCTCGCTTTTCTGATGGCGAAGTCGCTGTACAGATTAACGAAAATGTTCGTGGTAGTGATGTATTTATCATTCAATCTACTTGTGCGCCTACCAATGACAACCTGATGGAACTGGTCGTGATGATTGATGCAATGCGCCGCGCTTCAGCGGGCCGTATTACAGCAGTTATTCCTTACTTCGGCTACGCACGCCAAGACCGTCGCGTACGTTCTGCTCGTGTACCTATTACTGCAAAAGTGGTTGCAGATTTCCTGTCTAACGTTGGTGTTGACCGCGTTCTGACCATCGACCTGCACGCCGAACAAATTCAAGGCTTCTTCGATGTGCCAGTAGACAACATCTTCGGTACGCCTGTACTACTGGAAGACATGAAAGCGCGCGGACTTGAAGATCCTGTTGTGGTTTCACCGGATCTGGGTGGTGTTGTCCGAGCTCGTGCAACAGCAAAAGCACTCGGTGATATTGATATCGCTATCGTTGACAAGCGTCGTCCACGTGCCAACGTTTCTGAAGTGATGAACCTGATTGGTGATGTTGAAGGTCGTGATTGCGTGATCGTCGATGACATGATCGACACAGGCGGTACGCTGTGTAAAGCCGCAGAAGCGCTCAAAGAGCGTGGCGCAAAACGCGTTTTCGCTTACGCCACTCACGCGGTATTCTCTGGCAACGCGCCAAAGAACATCAAGAATTCTGTGTTGGATCAAGTCATTGTTACTGACTCCATCACGCTCAGCAAAGAGATGGCAGCAACAGGTAAAGTCACCCAACTGACTCTATCTGGCATGCTGGCAGAAGCGATTCGTCGTATCAGCAACGAAGAGTCTATCTCTGCGATGTTCAACCAGTAATTCTGGCTGCGCCTTATCCACAAAAACACCCCGCTCAGGGGTGTTTTTATTTGCAGCGACTCAACCTCGCCCACAGCAACTTTTCTGTGCTATCATACCGCGCTTTTGCAGATTCCAGAGAGATCCGAGCCTTGAGTCAACAGATCAAACTACTTGTCGGTCTTGCCAATCCAGGACCAGACTACGCCAAACCCCGCCATAATGCCGGGGCTTGGGTAGTAGAAGAGCTGGCACGCGTTCACAATGTGGTGCTGAAGAATGAAGCAAAATTCTTTGGCTTGACCGGACGCATCACGATGAACGGCCAAGATTTGCGTTTGCTGATCCCAACCACCTTTATGAATCTATCTGGCAAATCGATAGCTGCCGTTGCCAACTTCTATCAAGTCAGCGCGGAAGAGATCATGGTGGCGCACGATGAACTCGACCTACCGCCCGGTATTGCCAAGTTCAAAAAGGGTGGCGGTCACGGAGGACACAATGGCCTGCGCGACACCATCAGCAAGCTGGCTAACAACAAAGAATTTTACCGTCTGCGGATCGGCATCGGCCATCCCGGACACAAAGATAAAGTGGCAGGTTTTGTGCTGGGCAAGGCCCCAGCCAATGAGCAACAGCTCCTTGACGCGGCAGTGGATGAATCCGTTCGCTGCCTAGACATCCTTCTGAAAGAAGGTTTGTCTAAAGCACAAAATCGCCTCCACACGTTCAAAGCTGAATAAGGTTACAATCATGGGTTTTAAATGTGGCATCGTTGGTTTGCCAAACGTTGGTAAATCAACTCTGTTTAACGCACTCACCAAAGCAGGCATTGAAGCCGCTAACTTCCCGTTCTGTACTATCGAACCAAATACTGGCGTAGTACCGGTGCCGGACCTGCGCTTAGACGCATTGGCAGCCATTGTGAACCCACAGCGTGTTCTGCCTACCACGATGGAATTCGTTGATATTGCAGGTCTGGTTGCGGGCGCTTCACGCGGCGAAGGCCTTGGGAACAAATTCCTTGCCAACATCCGCGAAACGGACGCGATTGGTCACGTAGTACGTTGTTTTGAAAACGAAAATATCGTTCACGTTGCAGGTAAAGTCTCTCCTATCGAAGATATTGAAGTGATCAACCTTGAACTGGCAATGGCAGACCTTGACTCCTGTGAACGTGCCATTCAGCGCCAAGCGAAAAAAGCCAAAGGCGGCGATAAAGACGCCAAGTTTGAACTGACTGTGCTTGAAAAGCTGCTGCCTGTTCTGACTGAAGGCGGCTCTGCCCGTACGGTTGAACTGTCAAAAGAAGAGCAAGAGGCAGTGGGCTACCTTAACTTCCTAACGCTCAAACCAACCATGTACATTGCTAACGTCAATGAAGATGGCTTTGAAAACAATCCATACCTAGATGCAGTACGTGAGTTTGCAGCTAAAGAGAACAACGTAGTGGTTCCAGTTTGTGCAGCGATCGAATCCGAAATGGCGGAGCTGGAAGATGACGAACGCGCCGAGTTCTTGGCTGATATGGGCATTGAAGAACCGGGATTAAACCGCGTTATCCGTGCCGGTTACGAACTGCTCAACCTGCACACCTACTTCACCGCTGGTGTAAAAGAAGTGCGCGCTTGGACCATTCCTGTCGGTGCAACCGCACCAAAAGCTGCAGGCAAAATCCACACTGACTTCGAAAAAGGCTTTATTCGCGCGGAAGTGATCGGTTACGGCGATTTTATCGAATTCAAAGGTGAAAACGGTGCAAAAGATGCGGGTAAATGGCGTTTGGAAGGCAAAGAGTACATCGTCAAAGATGGTGATGTGGTTCACTTCCGTTTCAACGTGTAAACCTTAGCATAAAACGCATTCTTAGAACGCATTTCAGAGCCGACAAAAATGTCGGCTTTTTTCATTTAAACCCAGTAAGATCAAGTTAAGTCATTCAAAGCCAGCCACTTTGCTAGCAGTTTTCGATCACAAACACGCCTCTTTGTCTAAAAAGAAAGCGAACGATTGATTTGCCCGGATTTATTGCAAAAAACTATTGACGGTTGTCACTCAACTCCGCATAATGCGCCCCGTTCCCGACGCAACAGCAATGAAACGAAAGGGACAAAATATGGTAATGGCTACGTAGCTCAGTTGGTTAGAGCACATCACTCATAATGATGGGGTCACAGGTTCGAATCCCGTCGTAGCCACCATTCCTAAGTGTTTTTGCATAAAGCATTCAGGAATTGCGCGGAAGTGGCGAAATTGGTAGACGCACCAGATTTAGGTTCTGGCGCCGCAAGGTGTGAGAGTTCGAGTCTCTCCTTCCGCACCATAATTTGATAGTCAAACTATCACTGCAGGTCTATCGCCAAGCGGTAAGGCAACGGGTTTTGATCCCGTCATCCCCTGGTTCGAATCCAGGTAGACCTGCCACTATTTACAAGTGAAAACCACCGACAAGGGGTTGTCACTGAGCAAGAGAATCGTTATATTGTCTCGCTCGCAAGATGGCTACGTAGCTCAGTTGGTTAGAGCACATCACTCATAATGATGGGGTCACAGGTTCGAATCCCGTCGTAGCCACCATAATTTATAACTGTCTGATTTCGCGGTGGTGGCGGAATTGGTAGACGCGCTAGCTTCAGGTGCTAGTGTCCGTTAGGACGTGAGGGTTCAAGTCCCTCCCTCCGCACCAAATCAGATAAGTTAATATGCGGAAGTGGCGAAATTGGTAGACGCACCAGATTTAGGTTCTGGCGCCGCAAGGTGTGAGAGTTCGAGTCTCTCCTTCCGCACCATAATTTGATAGTCAAACTATCACTGCAGGTCTATCGCCAAGCGGTAAGGCAACGGGTTTTGATCCCGTCATTCCCTGGTTCGAATCCAGGTAGACCTGCCACTATATCGCTATTGAGATGATTATCTTGATTAGCAGACAATTTATGCGGAAGTGGCGAAATTGGTAGACGCACCAGATTTAGGTTCTGGCGCCGCAAGGTGTGAGAGTTCGAGTCTCTCCTTCCGCACCATAAATTGTTTCAGTTTTAGAGTGGCTACGTAGCTCAGTTGGTTAGAGCACATCACTCATAATGATGGGGTCACAGGTTCGAATCCCGTCGTAGCCACCATTTTTATAACTGTCTGATTTCGCGGTGGTGGCGGAATTGGTAGACGCGCTAGCTTCAGGTGCTAGTGTCCGTTAGGACGTGAGGGTTCAAGTCCCTCCCTCCGCACCAAGTCAGATAAGTTAATATGCGGAAGTGGCGAAATTGGTAGACGCACCAGATTTAGGTTCTGGCGCCGCAAGGTGTGAGAGTTCGAGTCTCTCCTTCCGCACCATAATTTGATAGTCAAACTATCACTGCAGGTCTATCGCCAAGCGGTAAGGCAACGGGTTTTGATCCCGTCATTCCCTGGTTCGAATCCAGGTAGACCTGCCACTATATCGCTGTTGAGATTCAATTCTTAATAGTAAAAAATTTGTGCGGAAGTGGCGAAATTGGTAGACGCACCAGATTTAGGTTCTGGCGCCGCAAGGTGTGAGAGTTCGAGTCTCTCCTTCCGCACCATAGTTTTGATAGCACTGGCTGTCTCTGCAGGTCTATCGCCAAGCGGTAAGGCAACGGGTTTTGATCCCGTCATTCCCTGGTTCGAATCCAGGTAGACCTGCCACTATATCGCTGTTGAGATTCAATTCTTAATAGTAAAAAATTTGTGCGGAAGTGGCGAAATTGGTAGACGCACCAGATTTAGGTTCTGGCGCCGCAAGGTGTGAGAGTTCGAGTCTCTCCTTCCGCACCATCATTTGATAGTCATGCTGTCTCTGCAGGTCTATCGCCAAGCGGTAAGGCAACGGGTTTTGATCCCGTCATTCCCTGGTTCGAATCCAGGTAGACCTGCCACTATATCGCTGTTGAGATTCAATTCTTAATAGTAAAAAAATTTGTGCGGAAGTGGCGAAATTGGTAGACGCACCAGATTTAGGTTCTGGCGCCGCAAGGTGTGAGAGTTCGAGTCTCTCCTTCCGCACCATAAACATTAAACCCAGCTTTGGCTGGGTTTTGTTTTATCTAAGCATCCCAAATATCTTTCGATTCCTCATAAGAAAGCGAGCCCAAACAAGCTCGCTTCCTGAATAAAAAATAACGTGTTCTTTATAGCCCTAATGCGTATTTCAGCACTTGCTGCTTGATTGGCCCAGAATGTTCAGCCAGCTTCAACGCGGCATTACGGGCAAATTTCAATGGCGTAAGATCGTTGCTAAACCCTTTATAGAACAGATCCATCCCCGTTTGCATCAGTAGATTATCGGCACGACGCGCGGATTGATATTGCTTTTGCGCTTGCAAGGTCAATGGTTTGCCATCACAGACCTTAAGCAGTTGTTCGACATCTTTAAAACCTAAATTAACCCCTTGTCCGGCAAGCGGATTAATGGTGTGAGCCGCATCGCCAACAAGCAGACAGTTGTTCTTGGCATAGCTTTGCGCGTGTCGACGAGTCAGCGGGAACGTCCCCCAACGTAATACGTTGATCTCGCCCAACTCGCCAGGAAAATGAGCGAGAATTTCTTGCTTAAGCAGCTCCGCCGAGAGAGAAGAGAGCTTGCGAATCCGCTGCGGTGAGTCATACCACACCAGAGAAGCTTGGTTCCCACACAACGGTAAGAAAGAGCGAGGACCACTTGGGGCAAATTGCTGCCACGTGATGTCTTGCTGCGGCAGTGCAGTCTCCACGCTTATCAACATGCAATGCTGGCGATAATCCCAAGCCGTCACACCAATGCCCGCCAAGCCACGAACTTTGGAGTGAGCCCCATCGGCACCAATGACCCAATCAGCCTCAACCTGCAGGCCACTTTCCAGTGTTAACAGGTTAGTTTGCATAAACTGGATGCTTTGCAGACGTTCTGGGCACAGCAGCGTCAAATTGTCATAATGAGCAAACTCTTGCCATAAACCCAATTGAATCAAACGGTTTTCAACAATAAAACCCAACTGTTCTAGCTGCAGCGCATCACTGTGAAAACGTGTGCGACACTCAGGGTGCTCCCATGTTTCAAGGCGCTTGTAAGGACAAACACGCATCGCCTTAATGTGCTGCCAAGCGCCGAGAGTCTCGAGCAGGCGCACCGAATTATGCGAGATGGCGGAAACACGGATATCCATAGCCTGCTGCGGGAAAAACGCCTCAGGCACAGCGCTGTCTATCACCAGTACACTGCGGCCTTGCTTGGCAAAACCAATCGCAACCGCGGCACCTACCATGCCTCCACCGATAACAGCGATGTCATATTTGTTCATTTGCTTCTCTTGATCATCTTGATTCACAGACGGTTTTTCATTGTACGTTTTGCCGCGGCATATACGAAATACTTTGTCAAAAATGACCAAATGGAATGGATCGCCATCGCCTTTTTGTTGGTAAAAAACCTCACCATTTAAGAGGTGAAACCCTAGATTCCATCAGGCTTTGCAGAGAATTAGCCAGATGACTAGTCAGTCGGTTTTTAAAGCAGTACAATACGCCGCTTACCGCCGCGAGGGCGGCTATAATTTGAACATCCATAGTTCAACGTTTTTTCAGTATTAATACGAGCGAAAGTGAGATGAGTAAGAAACTGCTAATTAAGACCTGGGGTTGCCAGATGAACGAATACGATTCATCAAAAATGGCGGATCTGCTGAACGCAGCGAATGGCTACGAATTAACAGAAGAACCAGAAGAAGCTGATGTCTTACTCCTGAATACCTGTTCTATCCGTGAAAAAGCACAAGAGAAAGTATTCCACCAGCTTGGTCGTTGGAAAACGCTGAAAGACAAAAAACCAGGCGTAGTGATTGGCGTTGGTGGTTGTGTGGCGACTCAGGAAGGGGATCACATTCGCGATCGCGCCCCGTTTGTTGACGTCATTTTTGGCCCGCAAACCCTGCACCGTCTGCCTGAAATGATCAAACAATCACAAACCGAACATGCGCCAGTGATGGACATTTCTTTCCCTGAGATTGAGAAATTCGACCGCCTACCAGAGCCTCGTGCGGAAGGCGCTAGCGCCTTCGTTTCCATCATGGAAGGCTGTTCTAAATACTGTACTTACTGCGTGGTGCCCTACACCCGTGGTGAGGAAGTAAGCCGTCCGATGGACGACGTACTTTATGAAATCGCCCAACTCGCTGAGCAAGGTGTACGCGAAGTGAACCTGCTTGGGCAGAACGTGAACGCCTACCGTGGACCAATGCACGATGGCGAAATCTGCTCGTTTGCTCAGTTACTGCGTTTAGTCGCCTCGATTGACGGCATTGACCGCATTCGCTTTACCACCAGCCACCCGCTGGAATTTACTGACGACATCATCGCAGTTTACGAAGACACCCCTGAACTGGTGAGCTTCCTGCATTTGCCAGTACAAAGCGGCAGCGACCGTATTCTGACCATGATGAAACGCCCACACACGGCCATTGAATACAAGTCGATCATCCGTAAACTGCGTAAAGCACGCCCTGACATTCAAATCAGTTCGGACTTCATTGTCGGATTCCCTGGTGAAAGCGACAAAGATTTCCAAGACACAATGAAACTGATCCGCGAGGTCGATTTTGATATGAGCTTTAGCTTTATCTTCTCACCTCGCCCAGGGACGCCAGCGGCCGACTACCCTTGTGAACTGTCGGAAGAGACCAAAAAAGAGCGTTTGTACGAACTGCAGCAACAGATCAATACACAAGCAATGCGCTATTCTCGCCTGATGATGGGAACAGAACAGCGTATTCTAGTCGAAGGCCCGTCGAAGAAAAATTTGATGGAACTGCGTGGTCGTACCGAAAACAACCGCGTGGTCAATTTCGAAGGCAGCGCTGACCTGATTGGCCAATTTGTCGATGTGAAGATCGTCGACGTTTTCCCGAACTCTCTGCGTGGTGAGTTGATTCGTACCGAAAAAGAGATGAATCTGCGCAGTGTTATTTCTCCAACCCAAATGATGGCGAAAACCCGCCGTGAAGATGAGCTGGGTGTAACAACTTTTACGCCTTAAGCTTATAGAAACCGCCATAGGGGATCTGGTCGTTATCAGGTCCCCGAAAGTGGCCGTAATGAGAGGCAAATTTGAGCAATAAAATAGTTACTCTGGAAATCAATCTAGAACCTTCAGACAATCGTCGTCTTGCCAGTTTATGTGGTCCGTTTGACGACAATATCAAGCATTTAGAACGTCGCCTTGGCGTTGAAATCAGTAACCGTGGCCACTTTTTTACCATCGTTGGTAAAGCGCACACCTCGGCCGCAGCACTGGACATACTCAAAACCCTGTACGTGGAAACCTCACCAGTACGCGATCAAATCAAAGACATCGAGCCAGAAGATATTCACCTCGCAATCAAAGAGTCTGGTGTTCTTGAGCAGCACAGTGAATCTGCGATTGCTCACGGAAAAGAAGTTTTTGTTAAGACCAAAAAAGGCGTCATCAAACCAAGAACGCCCAATCAGGCGCAGTATCTGGTCAACATGGTCACGCACGACATCACCTTCGGTATTGGCCCTGCCGGAACAGGTAAAACCTATCTAGCGGTCGCCGCTGCGGTCGATGCTTTGGAGCGCCAAGAGATCCGCCGCATTCTGCTCACCCGCCCTGCCGTTGAAGCGGGCGAGAAACTCGGCTTTCTTCCCGGTGATTTGAGCCAAAAAGTGGACCCATACCTACGCCCATTGTACGACGCCCTATTCGAAATGCTCGGCTTTGAGCGCGTAGAGAAACTGATTGAGCGTAACGTCATCGAAGTAGCGCCGCTCGCTTACATGCGCGGACGCACGCTTAACGACGCCTTCATTATTCTTGATGAGAGTCAAAACACTACGGTTGAACAGATGAAAATGTTCTTAACTCGCATCGGTTTTAACTCTCGCGCCGTGATTACCGGTGACGTGACTCAGATTGACTTGCCTCGCGGTGCAAAATCTGGCCTGCGCCATGCGATTGAAGTGCTCAATGAGGTCGACGAAATTAGCTTTAACTTCTTCCAATCAGACGACGTGGTACGCCACCCGGTGGTCGCTCGTATCGTCAATGCCTACGAAAAGTGGGAAGCGCAAGACCAAAAAGAGCGTAAAGCATTTGAGCAGCGTCGCCGTGAAGAACGTGATGCCAAATTACTTGAAGCCGCCAAAGCCGAACTTAGCGCGACACTCCATACCGACAAGGAAACCACCAATGGCCATTGAACTGGATCTGCAATTCGCAGTCGAAGATCACAGTGGATTGCCCTCTGCAGAGATGTTGCAAAGCTGGCTGGATAAAACCATCGCGCCGTTCCAGCCACAAGCTGAAGTCACCATTCGTATCGTCGATGAGACAGAGAGTCACCAGTTAAATTTCGATTATCGCGGTAAAGATAAGCCAACCAATGTGCTCTCCTTCCCATTCGAAGCGCCGCCCGGAATGGAGCTCGATCTGCTCGGTGATTTGGTGATTTGCCGTCAGGTGGTAGAGCAAGAAGCCATCGAGCAAAATAAGCCCTTGATGGCGCACTGGGCGCATATGGTTGTACATGGTAGCCTGCATCTGCTAGGTTATGACCATATCGAGGACGACGAAGCAGAAGAGATGGAGTCCCTCGAGAGTGAAATCATGCAGGAAATGGGCTTTGAAGACCCCTATCTTGCGGAGAAAATGTAAGTATCTCGCGCGCTATCTTGCGCAGATACTGAGATGTGAGCTATCACACATCTGGTAGCGTTACTAATTAGAGAAACAATGAACGAAGATAATTCTCCCTCTTCTAGCGAAGGTAAAAAAGAAAAGGCGGAAGGTCCGAGTAGAAAGTCCTTCTTTGAACGCCTTGGTCAATTATTTCAAGGAGAGCCGAAAGACCGCCAAGAACTGGTTGATGTCATTCGCGACTCTGAAATCAATGACCTGATTGACCATGACACCCGAGATATGCTCGAAGGCGTGATGGAAATCGCAGAGATGCGAGTGAGAGATATCATGCTCCCTCGCTCGCAAATGGTCACTATCGAGAGAAAAGACGATCTCGATACCCTTATCGCTCTCATCACCGACGCACAGCACTCACGCTATCCGGTGATCAGCGAAGACAAAGACCATGTCGAAGGCATTCTGCTTGCGAAGGACTTACTCAAATACTTAGGCTCAGACAGTGCTCCATTTGATATCGAAGAGGTTATCCGCCCTGCGGTAGTGGTTCCTGAAAGCAAGCGAGTAGATCGCCTGCTCAAAGAGTTCCGCCAAGAACGTTATCACATGGCTATTGTTGTTGATGAATTTGGTGGAGTATCCGGCCTTGTCACCATTGAAGACATTCTCGAAGAGATTGTCGGTGATATCGAAGATGAGTTCGATGAAGAAGAAGATGCCGATATTCGTAAACTCAGTAAACACACGTTTTCGGTCAAAGCACTCACTACCATTGAAGAGTTTAACGAGCTCTTTGGTACTCGCTTTAGTGATGAAGAGATCGATACCGTGGGCGGTTTGGTGACGACAGCCTTTGGCCATCTACCATCGCGCGGCGAAGTGATTGAAATTGAAGGTTACAACTTCAAAGTCACCGCCTGCGATAACCGACGTGTGATCCAACTTCAGGTAACCGTTCCAGAAGCGATGTCTGTAGCAGAAACTCCTGAAGAGTAACGCTCACTTCCTCACATGAGGAAAATCTGGCGAATAATGATGAATAACAACTTATTTCATCGCCTCAAGCGGCCCATTGCGGCCGCTTTTGTTGGCGCTTTAACCACTCTTGCTTTTGCCCCCTATCAAATTTGGCCGCTGGCGTTGCTCAGCCCGACTTTACTGCTACTGCTCCTGCAACGACAAACACCACGCCAAGCGTTGGGGATTGGTTATGCGTGGGGATTGGGACAATTTGCCTCAGGAGTGAGCTGGGTTTATGTCAGTATCTCTGGGTTTGGCGGCATGCCGTTAGCGGCTAACCTGTTTCTCATGGGGGCCTTAATCGCTTATTTAGCCCTGTATAGCGGCCTATTTGCTTGGTGCTATCAACGCTTTTTTGCCGAGGCCACCTTGGTTAATTTGCTGCTTGCCTCACCGGCCTTATGGTTAATCACGGACTGGTTACGCGGTTGGGTGATGACGGGCTTTCCTTGGCTATGGCTGGGTTACAGCCAAATTGATTCCCCTTTGGCAAGCTTCGCACCGATGGGGGGCGTTGAGCTACTGACGCTGCTGCTGCTTGTCTCTTCGGGCGCTTTCGCTTACATGCTAATCCATAAACGTTGGTCGATGGCTTTGCTCCCTCTGGTGATTTTTAGCACTGGCTTTGGTCTTCCCTCATTCGATTGGGTTACGCCTCAGACAGACAAAACGACCAAAGTGGCGCTAATTCAAGGCAATGTTGATCAAAATCTCAAATGGCTCCCCAGTCAGCGCTGGCCAACCATTATGAAGTACACCGACCTGAGCCGGGAAAACTGGGATGCGGATATCATCGTCTGGCCGGAAGCCGCCATACCAGCGCTAGAAGTCGATCTGCCTTCCTACCTACGCAATCTCGATAGTGCGGCAAAAATGAACGACAGCGCCATTATCACTGGCGTGGTCAACCAATCTGAGGATGGCCAGTTCTACAACAGCATTCTCTCGGTGGGGGTCACCGCTTATGGCGATTACCAGTTTGATCTTTCAAAACGCTACCACAAACACCACTTGTTACCTTTTGGTGAGTTTGTGCCGTTTGAACAGCTTCTTCGCCCGCTGGCGCCCTTTTTTAACTTGCCGATGTCCTCATTCAGCCGCGGCACCTTTGTCCAGCCAAACATTCGGGCGAACGGCTTTCATCTTGCGCCCGCACTCTGCTACGAGATTATTTTCAACGAGCAGGTACGGCAAAATGTCACCGATGAGACCGATTTCCTGCTCACTCTGTCGAATGATGCTTGGTTTGGTCACTCAATTGGTCCACTGCAACACATGGAAATCGCTCGCATGCGGGCACTGGAACTGGGGAAACCGCTTATTCGCTCAACCAATAACGGCCTAACGGCTGTCACGGATCACAAAGGCAAGATTGTCGCTTCTATTGCTCAATTTGAGACCGCTGTTCTGCGCGCCGAGTTAACGCCAACGCTTGGACAGACGCCGTACCAACGCTTTGGTACCTGGCCAATCTACTTTTGGGTTGCTGCCGCGCTGAGTTTGGCCCTGCTGGCCAATCGTCGCAACGTATAACTCAGGTGCAAAAACACAAAAGGTACGCAACTGCGTACCTTTTTCCTGATTTGCAAACACAACGATGCTTAACGGCTGGCTTAAGGCTTGAGTGCCTGACGACTAAACCCCGTGTGACCGCATTTAATGCAGGGAATAATCACCGTCGGATGGTTATAACTGGTTTTGTGCCCGCACTCATCGCACACCAAATTCCCCAGACCAATCACCTCACCCGCTTCGTACAGCCCTTGATGTTCGAGATCTTCAAACAGCTCAACCCACTCCACTTTGGTTCTATCGGTGATTTCAAGTAGCCCCTGCCAGATAGAATCGGCAATCGTCAGATAAAAAGGACCGCTTTTACTCTCTTCATAACTGTCGGCGAACTCTTTCAAATCCGCCTTCACATAAGCGGAAATCAGCGCCAGCTCATCTTTGGTCATGTCATTGGCGGCGGAGATCACCTTGCCCGAGGTTTGCAGTACTTGATTCACTTCGTCCGGACTATGTTTGAGTGTCTCAATGACATCTTCCAATATTTCTTCATAACCGGTTTTACGTTTCGGCATAACTGACCTCCATCGGTAAAGATTGGCTATTGTTGTGCACCCTGCCTTTAGGTATTCTATGACGATCTATTTCAATCTGTTCTAACCGAACTCACAAATTCCAAGATAACCGGATACCATCGATGCAAGAACAATATAATCCACAAGATATTGAACAGAAAGTTCAACAGCACTGGGACAACAATAAAACCTTCGTTGTGACTGAAGATCCAACTAAAGAGAAATTCTACTGCCTCTCTATGTTCCCATACCCAAGTGGTCGACTACACATGGGTCACGTGCGTAACTACACCATCGGTGACGTCGTATCTCGTTTTCAACGCCTACAAGGTAAAAACGTCATGCAGCCCATCGGCTGGGACGCTTTCGGCCTACCCGCAGAAAACGCAGCGGTAAAAAACAACACCGCTCCTGCGCCTTGGACTTACGAAAACATCGAATACATGAAAAACCAGCTGAAATTGCTGGGTTTTGGTTATGACTGGAATCGTGAATTTGCTACTTGCCGCCCTGAGTATTACCGCTGGGAGCAAGAATTTTTTACCAAACTGTATGAAAAAGGCTTGGTTTACAAGAAAACCTCTTCAGTTAACTGGTGTCCGAACGACCAAACTGTTCTGGCTAACGAGCAAGTGGAAGATGGCTGCTGCTGGCGTTGTGATACGCCTGTAGAGCAAAAAGAGATCCCGCAGTGGTTCATTAAGATCACCGCATATGCGCAAGAGCTGCTTGACGATCTGGACAACCTAGAAGGCTGGCCAGAAATGGTCAAAACCATGCAGCGCAACTGGATCGGCCGCTCTGAAGGCGTTGAGCTCAAGTTTGCGGTGAAAGACCAAGCGCAAGATCTGGAAGTGTATACCACACGTCCTGATACGCTGATGGGCGTGACTTACGTGGGTATCGCCGCAGGTCACCCTTTGGCTAAGCTGGCGGCAGAAACCAATCCTGAGCTCGCCGCGTTCATCGACGAATGTAAAAACACCAAAGTGGCCGAAGCAGAACTGGCGACTATGGAGAAAAAAGGCATGGCCACTGGCCTGACCGCAATTCATCCATTGAACGGTCGCGAAGTGCCTATCTTTGTGGCGAACTTCGTGCTGATGGATTACGGCACAGGCGCGGTGATGGCCGTTCCTGCGCACGACCAACGCGACTACGAGTTCGCCACCAAATACGGTTTAGACATCATTCCAGTGATCAAACCCGCTGACGGCAGCGAACTCGACATTTCAGAAGCGGCCTACACCGAAAAAGGCGTGCTGTTTGATTCCGGTGAGTTCGATGGCCTAGAATTCCAAGCGGCATTTGATGCAATCGCAGCGAAACTGGAAGCCGAAGGCAAAGGCACTAAGACTGTTAACTTCCGTCTGCGTGACTGGGGTGTCTCTCGTCAGCGTTACTGGGGCGCACCGATTCCAATGGTGACCACTGAAGATGGCGTTGTTCATCCGGTTCCGGCCGACCAACTACCAGTGATTCTTCCAGAAGACGTGGTGATGGACGGCGTTACTAGCCCTATCAAAGCCGACAAAGAGTGGGCGAAAACCACCTTTAACGGCGAACCTGCGCTACGTGAAACCGATACCTTCGATACCTTCATGGAATCGTCTTGGTACTACGCACGTTACTGCAGCCCACAAGCGGACGACATTCTCGATCCAGAGAAAGCCAACTACTGGCTACCAGTCGATCAGTACATCGGCGGTATTGAGCATGCGTGTATGCACCTGTTGTACTCTCGCTTCTTCCACAAATTATTGCGTGATGCGGGTTATGTCACCTCTGACGAGCCGTTCAAGCAGCTGCTGTGTCAAGGTATGGTACTGGCTGATGCCTTCTACTACACCAACGACAAAGGCGGTAAAGAGTGGGTTTCTCCGACTGAAGTGAAAGTGGAACGTGACGGTAAAGGCCGCATCACTTCCGCTGTGGATTCCGAAGGCCGTAGTGTGGAACACTCAGGCATGATCAAGATGTCTAAGTCGAAAAACAATGGCATCGACCCACAAGAGATGGTCGACAAATACGGTGCCGACACCGTGCGTCTGTTTATGATGTTTGCTTCACCCGCTGACATGACGCTGGAGTGGCAGGAATCTGGCGTTGAAGGAGCGAACCGCTTCCTAAAACGTGTGTGGAAGCTGGTCAAAGAGCACACTGATAAAGGCTCAGCACAAGCGGTAGATGCGGCTGCACTGTCTGGCGATCAAAAAGCACTGCGCCGCGACGTTCACAAAACCATCGCTAAAGTGACTGATGACGTAGCTCGTCGTCAGACCTTCAACACTGCCATTGCTGCGATCATGGAGCTGATGAACAAGCTGGCCAAAGCGCCTCAAGAGTCTGAGCAAGATCGCGCGATTCTAGACGAAGCACTAAAAGCCGTTGTTGCCATGCTTTACCCAATCACTCCGCACATCTGTTTTGAAATGTGGAGCGCTCTGGGCGAGAGCAACATCGACAACGCAGTATGGCCAACCCACGACGAGCAAGCCTTGGTTGAAGAGGAAAAACTCATCGTAGTGCAGGTAAACGGCAAAGTGCGCGGCAAGATCACCGTTGCCGCAGATGCCAGCAAGGAGCAAGTTGAATCGCTAGGTCTGAGCGAAGAGAACGTGGCAAAACACCTAGAAGGTGTCACAATTCGCAAGGTGATTTACGTACCGGGTAAACTGCTGAGCATTGTGGCGAACTGAGCATCGCTTGGTTTCGAACCTTTTCATGGCTTGATAGTCCAATCAGGGGCGGCGACCACCGCCCCTACTTATCTCAGTCTCTTATCTAAACCCATTGAACGATCAGTGCGTTTAGATAAGAACCATGAAATACAGGCAAGCGCTTGTATTTGCTAACATCAGGAAGAGTCTCTCCATGCGTTTTAAGTCTCTGTTCAACCTCGTCACTGTCCTGACACTCTCTAGCGTGATCTCGGCTTGTGGATTTCATCTACGTGGGGAGTTTTCTGTACCCGATGAACTGAGTACCCTTTCTTTTACCAGTTACGATCAGTACAGCCCCCTAACCCGCTATGTAAACAGCCAGTTGACACTCAACAAAGTCAAGCTTGTTTCACCTGCGGAAAAGGTGCCCAACTTGTATTTGCTGGAAGAAAAACTCACCGAGCGTACTCTCTCACTGTATCAAAACAGCCGTGCGGCGGAAAAAGAGTTAACTTATGTGGTGAAGTACAAAGTCACGCTGCCAGATGTTGGCAGCAAAGATTTCACCACCACAGTCAACCGCAACTTCCTGGACAACCCGCTCACAGCACTGGCTAAGTCGGTTGAGCGCGACGTGATTGAAGATGAAATGCGTGCTCAGGCTGCCAGCCAAATGATGCGTCAATTAGGCCGTCTGCGGGCTGATTTTGATGAGCAAGACAGCCAATAAGCAGCATGAGAATTTTTGCAGAACGGCTGGCGGAACAGCTCAATAAAACCCTTAAATCCGTTTACCTGATCTTTGGCAACGAACCTTTGCTTATCCAAGAAAGCCGCTTAGCGATTCAACAAGCGGCTTTGCGCCAGGGCTTTGAGGAGCGACATCGTTTTGCCGTCGATGCCAGCCTAAATTGGAACGAAGTGTACCACTGTTTTCAAGCCTTGAGCCTGTTTTCCAGTCGCCAAATTGTCGAACTGGAGTTGCCGGAAGCCGGTGTGAATGCCGCGATTGCCAGCGAGTTACTCACGCTCTCCTCAATGCTGCATCCCGACACTTTGTTGGTGGTGATTGGTAGTAAGTTAAACAAAGCGCAAGAAAACGCCAAATGGTTTAAAACGCTCACGCAACATGGCCATTGGGTCAGTTGCCAAACTCCTGATATGGCACGTTTGCCACAATTCGTCCAAGGCCGCTGCCGCCAACTCAGACTCAAACCCGATCAGCAAGCGGTGCAAATGCTGGCACAATGGCACGAAGGGAACTTATTTGCGTTAGTGCAAAGCTTAGAAAAGCTGGCACTGCTCTACCCTGACGGCGTGCTGAACCTGGTTCGTCTGGAAGAGTCTCTCAGTCGTCACAACCATTTCACCCCCTTCCACTGGATAGACGCACTACTCGAAGGCAAAGCCAATCGCTGCCAGAAAATCCTGCGTCAACTCGCTGCGGAAGGAGTAGAAAGCGTCATCTTGTTGCGCTCACTACAAAAAGAACTGATGCTACTACTCAAAATGCAGGCTTTGTCGGCTCAGTTGCCGCTCAACGCTATTTTTGAGCAACATAAAGTGTGGTCAAACAAAAGGCCACTCTACCATGCAGCGCTAACTCGATTGACTTGCCAACGCCTTCAGTGCCTGTTGCAGCTACTTACTCAGGCAGAGCTGCTAGCCAAAACCCAATATGAACAATCGGAGTGGCCACTTCTTCATCAATTAAGCTTGGAGATGTGCCTGCCTGACGCAGAGTTGGCTTGTAAAGCGTAAAAGCGTGCTATATTGCGCGCCTTACTGAATGAATAGTTGAATCAACAGATACACACCGAGGAAATTTGAGTGCTTCGCGAACAACTGAAAGACTTTTTGGCCGATAAAGCAGACGACATGAAAGCGGAGAACATCGTTGTTCTCAACGTTGAGGGCAAATCGAGTGTGACCGATTTTATGATCATCTGCAGTGGAAACTCGAAGCGTCATGTTTCTTCTATCGCTGATCACGTTGCAGAAGAAGTGAAGAAAGTGGGGCTGACACCACTTGGCATGGAAGGTGAGAAAGAAGGCGAATGGGTCGTTCTCGATCTGGGCGACGCCATGTTACACGTAATGCAAGAAGAGCAGCGCCAACTTTATCAACTAGAAAAGCTTTGGGGTTAATGGTTTGAAGATTCAACTCATCGCCGTTGGCACCAAAATGCCGAAATGGGTCGAAGAAGGATTCCAAGAATACCGTCGCCGTTTCCCGCACGATATGCCACTGGAACTGATTGAGATCCCAGCGGGAAAACGAGGGAAAAATGCCGACATCGCACGAATTTTACAAAAAGAGGGCGAAGCGATGCTGGCCGCGGTGCCCAAAGGCAACCGCATCGTGACGTTGGATATTCCCGGCAAAAGATGGGACACGCCACAATTAGCCGAGCAGCTAGAAGCCTGGAAACTCGACAGTCGCGATGTTTCCATCCTGATCGGCGGCCCTGAAGGTCTGGCTCCGGCTTGCAAAGCGGCAGCAGAGCAGAGCTGGTCACTCTCGCCCCTGACATTGCCTCACCCACTGGTTCGCGTGGTGATGGCGGAAAGCTTGTACCGAGCATGGAGTATCACGGCGAATCACCCTTATCACCGTGAATAATTGTCTGTCTAACCCTGAGAACCTGCGTTAATGATACGGAAACGCCGAAGTCAGATACGAGATTACCAAGCCGAAGCACGATTGTTTGCCCGTCGTGCCGTTGTCTCTTTTATTGGCATCATCGCTTTGATGGGCGTATTGGTCGCTAACTTGTACAACATTCAAGTCAACCAATATCAAGATTACCAAACCCGCTCAAACGACAACCGCATCAAAGTTGTTCCGATCGCCCCCAATCGTGGCCTGATTTATGACCGCAATGGCGTGCTGCTGGCGGAAAACCGTCCGGTTTTTGACTTAGAGATCACCCCTGAAAAAGTCAAAAACATGGAGGAAACCATTGCGCAACTGCAGACGATTGTCGATATTTCCCCAGAGCAAATTGAACGCTTTGAGCGCGAGCGTAAACGCACCCGACGTTTTAAATCGGTGCCGATCCTCACCCAACTGACGGAAGAACAAGTGGCGATGTTTGCCGTCAATCAATACCGTTTTCCCGGCGTCGAAGTGAGCGGCACGCTCAAACGCTACTACCCTTACGGCGAAGTGTTAACTCACGTTATTGGTTACGTTTCTCGCATCAATGACCGAGATATGCAGCGCCTGATTGACGAAGAGAAAGACGCCAACTATCAGGCAACACGAGACATCGGTAAACTCGGCATCGAGAAGTACTACGAAGATTTATTACACGGTACGGCGGGCTACCAAGAGGTCGAAGTCAACAGCCGTGGACGCGTGATCCGCACCCTCAGGTTTGTCCCGCCAGTTCCCGGCAAAGATATCGTGCTGAATATTGATATTGAGTTGCAGCTGTATGTCCATCAACTACTTGATGGCCGCCGCGGCAGCGCCATTGTGCTCGATCCGAAAGACAACGGCATTCTGGCCATGGTATCGAGCCCAAGCTATGACCCGAATGCGTTCGTCCATGGCATCTCAGGCAAAGGCTACGCCGATTTGCTCAACGACAAAAATCGCCCGCTAGTCAACCGTACTACCTTAGGGATCTACCCGCCCGCGTCAACGGTGAAACCCTTTATCGCGGTTGCGGCGCTGCAAGAAGGCATTGTCACGCCGACTACTACACGTAACGATCCAGGCTATTGGCGCATCCCCAACTCCGACACCCGTGCGTTTCGCGACTGGTTACGTTGGGGGCATGGCCGAGTCAACCTAGTGCAATCGATTGAAGAGTCAGTCGATACCTTCTTTTATCAAATCGCTTACGATATGGGGATCGACACACTGTCGCATTGGATGAGCATGTTTGGTTTTGGTGACTACACCGGCATCGATATTTTTGAGGAAAGTAAGGCCAACATGCCCACTCGTGATTGGAAAATGTCACGTCATAAAACGCCGTGGTACAAAGGCGACACCATTCCGGTCGGTATCGGTCAGGGCTATTGGACTGCGACACCAATGCAATTGGCTAAAGCGACTTCCGTGCTAGTGAAAGAAGGCAACGTCACCGCACCTCACCTGCTGCGCGCGACGATTGAAAATGGCGAAGCATTCGACACTCGTCAGCTCTCAGACTACGAAACTTCTCCACCGATTCAAAACGTGGCGGATAAGTATTGGAGCCTAGCCAAAGAAGGGATGCGGTTGGCCAACCATGGTAAAAAAGGCACCGCGCGACGCCATTTCGCCAATATGCCTTACATGACGGCGGGGAAATCTGGCACCGCGCAGGTTTTTGGCCTAGCGGAAGATGAAGTGTACAAAGCCGATGAGATTGCTGAGCATTTACGTGATCACGCTCTGTTTACTGGTTTCGCTCCGTTCAATGATCCTAAGGTCATCGTTACCGTGGTACTGGAAAATGCGGGCGGTGGCTCCTCCAATGGCGCTCCGGTCGTGCGACGGATTTTCGATAAAGCACTGCTTGATAAAGAAAGCAACGAGGTCAAACGATAATGAAGCTTGATCCATCCACAGGTAAAAACCGGGCGATGTTTGAACGCCTGCATATCGATTTACCATTGCTGTTGGGTATTTTTGTTCTTATGGGCTTTGGCCTGGTGGTGATGTACAGCGCCAGTGGACAAAATTTGGCAATGATGGACCGACAAGCCATGCGTATGGTGTTAGCCACCGTGGTGATGTTGGTGTTGGCGCAGCTGTCGCCGCGTACCTACGAAACTCTAGCACCATTGATGTTTGTCACTGGCGTCATTTTACTGCTAGGTGTGCTGTTCTTTGGTGAAGCGTCTAAAGGCGCACAGCGCTGGCTCAACCTCGGCTTTGTCCGTTTCCAGCCCTCAGAACTGCTCAAGCTTGCCGTCCCGTTAATGGTGGCGCGTTACATAGGACGTCGCCCTCTCCCTCCGACGTTCAAAACACTGTGCATCGCCATGGCGATGGTGTTTGTGCCGACTATTTTGATCGCTAAACAACCCGACCTAGGTACATCCATCCTCATTGCTGCATCAGGCATTTTTGTTATCTTTCTTGCTGGCATCAGTTGGCGCATTATCGCAGCAGCAGCGGTCGCACTGGGCGGATTCATACCTGTGTTATGGTTTTTCTTGATGCACGAATACCAGAAAACCCGCGTACGAACACTGTTTAACCCAGAATCAGATCCGCTCGGCGCGGGTTATCACATCATTCAAAGTAAGATAGCGATTGGCTCAGGCGGCATCTCGGGCAAAGGTTGGTTGCAAGGCACCCAATCGCAGCTTGAGTTCTTGCCAGAACGCCATACCGACTTTATTTTTGCGGTGATTGCCGAAGAGTGGGGCATGGTCGGTTTCTTGTTATTACTCGCACTTTATCTGTTTATCATCGGCCGCGGCTTATACTTGGCTTCGCAAGCGCAAACCGCATTTGGCCGCATGATGGCAGGCAGTGTGGTGCTCAGTTTCTTCGTCTATATTTTTGTCAACATCGGCATGGTGAGTGGGATATTGCCTGTGGTGGGTGTACCGCTCCCCCTTATCAGCTACGGTGGTACTTCCATGGTGACCTTGATGGCCGGTTTTGGCATTTTGATGTCAATCCATACCCATCGTAAAGCATTCTCAAAGGCGACCTAATGCACTATTCGACCCATTTATCGCTGCTCAGCTTTGCTATGATCTTATTGGTAGGATGCAGCTCTGCACCGACCGGACGTTACGCGTTAGAATCGGACGTCGCGCCGGAACAACCCATTTCAGTCGCGCACATCGAAGATGCGCATCCTCGCTACGAACCTTACAGTTTGGGCGGAAATCGCGACTACACGCTGCGAGGTCAGGAGTATAAGATCGTTCGCGATGCCAAAGGCTTTCGCGAATCTGGCATTGCGTCGTGGTACGGCTCCAAATTTCAAGGGCATTTAACCTCAAACGGCGAGATCTACGACATGTATTCGATGACCGCCGCACACAAAACCCTGCCACTGCCTAGTTACGTCAAAGCCACCAATAAAGATAACGGCAGAAGCACCATAGTGCGAGTCAATGATCGCGGCCCGTTCCACGAAGGCAGGATCATCGATCTGAGCTACGCCGCTGCCTATAAGTTGGACGTGCTCAAAACGGGCACAGCGAATGTTGAGATTGAAGTGCTGACGTTTGCCCCACCAACCGATGCGAAATCGCTACAAAATCACCCACGCTACACAGTGCAAGTGCTGAGTTCAAAATCCGCGGAAAGAGCGCGAACTTTAGCGCAAGATTTGAGTCAAAGCCTCAAGGTCGAGGCGTTTCTCGACAGTAACGACGAGACACATAGGCTGATGTTAGGGCCATTTACTGACTATTCTCTGACGCAACAACTGCTCGATCAGGTTAAGTTAGCGGGTTACCAAAGCGCCTTCATCAAAAAGTACACCGTGGCACGTTGACATACGGCACAACACTTTCTAGTGTTAGACGCTCTGACTTACAGTACGAATCTGTTAAGATATGGACAATTAACCAAAAAATAGAATTACCATGAACAAAACGACAAAACTTGTGAAATCTATTCTCGTTTCTTCCCTTGCATTTTCTGCAACGCTAGCTCACTCAGTTTCTGCTGCTCCCGTCGTGGTTCCAGACGCACCACAGATCGCCGCGAAAGGTTTTGTTCTAATGGATTACCATTCAGGCAAGGTTCTAGCTGAAAAAGAGATGGACACTAAACTCTCGCCAGCCAGCCTGACCAAAATGATGACCAGCTATGTCATTGGCCAAGAGTTAGGCCGAGGAAACATCAACCTTGAAGACGATGTGGTGATCAGCAAGAACGCCTGGGCAAAAAACTTCCCTGATTCGTCAAAAATGTTCATTGAGGTCGGTACCACGGTCAAAGTGAAAGATCTCAACCGCGGCATCATTATTCAATCCGGTAACGATGCGTGTGTCGCCATGGCAGAGCACATTGCCGGTTCAGAAGATGCTTTCGTTGATTTGATGAATGCCTGGGCAAGCTCAATCGGCATGAGCAATACCCACTTCGCCAACGTGCATGGCCTAGACAACCCAAACCTCTATTCAACCCCTTATGATATGGCCCTTTTAGGTCAAGCGCTGATCCGTGACGTGCCCGAAGAGTACCGTATTTACGCTGAGAAAAAATTCACTTACAACGGCATTACTCAGTACAACCGCAACGGCCTGCTGTGGGATAAAAGCATGAACGTGGACGGTATCAAAACTGGCCATACTGATAACGCAGGTTACAGCCTGGTCAGCTCAGCGACCGAAGGCAAAATGCGTTTGATCGCGGTTGTAATGGGCACCAAAGATATGAACGCCCGTAAATCTGAGAGCAAGAAACTGCTCAGTTACGGCTTCCGCTTTTTCGAAACAGTGGCACCGCACAAAGCGGGAGAAACATTTGTCGAAGAAAAAATCTGGATGGGCAACAAAGACACCTTAGCGCTCGGTGTTAATGAAGATACTTATGTCACCCTACCACGCGGACAAGCAAAAAATCTCACCGCTAGCTTTGTACTGGAGAAAGAGCTACAAGCCCCAATCAAAAAAGGTGACATCGTCGGTAAGCTTTACTATCAAGCCGACGGCGAAGATGTCGCGCAATATCCATTGATGGCATTGGAAACAGTCGAGGAAGGCAGCCTGTTCAGCCGACTATGGGATTACATTGTGCTGCTGCTCAAGAGCCTGTTCTAAAATAAAACAATGAGTTATTTTAAGCCGCCTTTGGGGCGGCTTTATTACTCTTGAGATCAAAACCGATAGACAGTACTATTTCGCCCCGCACAACCGAATATCAACCTGGAGTTATTCTCAATGCTAACCATCAACTCTGACGCCAAACTAAAAGATCTTCTTGAGTTTCCTTGTTCGTTTACCTACAAGGTCATGGGTTACGCTAAGCCTGAACTACCAGAAAAAGTACTGGCTGTGATCCAGCGTCACGCGCCGGGTGACTACAGCCCAGCGGTCAAACCGAGTGCGAAGGGCAATTACCACTCCGTTTCCATCAATATTACCGCCACCTCTATCGAACAGGTCGAAACCCTGTATAAAGAGCTGGGTGAGATTGATATCGTGCGCATGGTTCTGTAATTTTTTGATAGATTAAATTTTTTTTGAAAGCAGCATTTCGCTGCTTTCTTTATATTTATCAGATAGATAGATATAAAAATTTCCACTAATGAGTTAAAAACCTGTTACAGACATATAGTTCAAACTGTTGAACAGGTTTATAATGCAAAAACTTTATTAAGCGACGACAGGATAAAGTATGCACAATCAACTGGTAGTAAAGCGCCTCGGTAGACAAGACTACTCCCCAGTCTGGCAGGCGATGCACCAATTCACCGACCAACGCAGCGAAGAGACCCGCGACGAAGTGTGGTTGGTGGAACACAACCCAGTGTTTACTCAGGGTCAAGCTGGGAAAATCGAGCACTTGCTCAACACGGGAGATATTCCTGTGGTGCAAAGTGATCGAGGCGGACAGGTCACGTATCACGGACCGGGGCAATTGGTGGTCTACTTCTTGATTAACCTTCGTCGCAAAAAATTAGGGGTGCGCGATCTCGTCACTACGATAGAGAATCTCGTAATTAATACCCTAAAAGCCTACAATATCGATTCTGCAGCACGGCCGGATGCTCCGGGCGTCTACGTGGATGGAAAAAAGATCTGCTCATTGGGCCTGCGTATCCGTAAAGGGTGCTCATTTCACGGTTTGGCTCTCAACGTCAATATGGATCTCTCACCTTTCCTGCGTATCAACCCTTGCGGTTATCAAGGAATGGAAATGGTCCAAGTGAGTGAGCTTGGAGGCCCCAACGAACTTGCAACGATAGAGCAGCAACTAATCAAAGAACTGGTCAATTTGCTTGGTTACGAGCAAGTGACATTCAGCACAGAAGCAGAAGTAAGAGAAGCATGAGTAAACCAATTCAGATGGAAAAAGGCGTTAAATATCGTGACGCTGACAAAATGGCCCTGATTCCAGTCAAGAACATGCCGACTGAGCAGAAAGAGATGTTGCGCAAGCCCGCTTGGATGAAGATTAAACTGCCTTCTGACAGTCAACGTATTCAAGACATCAAAGCGGCCATGCGTAAAAACAATCTCCATTCCGTTTGTGAAGAGGCTTCTTGTCCTAACCTTGCTGAATGTTTTAACCACGGCACCGCCACCTTTATGATCTTGGGCGCAATCTGCACCCGTCGCTGCCCATTCTGTGATGTAGCTCATGGCCGACCATTACCACCAGAAGCGGAAGAACCGACCAAGTTAGCCAAGACCATCGCCGACATGAAGCTCAAGTACGTGGTGGTGACATCGGTTGACCGTGACGATCTACGCGATGGCGGCGCGAAGCACTTTGCCGACTGTAATCGAGAAATCCGCGCACTCAATCCACACATTCGCATCGAAACACTGGTACCGGACTTTCGTGGCCGCATGGACGTTGCGTTAGAGGCATTGAAAGACAATCCGCCAGATGTGTTTAACCACAATTTGGAAACCGCGCCGCGTCTTTACCGTAAAGCGCGACCAGGTGCCAATTATCAGTGGTCACTGGATTTGCTGAAGAAATTCAAAGAGCAGCATCCTAGTGTGCCGACTAAATCAGGCCTGATGATGGGCTTAGGTGAAACCAAAGAAGAGATCATCGAAGTACTGAAAGATCTACGTGCGCACGGTGTCACCATGCTGACACTCGGCCAATACTTGGCACCAAGCCGCCATCACCTCCCTGTTGAACGTTACGTTCCACCAGAAGAGTTTGATGAACTCAAAGAGATCGCGTTAGAACTGGGCTTTACCCATGCCGCTTGTGGACCGTTTGTACGCTCTTCTTACCATGCGGATATGCAAGCACAAGGGCTGGAAGTCAAATAACCGTCCGTAGTGTTGCAAAGGCTGAATGTATATCACGTTCAGCCTTTTTATTTGTCTCATCTTATCTGCGCCACTGAGGTTTAACCTTGCTATGGGTTGCCATCCCAGCGCCATTTATATAGGCTTGATGCAAGTGCATATCATCTCGGTTGACTATGCTCATTGGCATTCCCAACACAAAGGATTTTATTGAATGAATAAGTTTGGATTTATCGCTCTGCTCTCTACTGCCCTACTGGCGGGTTGTGCGCAGCAAAATACCGCGCAAGATAATTATCGCGAAGCGTCTTTTGAATTGTGCAACACGGAAGTCAAAATCTATTCAGTGAGCAAAGATGGTCGTGTACGTATTGTCTGCGCCGATGGCGCAAAATTTGCGCTGAACAGCGAAGAAACGCTTAACACCATGCGTGACATCAATATCGATTATTGTGATGGTGAAGGGTTGGGGAAATTTAGCGAGACGTCAAGCTACTACTCATTTCAGTGTAAATCAGGCTCTTTGTTGAGTATCTCGAAAGAGAAGTAATCTCTATTCGATTGATCTTTCTGAGTAAACAAAAAGGCTTCCGCATGGGAAGCCTTTGTCTTATTACTTTAATACTTATGCGTAAACTGGCAGACGCTGACAGATTTCTAAAACTTTCGCTTTAGTCGCTGCAATCACATCATCATTACCGATGTTATCTAGCACATCGCACATCCAATCAGCCAGATTAGTAGCATCGGCTTCAGTAAAGCCACGGCGAGTGATCGCTGGCGTACCAACGCGAATACCAGAAGTCACAAACGGGCTACGTGGATCGTTTGGCACTGAGTTTTTGTTTACCGTAATGTTTGCTGCACCCAAAGCGGCATCTGCATCTTTACCCGTGATCTCTTTGTCGATCAGATCAACAAGGAACAGATGGTTTTCAGTGCCGTTTGATACGATTTTGTAACCACGCGCTTGGAATTGTGCCACCATCGCTTTGGCATTTTTCACCACGCGCTCTTGGTAGGCTTTGAACTCAGGTTCCATCGCTTCTTTAAATGCGACCGCTTTACCCGCGATCACGTGCATCAAAGGACCACCTTGACCACCAGGGAATACCGCTGAGTTCAGTTTTTTGTACATCTCTTCGCCTGCGTTTGACAAAATCAAACCACCGCGAGGGCCAGCGAGCGTTTTGTGTGTTGTGGTGGTCACAACGTGCGCGTGTGGAACGGGTGTTGGGTAAACGCCTGCCGCAATTAGGCCGGCAACGTGCGCCATATCGACAAACAGGTAAGCACCGACTTTATCCGCGATTTCACGCATGCGCTTCCAATCAACAATTTGAGAGTAAGCCGAGAAACCACCGATGATCATCTTCGGTTTGTGCTCAAAAGCAAGGGCTTCCATTTCGTCGTAATTGATTTGGCCTGCTTCATCAATGCCGTAAGGGATGACGTTGTAGTGTTTACCAGAGAAGTTAACTGGTGAACCGTGAGTCAAGTGACCGCCGTGCGCTAGGCTCATGCCCAACACGGTATCGCCTGGGTTAAGCAGTGCCATGTATACCGCGCTGTTCGCTTGAGATCCCGAGTGCGGCTGGACGTTTGCGTATTCACAGCCGAACAGTTGGCACGCACGCTCAATCGCCAGAGCTTCTGCTTTATCAACGTACTCACAACCGCCGTAGTAACGCTTACCTGGGTAACCTTCTGCGTATTTGTTGGTTAGCTGAGAACCTTGCGCTTCCATTACACGTGGGCTGGTGTAGTTTTCAGAAGCAATCAGTTCGATGTGCTCTTCCTGACGAAGGGTTTCTTCCTGGATAGCTGCGAATAGCTCCGGATCGTAATCAGCGATGTTCATATCACGCTTAAGCATCTGTATCTCCTGACTCAGATTAGACTGAAAGTTGCAAAAAAACTGTCAAATGACCCAACGCAAACGTTTTCGTCACCGTAATGGCGCGCATTCTACATAATTTGATCCAGGTCATAAAGAGAAAAGTTCACTTTTCTTATGCAGTTTTTTCATGATGACATTTGAGAAGATTCATCTTCACCGATGATGATGACAAGGATGCGACTTCAACTGTCAATATTTTCGTTTTACACCCTGTAAAACAACAATTACATAGGTTTACCCTAATTTTAGTCGTCTAGCTACCGAAAAGATCAGCTTTTGACTACTATGCTCGCCCCTTATTGCGCATTAAATTTAGGAACTGATGGAAAAACACTCACACAAAGAGGACTGGATTGCTATCTTGACCGGCACCTTTCTGGTCGCCCAAGGCGTCTTCTTTCTGCAATCGGCACATCTTCTCACTGGTGGCACTACGGGGCTCGCATTGCTGGTGTCCCAGTTTACTCCATTCACGTTTGGATTGTTGTACTTTTTGAGCAACTGCCCTTTCTATTTACTTGCATGGCGACGTTATGGCAGACGATTTGCTTTTAATAGTGCGATTTCTGGCGCTTTAGTCTCTATTTTTGCCGATAACCTGTATTTAGTCATTTCTGTCGATAACATCCATCCGGTCTACTGCGCGATTGCTGGCGGCCTTTTCATGGGATTGGGAATGCTCATCTTGTTTCGTCACCGTTCCAGTCTTGGTGGTTTTAATGTCTTGTGTCTCTATGTTCAGGACAAATTCGGCATTTCGGTAGGAAAATCTCAGATGGCGATTGATGCGGCAATTCTGACGGCCTCGTTTTTCTTTGTCACGCCAAACACGATTTTACTCTCGATTCTCGGTGCTTTTGCTTTAAACCTAGTGCTTGCCATGAATCATAAGCCCCACCGTTACAAAGTGAATTATTCTTGACGTCATGCTTATGACGCGTTGTCCTGTTTTGGCTTATGAAAGTGCTATACACTATCAGCAGTGTTCATGAAGTAACCCAGTGCGATGCAAGACTTTTTAACCACAGCAAAAGAGCAACAATGTCATATTCTAATCAGCCAGTTAGAATATGACCCTATCACCAGAACGCTTGCTCTCGACGACGAAATCATCGATCTCGAACCTAGAACAGCCGAGTTAGTTGAACTGCTTCTTACCCATGTCGGTGAGCCTCTCTCTGCCGACGCCATCATTCAGACAATTTGGCAAAGCGATTTCATCTCGCGCAATGTTCTTACTAACCGCATTTCAACGTTAAGAGCCCTGCTACAGAAACACTTACCCGCGGAAGACGCCACCAAGATCCTCGTCACTTATCCGCGTAAAGGTTACTTCTTCAGTTTGGGTCATATCGCCCTGAAAACGCCATCTCCTGATCCCGCTGCCGAACCATCGTCTAGCGCCTCCCCGCAACCAGAGACTAAAATTTTCTCACGCTATCCCCAGACAATACGTCTTCTCTCTTTGCTGTGCGCCGTATTCGCACTAGTCGCATGCACCTTGAGTTACCTTTATTGGCATGAGAAGCAGACAGCCATCGAAAAAGCGCGTGAGCATCAAGCGATTCAACTGCGAGAGTTGTTGCTCAATCGAGTCGATGCCATTGGGCCTATAGCGAGCTCACATCGCAAAGCGATCAAAGCACTGATCTTAGAGCAACAGATTGAGTATCCATACACCGATATCGTCAATCAGGACTCGCCAGATTATTTCGTTTCTCCACTCGAACACGGCCCTTATTTCCCTGGTGCCAAAAATGTTCGTCGTAGTGACTACGTATTAAACATTCGCTTAAAAGACACGCAAGACCAACAGCATCTCCAAGCTGAAGCACGGATTCAGTCTTCCAGATCAGAGAAGGTGGTGTTTAAAGCCATTTATTTGCTGGATGTTGAAGATCTCAGCAGCAGTTTACTGGCGCTACAACAAGACATTGCGCGCTTTTTTAACCTTCCCGTACCAACGGGCTATGACTGGGCACTGAGGAATAAAGGAGAACTCGAGCAGTTAGATAAAGCCATGGCTGAGGGTGAAATCAGACCCACCGATGAATTTACCGCATTGTATATTGCAAGGTATTTCGCTCTGGTTGAAACAGACACGGATACCCGTAAAAGAGCGCTGGAAGTACTGCAAACCTATTTCGCTCAATTGCCTGAGGAGTTGACCGTTTGGCTGGGCATTCTCCATTTCAAAGTCAGCAGTTTTGATTCTGCCTACGATTTTTTGCGTACTCCCGTTGGCAGCTCGAGAATCGACAACGCCTTTATCTATCTCTTGCTGTCGGATATTTCCCATCGACAAGGAAAAACAGAGCCATTTCGTCTCAACTACATGCTCTCGATTGTCGCGCTCTCACGCATTTTATCGACAGAGCAGTTGTTTGAACGCTTGGCGCAGCCAGAATCGTCTGACACTTGCTATCAACCTTGGCAAAAATTGGGCAACAACTTAGATGATCCGAGCGTGATTGAAACTTGGCGTCCGGTGGTTAAAGCGTATTGTGAGAAGATCGGTACTGAGTTGCAAAGATCACCATCTAAAACTCCCTAAGCACACCAAAACAGCAATATCGGTCAGGTTATTTAAAGGATAAATATCATTTTAAAAACAAAAACTTAAATATAAATTAAGCATTCATAACTATCTGTGTCAGTTTATTTTTTGCTAACTGATAGCGACGGCCCATACAATCCCTCTATCTTATACAGCCTATCACTTAAACTTATTCCGGATATTATTTGTATGCTAAAAAACTTCGCTCTTATGACTCTCGCCGCTATTGCTCTTACTGGATGTAACGGCAGTTCTTCTGAATCATCCGGCAAACCAGACATCAAACCACCAGAAGTTCGATTTGATTATCCAATTATCGACTCTCAATTTTCTCCAAATAGCGCCGCGGAATTTCATTATAGTCAGATGGTCAATGGCGTAACGCAAGATGACTTATCAGTGCGCTTTGAAAAACACAGTGGCGATTCCCTTTTACAACTGATTTTAGATCAGGAAGAAGATAATTCTCCGCTGATCAATTTGCTTAACTCGCTGATTAATTCTGGTAATAATACCTTCTTCCGAACAACAAACTCTGATGGCCCAAAAGATGGTCAATCTATTTTCTATGTTGGCAACGATGGTTATTTACGTGAGATAATCGATTTTTATATTGATTTGTCTGCCGATTCTTCTAATCCTTCTAACGACAGATTAGCTCGGGCACTCATGCTTCAATATTCGAAAACGATCCAAACGGACGGCAATAAAATCAGTGGGTGGAGTGACACTACAAACAGCAGTACTTTGTCATTTTCAGTCCCCCTATTAAAGACATTACTCGCTGATTTTGCCGATGTCCCTGAGTTGAGTAATTTAGACGATGAGTCCTCTTGCAAGCTGATTTTGCAACAAAAAAGAGTTGAAACTAGTGAACGGAAAACCATTACTATTGCAAATAAGCGTATCGAAGCAGCACCGATTACTAATACAGACACTTATACTCTTAACTGTGCAGAGAAAGAGTTACCGAAATTTGTACGCAGCACAGCTCTCTGGTACAACCCAACATTTGGTATCTTAGAACAAACTGAAAGGTTAGCTGTGGATGGCAAGCCATTGTCTACGAACACTGTATGGTTGGACTCGCTACCGCTGTAAAAACAAAAGGCTTGGGTGAACCAAGCCTTTTTTGAGTCGCCTTTTGGGGGTTAGCACTCAATCAGAAGAATCCGTGTCTCGTAAGGTCTGAGAATTTGATGATGAGACGCCATCGCAGAGGCTACATTCTGATAATTAGACAGCAAACATTTCGCCTGCTGCATGGCGAGATCCGCAGGGAGCACGCACTCGGTATCCACACCGTAATAGTTGTTGATACAGATCAACTGCTGCTTAGCGTTGCGTCTTGCGTAAGCAAAAACCTGCTTGTGCTCTGGCAGTAAATCCAAGTAATCCCCATCGGTAATCACCGCCACTTGCTTACGTAGCTCAATCAAACGCTTGTAGAAATAAAACACGGAGCCGAGATCCGCGACCGCCGCTTGAGCATTGATTTCAGGATAATTGCTGGCGACATCCAGCCACGGCTTACCACGTGTGAAGCCTGCATTCTCACTTCCATCCCACTGCATTGGAGTACGCGAGTTATCACGAGATTTCTGCGCTAAAATCGCCATCATCTCCTCATGACTCACGCCTTGCTGCTGCACCATGATTTGGTACATGTTGGTGCTTTCCACGTCACGATACTGCTTAATATGACGGTAGCCCGGGTTGGTCATACCAATCTCTTCACCTTGATAGACGTAAGGAGTCCCTTGCAACATGTGCACAGACGCAGCGAGCATTTTCGCCGACTCGACTCGATACCTCTGGTCATCACCGAGGCGGCTGACAATTCTTGGCTGATCGTGGTTACACCAAAATATCGCGCCCCAGCCTTTTCCGTTAAGCCCGGTTTGCCAATGGTTAAAGATCTGTTTGAGCTGAAGAAAATCAAACGGTGCTTTGGTCCATTTTTCCCCGTTGGGGTAATCCACTTTCAAGTGGTGGAAGTTAAACACCATCGACAATTCTTTGCCATCGAGCGAGGAGTAGCGCTGGCAATGCTCCAATGTGGTCGACGACATTTCGCCCACCGTAACACTGCCATGCTGTTGAAACACTTCCGCACTGATCTCTTGCAGATACTCGTGAACCCGAGGGCCATCGGTGTAAAAACGGCGCCCATCACCGACGTCATCGCTGCAAAAATCCTGCTGCTTTGAAATCAGGTTGATCACATCAAGGCGGAAGCCATCGACGCCTTTTTCTGCCCAAAAGCGAATCACCTGCTTAACCTCTTCCCGCACCGCTGGGTTTTCCCAGTTCAAGTCGGCTTGCTCTTTGGCAAACAGATGCAGGTAATATTGCCCGGTTTTCTCGTCCAACGCCCAAGCGCTGCCGCCAAACTTGGATTGCCAGTTATTCGGCACACCGCCATCCTGCGGATCTTTCCAGATGTAGTAATCGCGGTATGGGCTGTTTTTGTCCCCTAACGCAGATTGGAACCAATGATGCTCAGTCGAGGTATGGTTCACGACGATATCCATAATGATTCGGATGCCGCGATCATGAGCCTGTGTGAGCAGGGCATCAAAGTCTGCCATGGTGCCAAATTCAGGGTTGATGGCGTAGTAGTCGGAAATATCATAACCGTTGTCGACCATCGGTGATTGGTACACGGGTGTGAGCCAAATAGCATCGACACCCAAGTGTTGCAGATAATCCAGTTTGCTGATGATCCCTTGCAGATCACCGGTGCCTTTATCGCCACTGTCGCAGAAACTTTTTGGATAGATCTGATAGATGGTGGCGGTTTTCCACCAGCTCATCTCTTGATTCGTTGTCGTCATGGAGTTGTTCTCACTTACCACAAAAATAAAGAAAGGAGTGGCAAGCCGCCACTCCAAAAGGCGTTGCGCTTAAGCGCTTACAAGGTCCAGTTCTCCTTTCGCCTGTGCGCGCTTATAGAAGGCAAGCGTCAACACTGCTGGCAATGCGATAGCCACCAACATCGCCAGAGCATAAATTCCCCAGAACTGTGGCTGAATGGAAAGGATACCCGGCAGACCGCCGACTCCAATGCCGTTCGCCATCACCCCTGCGCTACCACAGATGGCCGCCGCGACAGCACTACCAATCATGGCACTGAGCATCGGGAACTTGTATTTCAGGTTGATGCCGTACATCGCCGGCTCCGTAACCCCGAGGTAAGCCGAAATCGCGGCTGGAATTGAGATGTCACGCTCACCATGTTTTTTGCTGATGATAATGATACCGACCACCGCAGACGCTTGAGCGATATTCGAAAGCGCAATCAGCGGCCAAATCGGCGTGCCACCGAGCTCTTGCATCAGTTGCAGGTCAACCGCGTTGGTGGTGTGATGGATACCCGTAATCACCAGCGGCGCGTAGAGGAAACCAAACACCATTGAGCCCAGCACAGCGAAATCACCGGTCATCGCTGCTTTCGCTGCAATAGCGACCCAGTTACCTAACTCACGACCAAATGGGCCGATAATTGAGTGGGCCAAAACAACCGACAGAATAATTGAGACGAACGGCACCACCACCAAATAGAGGTAAGAAGGGACCATGCGTTTGAGATTGGTTTCAATAAGGGCCAACACCACACCCGCCAGCATGGCCGGAATCACTTGAGCTTGGTAACCCACTTTCTCAATCACAAATAGGCCAAAATCCCACACTTCCGGCGCTTGTTTACCGATGAGATAAGCATTCATCAATTGCGGCGACACCAGCGTGACACCCAAAGTGATACCAAGAATCGGTGTACCACCGAGTTTTTTCACCGTCGACCAACATACTCCGACCGGTAGGAAGAAGAAGATTGCTTCACCAATCAACCACAAGAAGGAATGCACTGTCGCCCAGAATTGGCTGATTTCCGTCAACGTTTGGCCATCAAACATCTTGATGTCGCCAATCACGTTTCTAAAACCGAGGATCAAACCGCCAGTGATAATGGCAGGCAACAGCGGGACAAAAATCTCTGCCAAATGAGAGATCCCGCGCTCGAGAAAGTTCATGTTTTGTCTAGCGGCTAACTTAGCATCTTCTTTGCTGGCTTCACTTTTGCCCGAGAGCTCAAGCAAAATTTTGTATACCGCATCCACTTCAGTACCAATCACGACTTGGAATTGGCCCGCATTGGTAAAGCAGCCTTTAACTATAGGCAATGCTTCTAGTTGTTTTACATCGGCAATCTCGGTGTCATTTAACACAAAGCGAAGACGTGTCAGACAATGGCTGACGCTAGCAATGTTGTCGCTACCCCCGACCAGCTCGATCAGACGTTGAACGTCTTGGCGCGCTATCTTACTCATAACTCTGTCCACCCTATTTTATGGATTTATGCAATTATAGTTGTTTTAATATGGGAACATTCCCATTTACAGGTTAAATAGTGCCAGTTTTCATAAATAAACAAAATGGGAACAGTCCCATTAATTGAGTAGGATCACAGTAAATTGGAAAAGCGTTTTATAATGAAGCGCTTAGCGAATCAGTGGTGCTTGGGTAAGATGGGTGATGGTTTCGTGACCACTCAGTTGGGAAATCAACATCTTAGCGGCTTTTTCACCCGCTAGGTGGTAGCCGGGATCAACGCTGAAGATCTTGGGAAAGAGAAAAGAGAGCAGCTCATTGCCACCGACGCCTGTCACGCGGACCTCTTCACGTCCGAGTTCTTGTAGACGTTTGAGCACGCCCAGCGCCAAGGTATCACTGGCACAGACAATCGCCTGCGTCTGCTCGGTGAGGACCTTATCCACTAAACGATACGCGCTCTCATGGCTCAATTTGCCCGTTTGATAAACTGGCGTCAGCTGATGTTGCTGACACCAATTCCGATAGGCGTTGAGACGTGCCAGACCGGTGGTTCGGTCTTCAGGATTGACACCAATATACGCGATATGGCGCAGGGATTGTGCCAGCAAATGCTCCAGCGCCAGTTCAATCACGCGTTGGTTGTCGTAGTTAATTGAAGAGACCGAGGTCTCTTCGGTCGCAATCACCACTACGCGGTGTTGCCATTCGGCGACTTGCTGCATGTCACAATCGGTAAAGCCAAACAAGATCAACCCATCCACATTGCGCCGCCGCAGTACATCCAAATGCTCATTGGTCTTGTCCCGGTCAAACTGGCTCTCCATGATCACCACATCGTATCCGGCTTGGTAGAAGATATTGAGCATGGTGCTCACCGCACGATTTTCTGAGGGAGAATCGAGACGCGAGATGATAACGCCCACCACTTTCTGGCTGCCACCGCGCATCGACTGCGCAGATTTCGACGGCACATAGCCCGACGCCGCAATCACTTCCTCCACTTTGGCACGCGTTTCTGGTTTGACTTTAGGGTCATTGGTCAGAACTCGCGACACGGTGGATTTCCCTACGCCGGACAAACGTGCGATGTCTAAAATGGTCAGCTTTTTATTCATATCGAGTCAAGATCACTCATTGGAGAAGAAAAAGGCCGCTTAGCGACCTTTCAGATGTTGTTTCACGTACTCGGGCACCTCACGGATGCTCTCCAGCACCGCGGTTGCCAGCGCTTCGCCTTGCTCTGTGAGCGGTTTTCCGGTCTTCACCAATAACTTGGTGCCGACACCAGCCGCGTCAGCGGCCATCATATCTTCCGCTTTGTCGCCCACCATAATCGAGTTGGCCATATCGATCTTCAAGAAATCACGCGCTGAAATAAACATGCCCGGCTTAGGCTTGCGGCAGTCACAATCTTGCTTGTAATCGCCAATACCGTGCTCGGCATGATGCGGGCAATAATAGATGCCGTCGAACTCAACCCCATTGTCAGCGAAATTCCAGTCCATCCATTGAGTCAGAGAGAGAAAGCGATCTTCACTAAACTTACCACGCGCTATCCCCGACTGGTTGGTGACCAAAACCAGTAAGTAGCCCATCTCTTGCAGGGCTTTGGTCGCTGCGAATACACCATCAATGTATTCGAAATCATGCTCATCGTGAACATACCCATGATCGACGTTAATCACGCCATCACGATCTAAAAAAACAGCAGGTTTGGCCAAAATCTATATCTCTGTCAACAGGGTAACTTAAAGCGCGATTATAACCGAAAAGGCGACGTTTGCGAGTTTCAACTGCCACACAGCCAGCTCAATCGCTCTGCATAGACTATTCTTCTCTATCTAATGACGATTTGATTGGTAAACCGCTAAACGTTTGGACGTCTAGACGTAAAAATATCTATTGACTTGAAAACGTGAAAGCCATAGCATCATCTGAAAAGTGAGCCAGCGCTCAAAATATTATTCTGTTGTCCCTGCACAGGTATAAAAATGATTGAAATTAGTCAGGTAAATAAAGTGTTTTATCAAGGCAGTAAGGAAATACATGCTTTGAAAAACATCAACTTACATATCGCAGAAGGCACCATTTTTGGTGTTATCGGATCATCGGGTGCAGGGAAAAGCACGCTGATCCGCTGCGTGAACATGCTCGAAGCGCCAAGCAGCGGCCGCATTGTGGTGGACGGCGTTGACCTCACCACCCTCAGCAAAGCGCAACTGGGCGAAGCACGCCGCAACATTGGCATGATTTTCCAGCATTTTAATCTGCTCTCCTCACGCAGCGTGTTTGACAACGTTGCCCTGCCACTGGAGTTGGCAGGCAAGAGCAAAGAGCAGATCAAAGAGAAAGTGACGCAGTTGCTCAAACTGGTTGGCTTATCGGACAAACAGGAAAGCTACCCTGCCAATCTCAGCGGCGGGCAAAAGCAGCGCGTAGCGATTGCCCGTGCTTTGGCGAGCGATCCGAAAGTGCTGCTGTGCGACGAAGCCACCAGCGCACTCGATCCGGCGACCACGCACTCGATTTTGGAACTACTGAAAGAGATCAACCGCAAGCTGAAAATCACTATGCTGCTTATTACTCATGAGATGGATGTGGTGAAAAGCATCTGCCACGAAGTGGCGATCATTGGCGACGGCGAACTGGTTGAAAAAGGCACGGTTGGCGAGATCTTCGCCCATCCGAAAACCGAGCTGGCACACGCGTTTATTCGCTCTACCTTGGATCTCTCCATTCCGGAAGATTACCAAGTGCGCTTGCAGTCAAAGCGTGTAGAAGGCAGCTATCCACTGGTCAGGCTGGAATTTACCGGAGCAACGGTGGACGCGCCGCTGGTGTCTCAGATCTCGCGTAAATTCAATATTGATATCAGCATTCTCAGCTCTGATCTCGATTACGCAGGCGGCGTCAAGTTTGGCATGATGGTCGCTGAGCTGTTTGGCAATGAAGAAGACGACAACGCCGCACTGGAATTTTTGCGCGAACATAACGTAAAAGTGGAGGTACTGGGTTATGTCCTTTAATACGATTGCACAGTGGCTGAGTTTAAATGGCGATCTCCTGCTGGGCGCAACTTGGCAAACCTTGTACATGGTGGCGGTGGCTGGCGTAGTCGGTTTTGCGATCGGCATTCCGCTTGGCGTGATTCTGCACACCAGCAAAAAAGGCGGTTTGTTGGAAAACACCAAACTCAACAAAACCCTTGGCGCCATTGTCAACGTAGGCCGCTCGGTGCCTTTTTTGGTGCTGATGGTGGCGATTATTCCGGTGACGAAATTACTGGTAGGCACGTTTATCGGCACCACCGCTGCCATCGTACCGCTGACCATAGGTGCGATACCTTTTGTTGCCCGTTTAATTGAAGGCGCGCTGCTGGAAGTGCCGTCTGGTCTGGTTGAAGCGGCGCAAGCCATGGGCGCTACGCCACTGCAAATTATCACTAAGGTACTGCTTCCTGAAGCGCTACCGACCATTGTTAACTCTGTCACTATCACCTTAGTGACGCTGGTCAGCTACTCCGCGATGGCAGGAACCGTTGGCGGTGGCGGTTTGGGCGATGTCGCCATCCGTTATGGTTTCCACCGCTACGACGTGGTGATCATGGCGGTGACTGTCGTCATGTTGATTGTGCTAGTACAGATTATTCAGTCTATCGGCGATGCAATTGTACGCCGCGTAGACCACCGCTAAGAATTGCAAGATAAAAATATAAGGAGATTTACGATGAAATTTAGCCTCAAAGGTTTATTGACGATTGCCGCCGCTGCCTCAGCACTGATTCTCTCTGGTTGTGGTGAAAAAGCCGCAGACAACAGCAAGATCAAAGTGGGCGTGATGGCAGGTGCCGAAGCCCAAGTTGCAGAAGTGGCGGCGAAAGTGGCCAAAGAAAAATATGGTCTAGATGTTGAGCTAGTGACCTTCACTGACTACGTCACACCAAACGCAGCGCTGGATGACGGCTCTATCGACGTCAACGCGTTCCAACACAAGCCGTACCTCGATCAACAAATCGCTGACCGTGGTTACAAACTGACTATCGCAGGCAACACCTTTGTTTACCCAATCGCAGGCTACTCAAAGCAAGTGAAATCGGTAGCAGAAATCCAAGACGGCGCGCGCATCGCTGTTCCTAACGATCCAACCAACCTTGGTCGTTCACTGCTGCTGCTGGAGCAACAAGGCCTGATCAAACTGCGTGACAAAGTTGGCCTACTGGCTACCGTTCGTGACATCGTTGGTAACCCGAAAAATCTGACTATCGTCGAACTGGATGCCGCTCAGCTCCCACGCTCACTGGACGACGTTGCTCTGTCTATCATCAACACCACTTACGCGAGCTCAATCAATTTGACTCCGCAAAAAGATGGCGTATTTGTCGAAGACAAAGAGTCACCTTACGTTAACCTGATCGTGGCGCGTCAAAACAACGTGCAAGCGGAAAACGTACAAAACTTTGTCAAAGCATACCAAACCGAAGAAGTGTACAAAGCGGCTTCTGAGATCTTCCAAGGCGGCGTAGTAAAAGGCTGGTAATTTCGAACGTCGAAAGCAAGAAATCATTGGGGTTGACGTGTAAACGTCAACCCTTTTTATTTTCAGCGATTACTTTAAGTGATCCCAAGAGATATTGGAGACGATACGGCACGTATCGCATTTGAAGTGGAAGATGTCGTGCAGCGCCTGCGCTTGTAGCCACTCACCGCCACATTTCGGACATTTACGCTTCTGCTCGTCCGCCAGCGAGGTGCCACCAACCCGATACTGATAGTAATAAGTCGGGATCTGCGTGAGGTACTCGATCCGCCCGCGCAAATCCCAGCCGCGACGAAACAGCACACTGTCAACATCACAAATCTCATGCAGCGCGGCGTGCTCAGCGCGGCAGCCGCCAGCCATCTGGATCTCATCACACGCTTGCCATTCCGTTTGCCATTTGATCACCGCTTTATGATCGCCGTTTAACGTCGGGCCATTGCGATACAACGGAATCGGCAGCAAGGTTTCACCGCTACGCAGCGGTGAGCAGGTGTGCACATAGGTGGTGTAGAGGACCTGCCAGCTTGGTGTCTCTTCATCGGCCGCTTGTTCTGAGTTGATATCCCGCCCCAGCAAGCGCATTTTCGGCGCTAGAAGCGCGGCTTCAGACAAACGGTCCAAGCACACGCGCACGAAATCCGAATGGTAGCGAGGATGCAAACTCTCTTTTTCCGGGCACACGACGCGGACAAAAAACTCGCCATCGCCCATCACAATCGGAAACTCACGCCCCAGCACTTGGCCGTTATAGCGCAGCGCATCCATCAAACCGTTAATCGCTTTGTCGACCGCGCTCACCGTTGTGTTATCAAAACATTCAAATTGCAATTCAACGACGTACATACTTACACCACAACCTCTAGATTCGCCAAAAACTCCGCCACATTTGGCGCAAGCACTTCTCTTTTGTCGGTGCCAAGCCTTTCTAAGATCACGTTCCCCGTGAGATTACAGATGGAAATCACGTCCAACTCGGCATCGGTTACGGCAATAAACACCGTCGGCTTGAGTTTCAAACGGCGCTGCGTCACCAAATGGCCCAAAATGTTCTCCTGCAAGCGGCTGAAGTCCTCTTCGCTCCATACTTGCAGCAGCGTCAGCTCATTACCTTGCCAAGTGGCGTTCATATCCGCCGCATACTGACTGCCGTAGAAAGCTTTGATGTCATCATGCAAAGTGAGCTCGATCGCGCGTTCGACATTGGCAAAATCGGCCGACTCGTCCAAAGCAACAGGCTGCCACCACACTTGATGTTCGGTTTTGCGTTGGATGCATGGAGAGTCGAGATCAACCAGATCGTCACTGCATGGCAGCTCATTATGTGTCTGTTGCCAGCACAGCTGAAAACGCTGGCTGAATTCGGCAAGCGCTTGTGAGACTGGATTGGTCATGAAAACTCCTAGTTATCCTGAGTTGCAAGATGGCTTTTAAGCGATGGATTAAGTAAAATTCCCGCCATTCTAATCGAAAATGACCACAAGTATGAGCAAATATTCTGACGCCAAAGAGCTGGCTGGCCTGACTTTGGGTAAAAAAACCGAATACGCCACACAATACGACGCAAGTTTACTTCAACCTGTCCCACGCAGCCTCAACCGCGACGATCTGCAATTGGGTGCTAACTTGCCGTTCATGGGTCACGACATCTGGACGCTGTACGAACTCTCTTGGCTCAACAGCAAAGGCTTGCCACAAGTCGCGGTGGGCGAAGTGTATATTCCGGCCACCAGCCCCAACTTGATTGAGTCAAAATCCTTTAAGCTCTACCTCAACAGCTATAACCAGACTCGCTTTGCCACTTGGCAAGCGGTGGTTGAACGCTTAACAAATGATTTATCCGCCTGCGCGGGTGAGCGCGTGACTGTGGAGGTCAATCCACTTAGCCACTACACACAACAACCGATTGTGACCATGGCGGGCGAATGCATCGACGATCAAGATATCGAGATCGAGAGCTACGCTTTCGACCAATCTCTACTGCAAGATGCTGCGGGACAGACGGTGGTGCAAGAAACGCTGCACAGCCATCTGCTGAAATCGAACTGCTTGATCACCAATCAACCCGATTGGGGCAGCGTGGAAATTGATTATCACGGCAAACATATTGATCGCGAAAAGCTGCTGCGCTATTTGGTCTCATTCCGTGAGCACAATGAATTTCATGAGCAGTGCGTCGAGCGTATTTTTACCGACATCATGAAGTACTGTGCGCCACAGAGCCTCACTGTGTACGCACGTTACACCCGTCGTGGTGGTTTGGATATCAACCCTTACCGCTCCACACAACAAGCAAAACCTGCGCACAACCAGCGTATGGCTCGTCAGTAACGATATCGCGTTGAGGGATTAAACATGGTGCGTTGGCAACGTCTAGTCGGCATTTTGGCTCTGCTTTTTAGCGTGCAGTTGCACGCTACGGTGCTCTCTTCCGTCTTATTGACAGAGGCTGAGCAGTTGGTGGATATCGAGCCAAGCCAAGCAAAGAAAATCGTGCAAAATTATCTGACTCAGCGCGAACTCACCAACAACCAAGAAAAAAGCCCTTCCGCGATTTCTCGCGACGACACCGACCGCACGCTGCGCACGCCAAGTGGCAGCGTCGAAGCGTATAAAATTCTCGCCCGTGCGGAATTTGCTTTAGGCAACACCCGTTCAGCGCTGGTGCAGCTCAATACCGCGGAACAGCTGACTAAAACCTTTCAACTGCCTTATCTCAATTTGGATGTGAAGCTGCTGCGTACCCAGTTGTTGTGGCAATTTGATAAAGACTACCTCAAAGCCAAACGCGCGTTAGACGAAATCAGCAGTCAGTTGGAGCTCGCCAGCACCTCTTTACAGATGACCGATAGCGTCAAGTACCGCTTGTTGATGCAGCAAGCGCTGCTCGCATCACAGCAAAATGATTTGCAACAAGCAGAGCGCTACTACGGCGAAGCACAAGAGCTGATTAAAAACAGCCGCTCTGAAAATACTCTGATTGATTACCACATCGCCGTCGGTGAGTTTTATCTCTCTCATCAAAAGTACAACTTAGCCTTGTCGGAACTGCTGTTTGGCTATTGGAAAGCGATTGAAGGCAACAAAAGCGCGCGACTCGCCAAAGTGAATCGACTGCTGGCACAACTGTTTGAAGAGCGCCGCGTGCTCGACAAAGCGCTGGAATACCTTTCGCAAGCGGCCGATTTTTATGATGGCTATCCCAATTCGCCTATCCTTGCTCAGGTGATGGAGAGAATGGGCAACATCTATTTTCGCCAAGGCAAATACAATTTGGCGCTGGTACACTACTTTAACGTGCTGGATCACGACAGCTCGACACGCGACGTACAGCAAGTGGTCAGCATTCGCCTAAGCCTCGCGGCAACCTACCTGCAACTTTATAACTATCCGTTGGCGGAGCAATATCTGGAACGCGCGCTTGAAGTGTTGGAATTTGCCGATATCCCGAAACTAAAAGCGCAAGCGGCGCTGCTCAAATCCGGCTTGGCCTTCTATCAAAACGACAGCCAAGGGGTCATCGCCAACGCCAACAAAGCACTAGATATCACCGCGAGCGCCGCAGAAGAACATTTGACGATCCGGCAACAAGCCTATCAATTACTATCGCTGGGCTACGAACAAGGTAAACAGTTTGATTTGGCGCTAGAGAGCCTGAAGCACTACAACCAGTTAGTGAGCATTGAACAGAAAAAACTCAATCAGATCAGTGAAGATGCGTTTCGTCAGCAAAAAGAGTTCGCCGAACAAACCATTCACTATACAGGCCAAGCTGAACAGCTCGAAAAAATTACCATCGAGCACGCCAAGTTCCAGAAAATCGCCTTTGCACTGTTTTTGCTCTCACTGGTACTGTTTTTACTCCTGATGAGACGAGGCGTGCTACTGCAGCGGCAAACGACGCAGATCGAACAGCTCACCGCCGATCTCTATACCCATTCGCGCTCCAAACTGCGTAACTTGCGCATGCTCAATGCGAAACTGTCCAATTCGCTGCGTAAAACCAATCAAACCTTTGAGCAGTGGCAACTCGGGGAACTGATCCATGAACCGCTGAATGACCGTTTGCGCTTCGTGATGATCGACCTGCCCTTCCTGCGCAGCATGTATGTGCAGCACGGGTACAAAGCGGGCTTAGAACTCGAACGGGCATTTGGTACGTTTCTTAGTGACAAAATCAGCAAGCCTTCACGCTTGTACCATTTTTCCGACGCGAACCTGCTTTACATCGAGCCCAACACAGAACGTCATTATTCGGCCGAAGACATTTTCGCCAAAGTGCAAGCTTGGGTTGATGAGTTTGCCGCTGTGCACCACATCAACCGCACTGTGCGCATGGGCATGGCCGATTACCCATTCTTACCTCGCGCCTACACGGCAATCAACGACCAAGAGTTGCTTGATCTGCTGCTGCTCGCCACGCACTTAGCACGCGAAGTCAGCTTGTTGGATAAGAGCAGTCACTATGTTTATCTAAAAGCTATCGACAACGCGCCCGCGGCGAGTCTTGCCTCCGGTAACATAAGGGATGCCGCGCAACAAGCGATCCATCAAGGGTTAATCAAAATGCACTCGTCTTACCAGAATGAGGACAACCTCAAAAATTTATTAAAAAATGGCTAAATCTCGCGCGCTTAAACCGCCAAATAGATGACGCTATAATGTTTTTTGTTATTATCAGGGTCATCGTTAAGTAGTACATGGACTGTGTTGTCGTTCACAATGGGCATTTTGGAATCCGATATTCAAGCGCAACTGCATCAGTTGAGTTGTCAATTAGACCAACTCAGGCTGACACATCGTGACACATCACTCAAATTCAAACGCGAACAGCTTGTTCTCAAGCGAATTGTGACTTCGCTGAGTGCCGCCTGTCAGGTGTCTGATGCTACACTGAGTCAAAATTTACAGGCTATCCAGCGCGAGCTGGAACAACAAAAAGATGTCAGTCGTTTGCTCCCGCGCTTGGTGGTGCTGGAAAGAATGCTGAGACAACGAACCGTGGCTATGGATAAACAGACCAGTTTTCTTGACGAGCAATTAAAGCACAGTGGCGAAACCCTGCAACGCGTAGCGGGCTTGCCCGCGCAACTCAAACGCGAACTGCGCAACCTGATGGGGTTTAGCCATGGCCAAGGGCGCAATGTCGATCACGCGGTCAAACTGCTCAATATCTATGAACGCGCGTTAAAAATTATCACCTCAAACTCTCGGCTCAACTTTAATGAGCAAAACAGTCTCGACAGAAATCAACTGGACTGCTTAGCGACAGAGCTGCAAAACGCAATTACCGAGTTGGACTTTGAAGGCGAGTCGGGCGATTTGCTGCTCGATATCCGCACTAAGCTGTTGCTCGGTGTCTCCGCGGAAGCGTTGATCGAACTCACTTTGCAGGTTTTGAAGTTGGTCATTGAAGGGACCCATTTCGAGCGTAAAGCGTCAGAGCAGTTTCTCGAACAGCTCAACGCTTCGCTTGCTGCCAATCTAAAAACCTCCCATCAGAATGTCGATCAAAGCCAAACTTACTTTGAGCAGCGCCAGCAATTTAATAAAGAGCTAGGCAAACTGGTGGCCAAAAGTCGCTTTTCGGTCGACAGCGCCACCGAACTTGAGCAGCTCAAAGCCACGGTTTCACCACTTCTGGCACAGATTGAATCACTTTCGCAGCGCTTGAGCCTCGCTGAAGAAAAAGAACAGGTGCTGCAAGAGCGGTTGCAATACGGGCAGCACCAGCTTGAAGCGGTATTTGACGTCACTCAAGACTATCGCCGCCGCTTGGAGGATCAGGCGCAGCGTATGCTGCTCGATCCACTCACCAAAGTGTATAACCGCACGGCGTTTAATGACCGTTTAGAGCTGGAATATCGACGTTGGATCCGCGCGCAACACAACTTACGAGTCGTGCTGCTCGACATCGATAGCTTTAAAGCCATTAACGACAGCTACGGCTACACCGCCGGCGACAAAGCGCTGAAAATCATTGCACGCACCATCCGTAAAGTCGCCGCAGATACCGACACGGTTGCCCGGTTTGGTGGCGAAGAGTTCATTCTACTGATTCCCGAGCAAACCGATGAATACGCGCTGAACTTGGTGAAAAAGATCCAAAGCGAAATCAGCAAACTGCCGTTTAAGTTTCGCGAGCAACAAATCACCATCACATTAAGTGCGGTTTCCACCGCGTTTGGTGAAGCGGATAACCCAGAATATGTCGTGGATCGCTTAGGCACCATGCTCAAAGAGAGTAAACAACGCGGCTTGAATCAGCTCGACTGGCGCTGAACAGTTGCACAAAAATACAGCAGACGAACCTGACTCTTCTGTCAGGTTCTGATTTTTCAACTAGTTATCACGTTTCTTTTCCGCCATCCTTTGCTAAGCTAACAAAACTCCCATGATTTTTGTGCCACAGAGCATGGCTCTGTGGCAGCAATCCAGCCTGCACTCCATTCGCCAATTTCTACAGCGACGTTATCTACAGGGCTCGGGTTGCCACTATTAACCACAATGCTAATAACCACAACGCTAAGCAAGGAGGCCTTATGATTACTCATATCAGCCCTGCAGGAAGTATGGATCTGCTCTCTCAGTTGGAAGTTGAGCGCCTAAAAAAAACCGCCTCTAGCGAACTGTATCAACTGTACCGCAACTGCACGCTAGCGGTACTCAACTCCGGTAGCCACACCGATAACTCCAAAGAGCTGCTGGATAAATATCAGTCCTTTGATGTCAACGTGATGCGCCGTGAGCGCGGCATCAAGCTGGAACTGACTAACCCGCCAGAGCACGCTTTTGTCGATGGCGAGATCATCAAGGGCATTCAAGAGCACCTGTTTGCCGTGCTGCGTGACATCGTTTACGTCAACATGCATTTGGCCGACAGTCAGCGCTTGAATCTGACCAACGCCACGCACATCACCAACCTGGTGTTCGCTATTTTGCGCAACGCGGGCGCGTTGATCCCGGGCATAGAGCCTAATCTGGTAGTGTGTTGGGGTGGGCACTCTATCAACCCGACGGAATATCAATACACGCGTGAAGTCGGCAGCGAACTCGGGCTGCGTGAGCTGAACATCTGTACGGGGTGTGGGCCGGGTGCAATGGAAGGGCCGATGAAAGGCGCGGCCATTGGTCATGCCAAGCAGCGCTACGCCCATCAACGCTACCTTGGTTTGACTGAACCATCAATCATTGCTGCTGAGCCGCCAAACCCAATAGTCAATGAACTGGTGATCATGCCTGACATTGAAAAGCGTTTGGAAGCATTTGTGCGCATGGCTCACGGCATCATCATCTTCCCCGGTGGTCCGGGCACCGCCGAAGAGCTGCTTTACATCCTCGGCATCATGATGCATCCGGAAAACGCCGAACAGCCGATGCCGATCGTCTTGACGGGGCCGAAAGAGAGTGAAGCCTACTTCCGTTCAATCGATGCCTTTATCGGCGATACCTTAGGCGAAGAAGGGCGTAAACACTACCAAATCATCATTGACAACCCGGCGGAAGTGGCGCGAGTAATGAAACAGGCGATGGGTAAAGTACGTCAGCATCGCAAAGACACCGGTGACGCCTACAGCTACAACTGGTCACTCAAAATTGAGCCTGAGTTTCAGTTGCCGTTTGAGCCGACCCATGATTCGATGGCGAGTTTAGATTTGCACCTGAATCAAAAACCGCAAGTGCTGGCCGCCAATCTGCGTCGAGCTTTCTCAGGGATTGTCGCGGGTAACGTCAAAGCGGAAGGCATTCGCGAAATCGAACGTAAAGGGCCTTTTGTGATTGATGGCGATCCGGTTTTAATGAAAAAGATGGACAAACTGCTGCGAGATTTCGTCGCGCAACATCGAATGAAATTGCCCGGCGGCAGCGCTTATGTGCCTTGCTACAAAATCGCACCAAGCTCAAACGGTGGTCGATAGCGCAGGGATTTTCCGTTACACTCAGGGGCCATTGGCCCCTTTTCTTTTTGCAGTATTTTGTTATGGCTATTCATCTTGTTATCATCGATGCGCTCAACCTTATCCGCCGAGTCAACTCCGCTCAGCCCGATCCGCACGACATCGCTAATACCATCACCAATACTGGCAGAACACTGCAACGCATTATCCGCGAAGCCCAACCCACTCATATTGTCGCCGTGTTTGATCACTTAAGCACCGACCGAGGCTGGCGCGCCAAAATCCTTCCTGAATACAAGCAAGGACGCAAACCCATGCCAGAGCCTTTGCTGCAAGGGCTGGAAAAAATTCAAGACGCTTGGTGGGAAATGGGTATTGACTCTTTGCTTTCCGAAGGGGATGAAGCCGACGATTTGGTGGCGACACTGGCACAAAAAGTCGCCAGTCACGGCGAAAAAGTGACGATTGTCTCTACCGATAAAGGCTATTGCCAACTGCTCTCTCCTACCCTGCAAATCCGCGACTACTTTCAGCATCGTTGGCTAGATGAGCCGTTTATTGCCAACGAGTTTGGCGTCAAACCGACACAGCTCGCCGACTACTGGGGTTTGGCAGGCATCAGTTCAAGCCAAGTGCCCGGCATTCCTGGTATTGGCCCGAAGGCAGCCAAAGAGATACTGACGCAGTTTGATGACATAGAGCAAGCCAATCAAGGTGATGCGCTGCCCACCAAATACCGAAAAAAGTTTGACCAGCATATTGATCAAGCGCGCCGCTGCAAACAGGTCGCAGCGTTAAAAACCGATATTGAACTTGGCTTTAATCTGCAAGATCTGCGTTTTAACCCCTCATCTTCATCGCAATAGTGCCAGGCAAATGCAACAGAATAGCCCATTCTTCACCGTACATTAGCCATCGCTATGTTTATCTCTCATGTGGTGTAATGGGTTACATTCACAATAATTAGATTAATTTAATCAATACCTTACTGAGTATTGATTATTCTATAATCATGATCACGGCACTATTGATAGATATCTCTATTTTTCATTACTCCAACAAGGAGTACAACAATGAAAAATATCATCTTACTTTCCCTATCCGTCGTTCTATCGCTGCCTGCTTTTGCTGAAACCTGTGGTCAACATTTGGAAAAAGGCATGCCTTCCGTTCACCCCGATCAAGTGTTGTGCCGTGAAGGCTACGCGGTCGGCTACAACTACACCACCAAGAATGCCGATTGGGTTGCTTACCACATCACGGCCGAGAGCGTGAATGCCTCGTACAAGCGCAGCAACAGCTTTAAAGTGGATAATGAGTTACCTGAGTATGCGCGCTCGACCTTAACCGACTACAGCAGTTCTGGTTACGATCGTGGCCATCTCGCCCCCTCTGCGGCGATGGATTTTAGCCAAACCTCCATGCAACAAAGCTTTTTGATGAGCAACATGTCTCCGCAGCTACCGGGCTTTAACCGCGTTGGTTGGCGACTGTTGGAAGAACACGTACGTGACTTAGCCAATGATTACCATGAACTCTACGTCGTCACCGGGCCGATTTATCAAGGTGGCGACGGCAGCATTGGTAACGGCGTGGCAATCCCGAGCGCTTTCTACAAAGTCATCTTAGATCCCGCGTTCAACGACGCGATAGCGTTCATCGTGCCGCACCGCGATGTGTCCGGCAGTGAACTGGTCAATTTTGTCACGACCGTAGACGAAGTTGAAAGACAGACTCAGCTCGATTTTTTCTCTGAAATCGCAGATGCCAGCGAAGAGAGCATGGAATCTCAATTGTGGGAGATGTGGCCGACATCGAACTAATGATTTGATTTTAAAAACATGAGAATGAAGAAACGCTCCGAGGAGCGTTTCTGTTTTAGCTGCGATTAATGCGGCGAAATATTGGATAAACACTGCACGTGCACAGTGATCTCTTCACGGTCGTGATAGAGATGCTTGGCTTGCAACCTGAATTTTACTTTATTCTCAATCAGGAACATTTTCAGGTTTTCAATATCTTGCAACACCTCGTCGTAGCGGCCTTTCATTGGCAATTTGAGGTTAAAGATCGCTTCTTTAGCCCAACCTTTGAGGATCCACTGCCCCATCAAGTGAGCAACGCGCGCCGGCTTTTCCACCATATCGCACACCAGCCAAGTGACGTTCTTACGATCGGGCTCAAACTTAAAGCCATCGACCATGTGATGACGTATCTGGCCGGTTTCCGTTAGGCTTTCCGCCATCATGCCGTTATCCACGCAGTGGACAAACATCGAACGTTTGACCAGCTGATAAGTCCAACCGCCCGGACACGCGCCGAGATCGACCGCCCACATTCCCGAGGCTAAGCGGGTATCCCACTCTTCGCGAGGAATAAAGACGTGAAACGCTTCTTCCAATTTCAGGGTTGAGCGACTTGGCGCATCGGCGGGAAATTTCAGACGAGGGATGCCCATAAAGAAGCGCGAATTGTTATCCGAGTAGGAGTACCCGACAAAACAGTGCCCTGAGGCCACAAAGCAAACGTGCAACACGGGCTTTTTCGCATGCTCTTTTGCCATTAGGAAACCTTTTCCGCGCAAGGCCTGACGCATTGGCACCGTGAACTTACGACAAAACTTCAGCAGCTCTTTCGCTTCATTGGTGTCTGGCGTTTCGATACGCAGATCACCACACATGGGGAAGCTATCGACTTCCTCAAGTTGAGATAAAATCGGGCTAATGCGATCCTCGGCGGGCAGATCGGTAAACTCCGCTGCGACAGCAAACATCTGCCTTGCAAAGATCAACGCGTTGAAATCCAACTCACGAGCTAGCCTGTCGGCATCGCCTGCTTGGTAGCACTCAAACAGGACGTATCCTGCGTTTTTAAACACGCGTGGAAAGCCATAAACCTCTAGCTGAGTCGCTTTATCTTGAATCTCACCGGCGCACTCTTTTTCAAAGCCGGGGCGACAATAGAGCATTAACTGTTTCACTTAGATACCTCGTTCGTTTTCAAAGCCGCGAGCATAAACACCAGCCAGCCGACCATAAACATCAATCCACCCAGTGGCGTTACAGGGCCAAACCATTTTATCCCCGTCAGCGCTAACGCGTATAAGCTGCCACTAAAGCAAAAGATGCCGATGATAAAGCAAATCGCAGCGATGAAAAAATAGTTTTGCGCTTTACTTGGCAACGTGCTGCGAAGCAGCAGTGCGCACAGCGCAATCGCCAAGGTATGCCAGAACTGATACGTCACTCCGGTTTCAAACACCTCGAGCAAATAGGGCGCTAAGCTGCTTTTCAAACCGTGTGCGGCAAAAGCCCCCAACGCCACCGCTGTCGCAGCAGAAGCGCCAACAAAGGCGAGTAACCACTTACTTCTCATTTTGCATTCCTTGAATAAAGGCGGTTAACTGCACAACCGCTGTATTGATATTGTCCTGATCACTCAGCCCTGAGCGTTTTCTCGGCTTAAAGCTGTGGTCACCATCGGGTAAAAATCGCATCTGCACCGCCGGAGAAAGCGGATACTCAGCGCACTCGCTTTGAGTGCCAAACGTGTCTCTTTCGCCTTGCAGGATCAGCGTGGGTTTGGCTATCACCGCAAGGTGTTCACCTTTGAACTTTTCCGCGTTACCCGGAGGATGAAACGGAAAACCGAGGCAGGCGATGGCGCTGACCAGTGGATGGTCGCCAAGCAGGCTGGCCATCCGACCGCCCATCGACTTGCCGCCAATCACCACAGGCACCGATGTAACCGACTCAATCACGTCAACAAACGCTTCGAGCAGTTTCGGCGCGCGATCTGGCGGCCGCTTTTTACCATCTTGAGCTCGTTTCACCATGTAGGGAAAATTAAAGCGGATGACACGAATGCCATTAGCGGCCAACCCTTGTGCCACAAGGGTCATGAAGGCGTGATCCATCGGCGCGCCTGCACCATGGGCAAAAATAAACACTGGCCCATCTTCAGGGCCATCAACCATGTAGGGCAGACTCATCCAACACCTCTTCTTGTTCTTTACGTGCAGTTGCTAACATCCAATCGCGGAACGTAGCGATGCGCCCCATCTCCGCCTGCTGATCATGACAAACCACATAAAAGGCATTCTTAGAGAGCAAGATTTCATCAAACGGGGCAATCAAGCGCCCGGCTTCCATTTCTGGCCGCGCCAACACATTGTTGCCGAGCGCGACTCCTTGGCCGTGCGCTGCCGCCTGCAACACCATGGTGGAGTGGCTGAAGATCGGCCCTTGATTGACATTCACCTCATCTAAACCGTTTTCTTTGGCAAACTGTTTCCAATCTTTTCTCGAGGTGTCATGCAGTAGGGTGTGATATTTCAAGTCACTTAGAGATTCTAATGGTTTGTTGCTTAAAAGTAACGAAGGTGAACAGAGCGGGATCAAGTACTCCTGATAGAGTTTGTCGGCACGCAGCCCGGGCCAATATCCGGCTCCATAGTAAATCGCCACATCAACGTCGTCGGTCAAAGAGCCTTCATCCATATCCACGGCTTTGATCCGGACATCGATATCGGGCTGCTGCGCGTTAAAATCGGCTAAACGCGGCACCAGCCATTGAATGGCAAAACTCGGCGGCAGACTGATGGTCAAAGCCCCTTTTTCACTGCGTTCCAGCACTTTATCGGTCGCTTCAGACAAGGCGGTAAAAATGTCTTTGATGTCGAGAAAGTAACTCTGCCCCTCTTCGGTGAGCAGCAGAGAGCGGTTACGGCGGCGAAACAGCTTCAAGGAGAGAAACTCTTCTAATGCTTTAATCTGGTGACTGACGGCGGCTTGGGTAACAAAAAGCTCCTCAGCAGCACGGGTGAAACTGAGGTGTCTGGCGGCGGCTTCGAACACGCGAAGTGAGTTCAGTGGCGGTAATCTACGTGACATACAACTTACTTACCATTAGTTTTTTTTAATCTGAAACATTATAAATTGTCCGTTGTGGAACAGCCAGAGAAATTCTATATTTCACCCCGCAACGCTGGCCTGAACGGCTTGATTCTCTTTAGAATCAATTGGCTTAGTTGTTGCGATGTTGTGTTTGCAAACTCGTATTTCGAGTTAGGTAGATTTCTACCATGATGTTTTGTCTCACTCCCTGTGACAAAACATATACTTCCTGTATTTATTTTTGACCTGTCTGTCAAATTTGTTACACCGCCTATATTAGGCGGTGTTTTTTTATCTGTCGAAAACACCTTTTACCCCGTTAAAACCGACAGGTAATAAAAAACCACAGGTAATAAAAAATCCGAGTGACAACACTCGGATTTCATGGACTTCAATAGATTTTCGGCGAACTATGGGCGATACACTTTCACGTTCTTAAAGCCTTGTTCTTGCAAATAAAGCGCTTGCAAACGGCTCATCACCCCACGCGCACAATAGAGCAGGTAGGTTTTCGATTGGTCTAAATCACCGAATTGAGTGCTGAGTTTGTAAAACGGAATGTGCTTAACCTCGATGCCTTCGATTTCCAGAGGGTTATCATCCTCTTCATCCGGGCTGCGGATATCAAGCACAACCGCATGTTCTTCAATCGCTTGAACTTGCTCAACTTCCGGCGCTGCCTGCTCAGACTCTTTGGCAATGTCGCGAATGTCCATCTGACGGGCATTGCGCACCACTTGCTCGAGAATGGCAAAATCGAAGTTGGCTTCTTCTGCTTCCAGCTTCTCTTTCACCGCTTTAACGGTCGGTTTTTTCGAGATCACGCCACAGTATTCCGGCATCGTCTTAGCAAAATCTTCGGTGCCAATGTCACGCGCCAGTTTGATGATCTCATCTTTGTCCCAGTTAATCAGAGGGCGCAAAATCAAACGGTCGGTCACGTTATCGATATGACGCAAGTTGGTGAGGGTTTGGCTCGACACCTGCCCCAGCGCTTCACCTGTCACCAGTGCTTGGATGTCAAACTTCTCGGCAACCATGCCCGCTGCGCGCATAAACATACGCTTGAGCACCACCCCCATCTGACCATCTTCGACTTTCTCCAGGATTTCGCCCACCACAGGCTCAAAATCGACCGAGATAAAACGCACCTTGGCCGAAGAGCCGTATTTGTTCCACAGGTAGTGAGCGACTTGCTTCACGCCAATCTCATGAGCCGGGCCGCCGAGATTGAAGAAGCAGTAATGCACTTTTGAACCGCGCTTGATGTGCAGATAGCTCGAGACACCTGAGTCGAAGCCACCAGAGATCAGGCTGAGAACATCTTCCTGAGTTCCGAGAGGGAAACCGCCCAGCCCTTTGTAATGCGCGAGGATCTGATTGAGCTTATCGTCAATCACCTCAACTTTGATGGTCACTTCTGGGTTGTGCAGTTTGACCGATGCGCTCGCAACGGCTTGGTTTAAACCACCACCGACATAACGCTCAAGTTCAATCGAAGTGAAATCGTGTTTGCCACGACGCTTAGCGCGCACCACAAAAGTTTTGTTTTCGATGCGCTCGCGATTGAGCTCCAACACCTGCTCATAGATATGGTGCAGGTCGTTAAAGTCAGATTGCTGCACTTCCAATATCTGTTGGATACCCGGCGTGCTGGTGAGAATTTCCAACACTTGCTGACGATATTGGTCGCTGTTCGCTGCCACTTCGATGTGGTCGCGACGGTTAAATACAGCCACAGATTCAGTGCGATTCTGAATAATGATGCGGATGTTGCTCTCAAGAATCTTGGTAAAGCGCTTACGTACCGATTCACTCTTTACAAAAATTTCTGGATGGGGCTTTACAATAAATTTCATAGTTCGATTCGCAATCTGTTGGCTATCAAAGAACACCCGCGTTACTGCGAAGGTGTCGGCGTTAGGGCGCAAGATTATACACGAATTATACCTATAAAAAAGACGAGCATTGCTGCTCGCCTTGGTGATTACTGGTGGTTATTGAGGAAGGGCTGGTATTTCATCGCTATAGAGTGGCTCCCCTTGCATGATGCTGATCTCTACCCGACGGTTCTTCGCTCGGTTTTCGTCAGTGTCATTGGGAACTAATGGCTCAGTATCTGCCATTCCCCGCACACGCAAGCGTTGATGGGAGAAACCACGCACCTTTTCCATCTCTTGCGCCACCGACACCGCACGCTGTGCAGAGAGATCCCAGTTAGAACGGTACAGTTCCGAATCCAACTGCAAACTGTCGGTATGGCCAGAAATGCGCACAATGCCCGGCACATCTTTCACCAATTCGGCAATTTGCCTTACTAATGGGCGAAACTTTGGTTGCAAGAATGCAGAACCTTCAGGGAAGGCGCCTTTTTCTCGCATACGAATGACGATTTGCTGGCCAAGGTTCTCCAGCTCGATCGCACCTTGCTCTATCTCTCGCTGCAATGCTTTCTTGATGCTCTCCATCACGGTTTCCATCTCTTGCGACATAGACTCGGCTTGCTGCTGCTGGCGCTCTTCCTGGGTATTTTGATTGCTTTGCGTCGAGGTTTCCGGCGACTGACCACCAGTCAGTTTTCCTTCATCGCGCTTCGTGCCGCCCGCGCGATCCGATTCGCCATCGTGAAACTCTAACGTCTGCTGAGTAATGTCGATCGTCTGCTGCATGATGACGTCAATTGGCGTTGGCTCGGGGCGCCCGGGGCGAAACTCTTGAGCAATAATGCTGGTGCCCTTGGGAATATCTTTCACCTCAAGACGGTTTTGCACCCCAAAGGCAAACTTCATCGAACCTGCGATCTGCTTAAACTTGAGCACATCCATCTCAGAAAACGACAGCAGCAACACGAAGAAACACATCAGCAATGACATCAAGTCAGCGAATGTTCCCATCCATAACGGCAATCCGGGAGGGGGACATTTACACTTCTCTTCATCGTCCATCACTCACTCCCGTGATTACTCGTTAACGTCGAGAGCACGTTTACTCTCATTGAGATAGTTTTTCAAATAGCCGTCAATCACTCGTGGGTTTTGCCCATCTTGAATCGCGAGCACGCCGTCCATAATCAGGCGGCGATTGAGCGTCTCTTGGTCACGGCGCAGTGCCAATTTGTCAGCGATAGGAAAAAAAATCATGTTCGATAATACCGCGCCGTAAAGAGTCGTCAAAAGAGCAACCGCCATCGCAGGGCCGATGGACTTCGGGTCATCCATGTTAGATAGCATCGCCACCAGGCCAACCAGTGTACCTATCATCCCCATTGCCGGGGCAACGTCACCAAAGGCGCGAAATACCCCTGTTCCTTGCGTGTGACGCTCATCGGTCAGCGCAATGTCTTTTTGTAATGCAGCTCGGACTACATCAGCATCGTGGCCATCCACGAGCAAATCGATTCCTTTTTGCATAAAACTGTTGGAGATTTCCATCTCTTCCAGAGCGAGAAAGCCACCTTTACGCGCCGCGTCTGCCATTTCAACAATTTTGGCGATCAAATCCTCTGGCTCATCTGCCTTAAACATAAATGCTTTGCCAGCGACTTTAGCCGCGCCGAAAAACTGCCCCATTGTGAACTTCATCAACACAACAAAGACCGATCCACCGACAACAATCAGGATGGAGGTCACATCGACGAACATCATGATGCTGCCGCCAAGAACCATCGCCATGACAACGAAGGCAAGGCCACCAATCAAACCTAAAAGGGTTGCTAAATCCACAAAGCACTCCTCATGCTATTTATGTTTTTACTGCTGCGGGAAAAAACAGATTATTTCTTTTATCGACAACGATTAAGCTTCTTTTAGTAAAAACTTGGCTATTGAATCACAAAAAAGGCGGTAAGCGGCAAAATCTCCGTCGACCACCACGCTTTACGACTAAAGCAAGTGTACGACGATAGCCCATTTACTGCCATTGGCTTGGGCAAGTTTACTGCCATTTGCTAAGAGTGGAAGCTTGTTTTTGTTCTCGCTCGCTTCCTCTATAATAGTCGCCCTCAATTTCAGATAAATTTCCCTGCTTAAATTTGACCAAGCAAGCACGCTAAGGTAACTTTCGGGCATTCTTTACAAGGCAGAAACAGTATGGCGACGAAGAAACCAGAAAACATGTCCTTCGAGGCAACCATCGAAGAGCTGGACGGTTTGGTAGATCAACTGGAAAACGGTGATTTGACCTTAGACGATGCGCTGAAAAAATTTGAGCGTGGTATCGCGCTCGCCAGAGCCAGCCAAGCGAAACTCAGCGAAGCAGAACAACGTGTCAGCATTCTTCTTAGCGAAGACGATCAAGCGCCGCTGAGCGATTTCACTATTCCGTCAGAGTAATTTTTTGCATGAATAATTCTATGATTGACGTATTGACGTCGTATCAAAAGCGCAATAATGAGCAACTCCATCATTGGTTGGACGGTTTACCGCACCAAAATCAGGCGCTGATCCAGGCGATGCGGTACGGTCTCGTTCTGGGTGGCAAACGCGCTCGCCCCTTTCTGGTTTACATTACCGGCGAGATGCTCGGCTGCGCGCCAGAAGAGCTTGATACGCCCGCTTGCGCCATTGAGTGTATTCATGCCTATTCTCTGATCCATGATGATCTCCCGGCCATGGACGACGATGAGCTGCGCCGCGGCCAACCAACCTGCCATATTAAGTTTGACGAAGCGACCGCCATTCTCACCGGCGATGCGCTGCAAACTCTGGCCTTCTCCATTCTTGCTGAAGGGACCTTGTCTGCACAAGGCGAGTCGCAGCGCGTACGTATGGTTCAAGCACTCGCAGAAGCCTCAGGCGCTCAAGGCATGTGTATCGGCCAAGCGCTCGATCTGGCTGCGGAAAACCGCTTGGTTAGCCTAGAAGAGCTAGAAGAGATCCATCGCAATAAAACTGGCGCTCTGATGCGTTGCGCAGTTCGACTTGGCGCGCTCGCAGCGGGAGAAAAAGGGCGTGAAATTCTGCCGCAACTAGACCAATACGCCGCCGCCGTTGGCCTCGCGTTTCAAGTACAAGATGATATTTTGGACATCATCAGTGACACCGAAACGCTCGGAAAACCGCAAGGTTCTGATCAAGAACTCAACAAAAGTACCTATCCTGCGTTGCTTGGTTTAGACGGCGCTATTGAGAAAGCTCACACTCTGTTACAGGAAGCACTTCAAGCTTTGGATGCAATCCCATACAATACCCAATTACTCGAAGAGTTCGCCCGATACGTCGTCGAGCGCAAGAACTAAACTATAAGCGCGCATATTTATGACTCTTGATATTTCAAAGTACCCAACACTGGCACTGGCAGAAGATCCGCAGGAGCTGCGTCTGCTCCCAAAAGAGACGCTGCCAACGCTGTGCGATGAGCTGCGTACCTATCTGCTTAACTCCGTCAGTCAGTCAAGCGGTCACTTAGCATCCGGCCTTGGCACAGTCGAACTCACAGTCGCTCTGCATTACGTCTACAACACCCCCTTTGATCAGTTGATCTGGGATGTGGGCCACCAAGCCTATCCGCACAAAATTCTTACCGGCCGCCGTGAGCAAATGTCCACTATTCGGCAAAAAGGCGGTTTGCATCCGTTTCCTTGGCGTGAAGAGAGTGAATACGACACTCTGTCTGTCGGGCACTCTTCCACCTCCATCAGCGCCGCTTTGGGGATGGCAATCTGCGCGGAAAAAGAGGGGAAGAATCGCAAAGTAGTGAGCGTGATTGGTGATGGCGCAATTACCGCGGGCATGGCTTTTGAAGCGATGAACCACGCAGGTGACGTACACGCGGATATGCTAGTGATCCTCAATGACAATGAGATGTCGATTTCAGAAAATGTTGGGGCGCTGAATAACCATCTAGCGCGTCTCTTGTCTGGCAACTTTTACACCTCTATGCGTGAAGGCGGTAAGAAAGTCCTCTCAGGTATGCCACCAATTAAAGAGCTGGTGCGTCGCACCGAAGAGCATCTTAAGGGCATGGTTGTGCCGGGTACGTTGTTTGAAGAGCTGGGCTTTAACTACATCGGCCCGATTGACGGCCATGACGTCACGGAACTGGTGAAAACACTTAAAAACATGCGTGAGCTGAAAGGCCCACAGTTTTTGCATGTGATGACCAAAAAGGGCAAAGGCTACGAGCCAGCTGAGAAAGATCCGATCGGCTATCACGGCGTGCCTAAGTTTGATCCCGCACGCACTAGTTTGCCCAAAAGCAGCGGCGGTAAACCGAGCTTTTCGAATATCTTCGGTGATTTCCTTTGTGATATGGCGGCGCAAGATCCCAAGTTAATGGCGATCACTCCGGCCATGCGTGAAGGCTCTGGCATGGTGCGTTTTTCCAAAGAGTATCCAGAGCAATATTTCGATGTGGCGATTGCCGAACAGCACGCCGTGACACTGGCAACCGGCATGGCGATTGGCGGTTACAAGCCTGTCGTCGCCATCTATTCGACCTTCTTGCAACGCGGTTATGATCAGTTGATTCACGATGTGGCTATTATGAATCTGCCAGTGATGTTTGCTATCGATCGCGCGGGATTGGTCGGTGCGGATGGCCAAACTCACCAAGGTGCATTTGACTTAAGTTACCTGCGCTGCATTCCCAACATGCTGATCATGGCGCCAAGTGATGAGAACGAATGCCGACAAATGCTTTACACTGGCCACCAGCATAACGGTCCGAGCGCGGTACGTTATCCTCGCGGCAGTGGTATGGGCACACCGATTGAAGAGGCGTTTACCGCCCTCGAAATTGGCAAAGGCCGCCTCATTCGAACGGGTGAGAAAGTGGCGATTCTCAGCTTCGGTACCTTCTTGGCAAATGCCCTCAAAGCGGCCGACAACCTTAACGCGACCGTCGCCGACATGCGTTTTGTTAAACCGCTTGATGAAGCGCTGATCCGCCAACTGGTTGCCACACACGATGTGATTGTCACCGTGGAAGAAAACGCCATCGCTGGCGGCGCTGGTGCCGGTGTTGTGGAATTTTTGATGCAGGAAAAACTCATCAAACCCGTTCTCAATCTTGGTCTGCCGGATAAGTTTATTCCTCAAGGTACCCAAGAAGAGCTGCATCAAGAGCTTGGGCTAGATGCCAATGGCATTGAGCAGGCAATTTTGGCTTACCTAGCCAAATAGTTCGCTTCTAGCAATGAAAAAGGGTTGGCTCAATTTGCCAACCCTTTTGTTCTCCAACACTCACATTGCCATACATAACGCCGCTTAACTTAGCCAGCCTGCGTAGTAGCCTACCAAGTAGAGAGCGAGCGCTGACATCACGCCCGCCACAATGTCATCAAGCATAATCCCCAAGCCGCCATGCACTCGTTTATCCAACCAGCCAATGGGCCACGGCTTAACCATGTCGAAAAAGCGAAACAGCACAAAACCAGTCACCAGCCATTGCCATTCACTCAACGGAATATTGAGCGCTGGCACAATCAACATAGTGATCCAAAACCCGGCAAATTCATCCCACACTATCGAACCGTGGTCGTGAACGCCCATATCCGCCGAGGTAACTTGGCAGATTTTTATCCCCAGCACACACGCAAGCAGTACAACCAATAAATAGATGGGTAATGGCAGGTAAGCCAGCAGAAGGAAAAAAGGCACAGAAGCCAGCGTCCCCATGGTACCGGGCACCACTGGCGACAAACCGCTGCCAAAACCGGTGGCCAGTAAATGCCAAGGATTACTCAATGAGAGCTTCGCCAACGGGTTACTCATTTGTTTTGCCCCTTAAAGTGATCAAAACCGCAAAGTTGCCAATCCAACTTAGTGCCGTTGTCATGCAGTTCAAAAAAGCCTTGTGGACGAATTTGCCCGATGCAGGTGACTTTGCAACCAACATGCGCCAGGGAACTTTCTAACGAGCCGCGGCTCTCTTCTGGGACGGTGAAACAGAGCTCGTACTCTTCGCCGCTGGTAAGCGCATATTGCTGCGCCGTCTCTCGATCATCGAGAAATGAAAGCAGCTCTGATGAGATAGGCAGTTTCGAGACGTCAATGCTCACACCGACGCCTGAGCGCTGCAGAATATGGCCCAGATCCGCAACCAGACCATCGGAAATATCAATCGCCGCCGATGCCAGCCCCACCAAGGCTTGTCCGGCCAAAATGCGCGGCATACTCAGGTAGTGTGCCTTCTCCAGCGCCAAAGCGGCTGGGCGGCTGCGCTGCGCGCCATTAAGGATCACATCAAGGCCCGCTTTGGCATCACCCAAGGTGCCCGTCACAAACACGTAGTCTCCCGGTTTCGCGCCACTGCGTTTGAGCGCTTTTCCTTCGGGAACGTAACCTTGCACCGTCAGCGTTAAACTCAGTGGCCCTTTGGTGGTATCACCGCCAATCAACTGGATGCCAAAATAGTCGGCTAGCTTGAAGAACGCATCACAAAAAGGCGCAAGCCAAGTTTCGTCTGGTTCTGGCATGGTTAACGCCAAAGAGACCCACGCAGGTGTCGCGCCCATGGCCGCCAAATCACTGATATTCGAAGCCAACGCCTTGTGCGCCACCCAAGCCGGATCGGCTTCTGGCAAAAAATGAGTGCCACAAACTAAGGTATCGGTACTGATAGCCAGTTGCACATTGGCGAGAGGTTTTACCAGAGCACAGTCGTCTCCAGCGGCAAGGTAAACATCTTTACGTTGTGCCTGACGGCCAACGAAGTATTTTTCAATCAGATTAAATTCGCCTGAGATCAAAATCCTTTCCTTTGTATAAAAAAGGTCAGCAAGTGCTGACCTTTTTTTGTAGAACGCTTGTTACTTTTTGCGAACATGCGGTGCGGCTTTATCCAACACACCGTTGACGAATTTGTGGCTATCTTCTGCCGCAAACACTTTCGCTAGCTCAATCGCTTCGTTAATGACCACTTTGTAAGGGACATCTTCACGACGCGTCATTTCGTACATTGCCAGACGGAGCAATGCCAGCTCCATCATATCCAGATCCTGCATAGGGCGTGAAACGTAAGGACGAATCTTGCTATCCAGTTCCGCGTGACTCAATACAACACCGGTCAACAAGTCACGGAAGTATGCAACGTCAGTTTCAGGAGCAGTCAACGCAGGCTCAGCAGCGCGATGTTCTTCTTCATCGTACTTTTCACCTGACAAAAATTGCTCTTCGATGGTGGCAACATTTTCTTTAGTAATTTGCCATGAGTAAATTGCTTGTAAAGCGAATTGACGTGCATTACGACGTGCGGCTGGTTTCACACTGGCCCCCATTAGGAATCGATTTCAGAAAGAACGTTGATCATCTCAAGCGCGCTCAGTGCAGCCTCTGCACCTTTGTTACCAGCCTTGGTTCCTGCGCGTTCAATAGCTTGATCGATCGTATCAACAGTCAAGACACCAAATGCGACTGGAATGCTAAATTCCATCGACACTTGTGCCAGACCTTTATTCATTTCACTACAAACATAGTCAAAATGCGGCGTGCCACCACGGATAACTGTGCCCAGAGAAACAATCGCATCATACTTGCCAGTTTTAGCAACACGTTGAGCAACCAGAGGAAGTTCAACTGCACCAGGGCAACGTACGACAGTGATGTTGTCATCGCTAACTTGTCCGTGACGCTTTAAAGTATCGATGGCACCAGACAATAAACTTTCGTTAATAAAACTGTTGAAACGAGAAATAACGATAGCAATTTTTGCGTTTGGCGCGGGGAAGCCACCCTCGATCACTTTCATAAGCCTTCCTTTAACTATGTTCATCAAGTGAGAATCGCCGGATTCTAGCACAAATTTGTGAGCAATATCTAATGGTATTTCGCCGCCGATTATCCTGCCAGCGGTGCCGTTATCTGCCAGTTTTAGTCCGTTAGGAGGAAAAACTCAGATAAAAAACGCAGCCAAGCGGGGCTGCGTTTCTCTTATCGGTCACACGAACGTCAGTTGGCTATTCACACACGTATTCAACGACGTTGAGACCAAAGCCGCCCAGCGCATGGTATTTCTTGTTTGATGAGGAGAGCAGACGCATGTCATGCACCCCAAGATCGGCCAGAATTTGAGAACCAACCCCAACACGGCGTGATGTTCCCTGTTTTTTCGCCAGTTTCGGCGCATCGTCTTTATCTTGCGCTTCAAACATTTTCACGCGGTGGATCAAAAGCTCCGGCGACTCTTCGTTGCCAAGAATAACCAGCACCCCACCCTCTTGGCCGATACGGGCCATCGCTTTATCGAGCGTCCAACTGCGCTCAGCATTGCGGTCACTGCGCAATAGATCGGTAAAGGTGTCTTGCAAATGCACGCGCACCAATGGTGTGTTTTGTTTTAAATCGCCTTTGCACAGAGCAAAATGGATCTGCTGGTCGATGATGTCGCGATAAGTAACCAATTCAAATTCGCCGTATTCCGTCGGCAGTTGGCACTGAGCGACACGCTCGATGGTGGTTTCGGTGTTGTTGCGATACTCGATAAGATCAGCGATGGTGCCTAACTTCAAACCATGCTTTTCAGCAAACAGTTCTAAATCTGGGCGACGCGCCATGGTGCCGTCATCATTGAGGATCTCGACAATCACGGAGGCAGGCTCCAACCCGGCAAGGCGCGCCAAATCACATCCCGCTTCGGTATGACCTGCGCGAGTTAATACGCCGCCATCTTGCGCCGCGAGAGGAAAAATGTGCCCCGGCTGAACCAGATCCGCCGCTTTCGCTTCTTTGGCAACCGCAGCTTGCACGGTACGCGCGCGATCGGCGGCAGAAATCCCGGTGGTCACCCCTTCGGCCGCTTCAATCGAGACGGTAAAATTGGTGGTGTACTGGGCATTATTGTCCTGCACCATTGGTGGCAGGCCAAGACGCTTGCAGCGCTCTTTGGTCATGGTCAGACAAATCAGGCCTCGCCCGTGGGTCGCCATAAAATTAATCGCTTCAGGCGAAATGTGTTCTGCGGCCATGATCAGGTCGCCTTCGTTTTCACGGTCTTCGTCATCCATGAGGATAACCATTTTCCCCAAACGAATATCGTCGATAATTTCCTGTGGAGTGCTGATCGGCATAGTCTCTTTCCTGTCAATTAAGTGCAGAGCGTTAGATTCTGTGTAGTCTGAATTATCGTCTCAATGTGTCAATAAGCGTGCTAACGTTCTGTGAACTAAGCAAAACCATTCTGTTGCAGAAACGCCATCGTAAGGCGAGATTCGGGTGCCTCTTGCGCCTGATTTCCTTGCAACAGACGCTCCATGTAGCGCGCTAGCACATCCACTTCCAGATTCACTTTGCGCCCAACGTGGAAATCATTGATGGTCGTCTCTTCGCCGGTGTGCGGTACGATCGTCAGCTTAAAGGCGTTTTTACGCAGGTCATTGACGGTAAGACTGATGCCATCAACCGTAATCGAGCCTTTTTCGGCGACGTACTTGCTTATCTCTGCAGGCATGTTTACCCAGAACTCGATCGCCCGGCCAACCTGATTGCGCTCAACGATTTCCCCTACGCCATCAACATGCCCCGACACGATGTGTCCGCCAAAACGGGTGGTTGGCAACATGGCTTTCTCTAAATTGACTTTGGAACCCACTTGATAATGCGCAAACCCGGTTTTTTTCAGCGTCTCTAGGGAGAGATCGGCGCTGTAGTAGTTCGGGCCAAAATCAATCACGGTCAAGCAAACGCCATTGGTGGCAATACTGTCACCTAACTTCACGTCCGACATATCCAGCTTACCGGTTTGCACCGTCACGCTAATGTCTTCACCGCGCGGAGTGATCGCCGTCAGCGTGCCTACGGCTTCAATAATTCCTGTAAACATTTAATTTTCTTTCTCTTTAGGGGTCGCGATGATGCGGATATCAGGGCCGACCATGCGTACGTCTTTAATGGTTAAATCCATCACTTGCGCCATATCGCTCAGACCAAGTGCGCCAATCAGCCCACGCCCATCACTGCCCATTAACTTAGGGGCTAGGTAGACAATCAACTCATCAACCAAGCCTTTGCTGAGCAAAGCACCAGCCAAAGTGGCCCCAGCTTCAACCCAGACATGATTGACGTTGAATTTGTGGGTAAGGCTTTGCAGCGTACGAGACAGATCCAGACTGCCTTGCTCATCAAACTCTGGAGCAAGATCGCCAAGTGGACTGACAACCACTCGTTCCCCAGGCGTTTGGAAAAGTTTGAGCGAAGAAGTGAGTTGCGACTGACGATCCAAAATCACTCGTACAGGCTGGCGCAGGTTACGTTCTTCATAGTGTGCTTGCACTGAAGCAGGCAGCTCAGACCAACGCACATTGAGTGAGGCGTTATCTTCAATCACGGTTTTGCTGGTCGATAAAATCGCCCCCGCTTTGGCGCGAAACCGTTGTACGTCACGGCGGGCATTCGCGGAGGTAATCCACTGGCTTTGACCGTTGCTAAGCGCACTTTGCCCATCTAAGGATGCGGCCATTTTCAGCTGCACAAACGGCATCCCTGTTTGCATGCGCTTAATAAAAGCAGGGTTGAGAGCGACGGCCTCGGCTTCCATGAGGCCGACGTGCACGTCAATACCGGCATCTCGCAGCATTTGAAAACCGCGTCCGGCCACTTGCGGATTCGGATCTTGCATCGCGCCAATCACTTTCGCTACGCCCGCCTTAGTCAGGCCTTCGGCACACGGTGGAGTACGGCCATAGTGAGAGCAGGGCTCTAAGGTCACATACGCCGTTGCGCCGCGTGCTTTTTCACCCGCCATGCGCAGGGCATGCACTTCCGCATGCGGCTCGCCAGCTCGCGCGTGATAGCCTTCGCCAACGATTTCTCCGTCACGCACCAACACACAACCCACATTCGGGTTTGGCGCAGTGGTATAGATGCCCCGTTTGGCAAGGGCAATTGCCCGAGTCATCATTTGGTAATCAAAAGCGGTAAATGGGGATGGGGTCATGGCTAATCTTCTAACCTCGCAATCTCTTCGCCAAACTCGCGAATATCTTCAAAGCTACGGTAGACAGAGGCAAAACGGATGTAAGCCACTTTATCGAGATGTTTGAGTTGCTCCATGACTAAGTTACCAATCATTTTACTCGGCACTTCCCGCTCACCCGTCGCTCTGAGCTTAGATTTGATCATGCTGATCGCCAATTCAATCGCATCAGCGCTGACTGGGCGTTTTTCCAGTGCACGCTGTATGCCACCGACCATTTTGTCTTCATTGAATGGTTCACGGTTGCCGTTGGACTTGATCACTTTCGGCATCAGCAACTCAGCCGTTTCAAATGTGGTAAAGCGTTCATTACACGCTAAACATTGACGACGACGACGAACTTGATGCCCGTCGGCCACCAAACGAGAGTCGATCACTTTGGTGTCGTTTTCGGAACAAAAGGGACAATGCATATCACCTCCCAATAATGGATAAGCCGGTCAACACTCGAGGAGCAAAAATGGACTTTTCGCTTGTTTTATTCAGCCTAATTCGAGTGATGAAATGTGAGCTAGTGTAGCGGAATTGCCTAAGCGAATAAAACAAAAAGGGGCCATGATGGCCCCTTTCGCGCTGATATTCGCAGGTTATGTTAACTGCGTGGCAGGTAATTGGCCTTGCCGACCCATTTGTAGCTGGTGAGCTCTTCCAAGCCCATTGGGCCACGGGCGTGCAGTTTTTGCGTTGACACGGCCACTTCAGCGCCGAGACCAAATTGCGCGCCATCGGTAAAGCGGGTAGACGCGTTGACGTACACCGCCGCCGAATCCACTGAGTTAATAAAGCGCTCAGCATTTTCCAAACTGTTGGTCATGATCGCATCCGAATGGCTGGCGTTGTGCTCACGCATATGTTCAATCGCTTGGGCCACATCCACCACCACTTTCACGCCCAGTGTGTAGCTTAGCCATTCCGTGTCAAAGTCACCCTCTTGCGCATCGCGCAGATTGTCGGCACTTCCCATCAACGCTTTCGCTTGCGGCTCTGCGACAAACGTCACTTTGTCATTCAAACGCGCCACCAGCATCGGCAAGAACTCGGCTGCAACCTGCTGGTGGACTAACAGCGTGTCCAGCGAGTTACACGCCGATGGGCGCTGCACTTTGGCGTTTTCAACGACGTCGAGTGATTTTTCTAGGTTTGCGCTCTCATCAACAAAAATATGGCTGATGCCAAAACCACCGATGATGACCGGAATGGTGCTGTTCTCTTTGCACATTTTGTGCAGACCAGCACCGCCGCGTGGAATGATCATGTCCACGTACTCATCCATTTTCAGCAGTTGATTGACCAACTCGCGATCAGGCTTTTCAATATACTGCACCGATGCGGCTGGCAGCTTGGCTTTGGCCAGTGCCGATTGAATCACATTCACCAGTTCCATGTTGGAGAAGAACGTCTCTTTCCCGCCACGTAGAATGCTGGCATTACCCGTTTTCAGACACAGCGCGGCGATATCAATGGTCACATTCGGGCGCGCTTCATAAATAACGCCAACCACCCCTAATGGCACGCGGCGGCGAGAAAGCTGCATGCCGTTTTCCAACACTTTACTGTCAATCTCACTACCCACAGGGTCAGCAAGGCTGATAACGTTGCGTACGTCGTTAGCGATGCCATGCAAGCGCTGTTCATTAAGAAGCAAGCGATCCAGCATTGCGTCGCTTAAACCCGCCTGACGCCCCAGTTCAATGTCTTTTGCATTCGCGGCTAAAATATCCGCTGCGTTAGCCTCAAGCTCATCGGCAATCAGCGCCAATGCGCGGTTTTTCTGCGCCGTGGAGGCGGTCGCGAGTTGAAAAGCCGCCTCTTTTGCCGCTTTGCCTAAATTGGTCAATTCCACCTGAAATCCTCTTTGCTGTTGCCGACTATTCTTGAATCACCACCATGTCATCACGGTGAATCACTTCTGAACCATAGTCGTAGCCCAAAATAGAGATGATGTCTTTACTGTGTTTCCCTGCGATTTTTGCCATATCTTGGTGCGAATAGCTGGCGATACCACGAGCGATCAGTTGGCCTTGTTCATTGGTGATGCGGACCACTTCACCACGAGAAAACTCGCCCAACACTTTGGTGACCCCTTTTGCCAGCAGACTGCTGCCTTTTTCCAGCACCGCTTTCACAGCGCCGCCGTCGATGACGATGTCACCAGAAGCGGCTGGGCCAGCCAAGATCCAGCGTTTGCGGTTTTCCAATGCCTCTTCGCATGGCAAAAAGCGTGTGCCTTGCGGCGCATCACCCAGTGAATCAAAAATCACGTTCTCTGCGCGGCCAGCAGCGATGATGACTTCAATACCTGCGCGGCGAGCAATATCGGCCGCTTGCAGTTTGGTCGCCATGCCACCAGTACCAAGCGTGGTGCCACTCCCGCCCGCGATTTTACGTAACGTGTCATCGATGGTTTTCACTTCTTTGATCAGCTCCGCATTGGGATCTTTGCGCGGATCGGCTGTAAACAGCCCTTTTTGATCGGTGAGCAGCAAAAGCTTATCTGCACCACATAAGATGCCCACTAAGGCAGAAAGGTTGTCGTTGTCGCCGACTTTGATTTCGCTGGTGGCCACGGCATCATTTTCGTTTACCACCGGAATGATGTCGTTCTCGACCAAGGCATTGATGGTGTCACGCGCGTTAAGAAAACGTTCGCGATCTTCTAGATCCGCACGAGTGAGCAGCATCTGGCCGATTTTAATCCCGTAGATGGCGAACAACGATTCCCACGTCTGAATCAACTGGCTTTGCCCAACAGCCGCCAGCAACTGCTTGCTCGCCATCGCATTGGGTAGCGCCGGGTAACCTAAGTGCTCTCGCCCGGCAGCAATTGCCCCTGACGAAACAACGACCACCGAATGGCCTTGCTTTTTGAGTTCTGCACACTGGCGAGCCAGCTCAACCATATGAGCTCGGTCAAGTGCCAACGTACCACCGGTTAACACGCTGGTGCCCAGCTTCACAACGACCGTTTTTGCCTGGAATGCTGCGCTGCTTTGTTGATTCGTAGTCATGATGTCTTCTGAAATGAAACACAAATTAAGATAAGAGTGGTTGTTTTAGCAATCTAATCGGCAATTCACAAGCAGAAAAGGTGCGAAAATCGCACCTTTTTAATTGTTAGAGCGCAAGCCTTAGAAAATCAGACAAATTCTACCGACTCGTCATGATAGGCGACGGTTAACTTAAACTGTTCATCCAAGGTTTTCACCAGCTTGGCATGAAAACAGTGCTGAGTTTGGTTCACTTCCGTCGCGACTTTTTTAGGCAGCGCTTCATTGAGCCAATTTCCGTCAGTATCGTATTTTCCCGCATGGTATTTTGCCGTGAATCCCCCTTCGACAGATTCAAGTACCATCCACCAGCCCCAAAACTCACGCAGTTCAGGGGACTTTCGATCATCTACACAAACAGACAAGCAGTCAAAGTAGTAATGCCCTTCCTTAGACTGAGGGTCTCTCAGGTAAGGCCCCATCGCACGCAGTTTGGTCAACAAACGGTTGTGAGTTGGGTTATTCGTCACTTCTGACATGTTGAATCTCCATTTTCTTCAATGTTAAGAATGACAATAATTTTTATTTATCATGAGGTTATTTTATTAAACTCATATTTCACTCTTGACTAAATTAGGAGGTTTGTCACCTTAATAGTTCATCTTCCAGCCACTTTATCGCCAAATCGAGGGATTGCTCATATCCTTGTGTAATTGTTTTGGCGCTAATTTGCTTCGCTTTGCCATAATTGCTGTAAAGCGCAACTAACTGATTGTCTGAATGGGGAGAAACGGGGTCGCCTTCTAAACTCATTGCCAAGATTGGCACTTTGGTTTTGCGGCTTGAAAGGAACCCTTGCACTTTTAAAGACCACGCCGCCATTTGCCCGGAGAGGCTGTAAATATCCACGACATTTTTGCCAAGCCTCGAAGCGAGGACATCGAGATACATCTTCGGCATGCTTTGCAGTTTTTGCGGTGAAGCAAATACATGATGAATCGGTGCACCGAGCGTCACACACGCTTTGATTTTTTCCTGCTCAAGGAAAGATAAGCGCACCATAGTGTTGCCACCAAAACGAAATCCAATCAGGCCAACACGGTGGTGGTCCACATAAGGAATGGAAAACAGTTCATTCAATACGGCTTGATGCAGACAACTGTAGTCCTCGGTTAACGGCCATTTGGCGCTGTAGCCGACGGACGGCATGTCTACCGTCAGCATGGCAATGTCATGTTTAGCCAGATGATCACGAAACAGTCGCCACATATCGGTTTGCAAGCTGTCGAGACCCGCACTGACGATCACCACCGGATGCGGTTTATCGGTATTAGTCAAATGCAGATGAGCAACAATGGTGCCCTTTTCGTAAGGGATCTCCAGTTGTTTAATGATGTATTGGCTCTTCTCGGCGGCTTCGAGATAAGCGCGATTGGCCAGCACCTGAGCTTGCAGGGCTAAATTGTCGTTTTTAAGGTGAGGATATCCGGCAATGCTGTAGCAGAGTGAGGCCGAAAACAGCTCTTCTGCTGCCTTTTCCTTGGCCATCTCAGCGGCTCGCTTTTGATGCAACATCCCCAGTTTTGTCCACTCATAAGCCCAGTTACCACTGTGATAACCCATGACGGTATCCAGCCACTGCTCGTCCGTACGGGAATGTTTTGAAGAGGCGATAGAGGCCAAAACTTGCTCTTGCTCTATAGGATCAACGCCTTGCCATACCCACTGCAAACGGCGCAAGTTGCGATACCAAGCGTAACCCGTTTTGGCTTTCTGTTCGTCCAGCAGTGACTGGCTGGTTGGCATATATTGAGTTAATGCCGAGGTTTCTTTCGCCTGTTTATGCTTCACAAACAGAGTTTCAGACAAGTTTTTGCTGGTTTCTTCTTCAGACATACATGACTCAGGGCACTTAGCTAACATCAGAGATTTAGGCGAAACAGTATAACAGCAATAAAAAAAATGGCCCATGCAGGGGCCATTTTTTTACGCGTTAACAACGGTTTTACTTTTGCTTGCGATTGACTGGCTCTGCATAAGAGAGCGCCATATCCCAAGGTTGTTCAATCCATGTATCTTGTGCAATATCAACAACGTAGTCATCGAGCAGCGCTTTACCTGATGGCTTGGCACACACAGCAATCAATTTCGCTTTTGGATACATTTCACGCAACTTACGTGCTGTATCACCGCTATCGACCAAATCTTCAACGATCAAATAGCCTTCACCATCGCCTTCTGGCGCTTTGATGACGGTCATGTCACGCTGGTGATCATGATCGTAGCTAGAGATGCAAATCGTGTCGACGTAGCGAATACCCAACTCACGTGCCAAGATAGCACCAGGAACCAAACCACCGCGACTCACGGCCCAGATACCTTTCCACTGCTCTGCTGGCATTTGTTGCTCAGCCAGTTTGCGGCAGTAAGTTTGCATGGCATCCCAAGTAATAACGAATTTGTTGCTCATTGTAATAACCTAATTATTTGAAAATCTGTTGCCCCAAACGGTTTTCGGGCTCTCATCATGATGAGAGCCCGAAAAGTAATAGAATGTCTGGGTTTCGAGCTGCGCAAACGATTATTCTACCGGAACGCAACAGCAAAAGCTATTAAGCGAAAAGATACTTAACGATAAAGATCGCCGCCATCACCCACACACTCAAAGAGACATCGCGCCCTTTACCACTGAACAACTTAATGGCGGCATAAGCGATAAAGCCAAGCGAAATACCTTCCGCGATAGAGAACGTTAAGGGCATCAGCAGGCAGGTTACTACCACTGGCGCCGCTTCAGTGAGATCGCGCCAATCAATGCTCACTAGACCCGAAAGCATCAAGATTGCCACGTAGAACAGCGCTCCCGCTGTCGCATAAGCTGGGATCATGCCCGCGAGAGGAGAGAAGAACAGTGCCAACAGGAACAGCACACCCACCACGACCGCTGTCAAACCAGTACGACCGCCAGCGGCTACTCCAGAGACGCTTTCGATATACGAGGTGGTGTTTGAAGTACCTAGCAGTGCGCCAACCGAAGTTGCCGTCGAGTCCGCTAGCAGTGCTTTGTTCAGACGAGGGATCTTACCATCTTTTTCGATCAGGTCAGCTTTGGTTGCGACACCAACCAAGGTGCCGGCAGTATCAAACAGGTCAACAAAAAGGAAAGCAAACACGACCGAAATCATGCCAACTTCAAATACCGCGGAGAAATCTAGCTGTAAGAAAGTCGGAGCAATACTTGGCGGTGTTGACATCACACCAGCCCATTGCACATCGCCAAAAACCAGGCCCAATCCGGTTACCGCCAGGATAGCGATCATTACCGCACCTTTAACACCGCGATGTACTAAGGCGATAGTGAGGAAGAAACCAACAGAAGCAAGAACGGGAGCCAGAGAAGTAATATGACCGAGAGAAACCAGCGTTGCTGGGTTGTCAACAACAATACCTGCATTTTTCAGGGCAATGAAAGCCAAGAACAGCCCGATACCCGCTGAAATACCCGTTCTCAATGAAAGTGGAATGGAGTTGATGATCCACTCACGGATCTTAAAAATACTCAATAAGATGAACAGCACACCAGAGACAAACACCGCCGCCAGCGCGACTTGCCAAGTGTAGCCCATGCCTAACACCACCGCGTAGGTAAAGAAGGCATTCAGGCCCATGCCAGGTGCTTGCGCGATCGGACAGTTCGCCCACAAGCCCATAATGAAACAACCAATCGCTGCAGCAAGACAGGTTGCAACAAATACTGCTCCACGATCCATTCCTGCATCGGCAAGAATCGCTGGGTTAACAAAAATGATGTAAGCCATCGTTAAAAAGGTGGTGACACCTGCGATGATCTCAGTGCGCACATTGGTGCCATTTTCACTGAGTTTAAATAGCCTTTCGAGCATGATCGAATCCTGTAAGAGTAAAAAGTAAACGGTTGCGTAATCGATTGGCTGCCGATTATAAAGTTATCAAATAACAAATTCCAGATAGATTTTTTACTCGAATCGAGATTTCACTGGCTTCAAAGACAGAAAAAAGTAAGTCGAACGATGAAGAATGATATTTTTCTTTAGGAAACAATAAGAAAAAACAACAGGTTTAAGAACTGGTATGCAGAAAAAATCGACAATGTCATAAACTTTCAATAAATAAATCGACCGCTTTGCCGTTTTTACATTACAAAAATGCGGTCAAACCGACCAAATGCGGTCAATAAAATACATAGAGGAGAAATCGAGGTAGGACAAAATGCGGGCATAAAAAAACGCCACTCAACAAGAGTGGCGGTAGAATCATGTCAGCACTATTACTGAAAGAAAATTCCAATTTATAGGGGTGAACAAACTGTTCAGGGTCACATGCCGTTGGTTAACTGGATTATTTGTAACCAAAGCTTGTTGGGTAAGCAAAGTTACTGGTGTAAACCGAGTGGTTGGACCAAAACATTGCAGAAGCTAAACCTTTCATAACTATCACCTTTACTAAATCAATAAGACACGTTTGATTTCTCGGTTCCTTGGAGGCGATAAAACGGACTCATCCTTTGAGCATTTCTTTCTTCGCTTAAGAAGTTGGTTATAAATATACCACAAAGAAATTTTATTACAAGTTTTTTAGTGACTTTTATCACATAAATTTCTTTTATTGACTAGCATCAATCTTTTAACGAAATTAAATTACAAAAATATCATTCGGAACTTTGCATAAAGAAAGGAAGCCGCGAAACGTACACAAATAAGCAAGTGAACGTTCACAGAATGTGACACTCTCGTTGTAAGCGCATCGTCAACGCAACTACTCGCCATACTCTGCTAGTGGTATGCTTACTGCTGATTTATTATCAGCAGACTCGGCATTTATGCGCAGAAATCGGTCTGCTGCAGTACGCCATCTGGCAAATAATATGTAAAGGAGTCATCCGTGTCTGAATTCCATTCTGAAATCAGTAGTCTGTCCCCCGCTCCCCTTTGGCAGTTTTTCGACAAAATTTGTTCTATCCCTCATCCATCTAAACATGAAGAAGCGCTCGCGCAGTACATAGTGACTTGGGCAACGGAGCAAGGGTTAGAGGTTCACCGTGATCCAACGGGCAACGTATTTATTAAGAAACCAGCCACCGCGGGTATGGAAAACAAAAAAGGTGTTGTGCTACAAGCGCACATCGATATGGTTCCACAGAAGAATGAAGACACCGATCATGACTTTACCCGCGATCCTATCCAGCCATACATCGATGGTGAATGGATAACCGCAAAAGGCACCACGCTTGGCGCAGATAACGGCATCGGCATGGCCTCTTGCCTTGCTGTACTGGCATCAAGCGAGATCAAACACGGCCCACTTGAAGTGCTGCTGACCATTGATGAAGAAGCGGGCATGACTGGCGCATTTGGCCTTGAAGCAGGTTGGTTGGAAGGTGAGATTCTCCTCAACACCGACTCAGAGCAAGAAGGCGAAGTCTACATGGGCTGTGCGGGTGGCATTAATGCAGAGCTGTTTTTTGATATCCAACGTGAAGCGTTACCACAAGGTTATGTCGCCCGCCAGCTGATTCTTAAAGGGCTCAAAGGCGGCCACTCAGGCTGTGATATTCACACAGGTCGTGGCAACGCAAACAAACTGATGGCGCGCTTTTTAGCAGGCCATGCCAATGAACTCGACATGCGTCTGATTGAGTTCCGTGGTGGTAGCTTGAGAAATGCCATCCCTCGCGAGGCCTTTGTCACCGTTGCGCTGCCTGAGGAAAACCTCAGCAAACTGGCAAAACTGTTTGAGTTTTACACTGAGCTGCTCAAATCTGAGCTCGGTAAAGTGGAAACCAATTTGGTGACCTTTAATCAAGAAGCATCCAGCGACGCACAAGTCTTGGTGATGGCCGATCAACAGCGTTTGATTGCCGCGCTCAACGCTTGTCCAAATGGCGTAATGCGCATGAGTGATGAGATTGAAGGTGTGGTTGAAACATCGCTCAATGTCGGTGTGATCAAAACCGAAGAGAATAAAGTAAGCGTATTGTGTCTGGTTCGTTCGCTGATCGATTCAGGCCGTACTCAAGTGGAAAGCATGCTGAAATCAGTCGCAGAGCTTGCCGGAGCACGTATTGAACTTTCTGGCGCTTACCCAGGTTGGAAGCCAGACGCCGATTCTGAAATCATGGCGATTTTCCGCGACATGTACCAAGGCATTTACGGCCACAAACCGAATATTATGGTGATCCACGCAGGTCTGGAATGTGGTCTGTTTAAAAAACCTTATCCTCAAATGGACATGGTTTCTTTCGGTCCAACGATTAAGTTCCCTCATTCACCTGATGAGAAAGTGAAGATTGACACCGTCCAACTTTACTGGGATCAAATGGTTGCGCTATTGGAAGCTATTCCAGAAAAAGCGTAAGACAACTTGCTAGCAACTTTCTTAGGGCTCCTGTGGGAGCCCTCTTTATTTCATCAACGCTTTTTGTCGTACCCGCAATAAGACAGAATGGTGTATAACTTTGCCAGTTGATAAAGTCGCAATGATAGTAAAGGCAGGAAGTACTATGGTTCGCAATAAGAAAAATAAGATATTTGAGATTTTGGGGCACAAGATCAAACCGGGGCAGAGAGAAGAGATCGAGTTAGATGCCGCTCAGCTCTACACGCACTCACCACTGTCAATTCCAATTGAAGTGATCAACGGCCGCTATGCGGGACCGGTTATCATGGTCAACGCAGCCATTCACGGCGACGAACTCAATGGTGTGGAAATTGTTCGCCAGTTAATCAATAGTTTAGATCCACAAAAAATCCGTGGCACAGTGATTGCCGTGCCGATCGTCAACGTTTTTGGTTTCATTCACAAATCACGCTATTTGCCAGACAGACGCGATCTTAATCGCTGTTTTCCGGGCAGTGAGAAAGGGGCGCTGGCATCACGCATGGCTCATACATTTTTCAACAATGTAGCGCTAAGAGCGGACTACATTATCGATCTGCACACAGGTGCGATTCACCGCACCAACCTGCCGCAGATCCGCGCCAATCTCAGCAACCCCGAGACACTGAAGATCGCCAAAGTTTTTGCGGCCCCAGTGATCGTCGATTCTGCTCTGCGCGATGGCTCCCTTCGCTCGGAAGCAGAAAAGTGTCAAATTCCGGTTTTAACCTATGAAGCGGGTGAAGCGCTACGTTTTGATCCGCTTTCTATCAGCGCCGGTGTTCATGGTGTCAAACGGGTGATGCAGTCCATTGGCATGCTGCGCGCCAGCCGTAAACGCTTCCCTGATCCGGTGATTGCCAAATCAACCAGTTGGGTACGCGCTTCGGGCAACGGCATTCTGCGCACTGTGGTCAATCTCGGTGCCAAGGTAGAGAAAGGAGAAACACTTGCCTACATCAGCTCTCCCCTTGGTCATGATGAAGTTGAACTGCTAGCACCTAAAGGTGGGATTGTGATTGGCCAACAAACGCTACCTCTGGTGAATGAAGGCGATGCTATCTTCCATATTGCCTACTTCCGTCAAGACGATGACTCAGTAGAACAAGTGGTTGAAAGCTATATTGAAGAGTTGGTCGACGCCGACGCCGACACTATTACCACTGGGCAGATCCCGTTATAAACTCGCCCCGGTTTTTACTGGGGCCATACAAATCGATACAGAGCCATAATTGAACAACGTTTAATTCGTTTTTATTATGTTTGGCTGTTATTTCCTGTGTCGATTCTGATTCAATGCTACCCAAACGTTTTCATCTCTCGCTCAGCGCTATGCTGCTGAGCCCCTCTCTTTTCGCACACTCTGCTGGAGAGCCAAGTGGCGAAATAGCCCAGTACCTACAAGAACAGTTCACCGTTCAACGACTAAAGAACGATACTGACCTTTTAGGTCAAACAGCGCCAACAGACTTAGATCTGGATGCGCGCCCCGCTCAGGTTGAATGGCAAATCGACAGCGTACAAAACCGACCCAAGTGCATTTTGACACAAAAAGAAAACGCCACTTCTCACGTAGATTTCGATTACGGTGAAGCCAACGATCTGTCGGATGGCTTACAACACATTGATCTACCAAAGAAAAAGAGCCGACAGGTTTATCAGCAATCGCTTGTACCATCAGGTAAATGGGGTAATCAACCGCCGTATGTCGTAAAAAACGACGCCTCACTCAGCCTGTCGATTTCCTCCGATTGCTTCGAATAAAACGGCAACGCCAAAAGATGAAAAGAAAAAAGCCCTGACTGCGAATCAGGGCTTTTCTGTTTGGTCAGAGAGCGTTAGCTTACGCTTCGTCGTCTTCTTCATCATCCATTTCGGCGTCACGTGTGCGGCGTAATTCAGCTTTACGAATTTTCGCGCTTAGCGCTTCCGCTTCACGTTCCTTACGCATTTGGCCTTTGCGCTCGTTACGAACAACTTGGTTTTGCACAAACTCAGCCAGCTCTTTTTCCGCCCAAGCTTGAGCCAGCGCTTCACTTTCAAAACCCATTTGGCGCTTGGAGACAACTGTCTTACGAGATGTCACTTGACGAGTGATCTCTGCCGCCCAACCTTCACGTTTTTCAGTTACGCGGATAGCAAATTTTTTGTTTTTCGACATTTGAAAGTTTCCTAAGGGAGTATTAAGGGATCAACGCCATCCCTTGGCAAGCGCGGTATTAGAGCACAAATAAAAGAGGTTGGCTATCCATCACTGGATAAAAAAACCGCCAGAGCAAAGCCCTAGCGGTTGAAGAGATAAGGTACTGTTACTGGCGATTAACCGAGATTCTTACGCGCGTTTTGGAACATACGCATCCAGGCACCATTTTCACCCCAGTTATCTGGGTGCCATGAGTTCGCCACAGTGCGGAAGACACGCTCTGGGTGCGGCATCATGATGGTGACACGGCCGTCTTTGGTTGTCAGACCGGTAATCGCATTGGGTGAACCGTTCGGGTTGTTCGGGTATTGCTGCGTCGGCTGACCGAAGTTATCCACGAAACGGACTGCAACCGTACCAGATTGTTCAATCGCATTGAGGTGCGCTTCATCGCGAACTTCCACGCGACCTTCACCGTGAGAGACCGCAATCGGCATACGAGAACCCGCCATCCCATCGAAGAACACAGAATCTGACTTCTGCACTTCAACCAGGCTAAAGCGCGCTTCAAAACGCTCCGATTCGTTGCGCACGAAACGTGGCCACAAGTCTGCACCCGGGATCAGTTCTTTCAGGTTAGACAGCATTTGACAACCGTTACATACACCTAGCGAGAACGTGTCCTGACGGTTGAAGAACTGCTCGAACTGTTCGCGAGCCTGCGCATTGAACAGCACCGATTTCGCCCAACCTTCACCCGCGCCCAGCACGTCACCGTAGGAGAAGCCACCACACGCGACCAGACCTTGGTACTCATCCAGCACCGCTTGACCGGTCAGAATGTCGCTCATGTGAATGTCGACTGCGTCAAAACCCGCACGGTCAAACGCTGCCGCCATTTCAACGTGTGAGTTCACGCCCTGCTCACGCAGAATCGCCATCTTAGGCTTCGCGCCGGTATTGATCATCGAAGCTGCAATGTAAGGTGCCGCAACATCTTGGTTGACATCAAAGCTCAGTGACACATTCAGACCTGGGTCTGAGTTGTCTTTTTTCGCCGCAAATTCTTGATCGGCACACGCTGGGTTGTCGCGCATCGCTTGCATCTTGTGCGTGGTCTCGGCCCAGATGGTACGCAGTTCAGTGCGTGAGCGCTCAAGCAGAATCTCATCACCTGAGGTGATAACGAAATTGTCTGACGCTTCTACCTGACCAATCAGATGTGAACAATCCGCCAGACCATGAGCCGCCAGCGTGGCCATTACCACATTCAGTTCATCGTTCTTAACCTGAATCACCGCACCCAACTCTTCGTTGAACAGCGCCGCCAGCACGTCGTCACCCAGCGTTTCAATGTTAGCTTTCACACCACAGTGACCCGCGAACGCCATTTCAGCCAGGGTGACAAACAGACCACCGTCGCCTTTATCGTGGTAAGCCACGAGTTTGTCGCTGCGAACCAACGTTTGTATCGCATCGAAGAAGCCTTTCAGTTGATCGGCGTTGTCCACATCCGCTGGCTTGTCACCCAACTGCTTGTACACTTGCGCCAGTGCCGTCGCGCCGAGACGATTCTGACCGTTACCCAGATCCACCAGCAGCAAAGACGTTTCACCCAGTCTTTCCATGGTAGCAGGCGTACGCAGTTGGGGTGTGATGGTCTTACGCACATCTTCCACACGCGCAAACGCTGTGATGACGAGCGACAGCGGCGAGGTCACTTCTTTGTTTTCGCCGTTCTCGTTCCACTTGGTCTTCATCGACATCGAGTCTTTACCAACAGGAATGGTCAGGCCCAGCGCCGGACACAGCTCTTCACCCACAGCTTTCACCGCTTCGTACAGACCCGCATCTTCACCCGGGTGACCGGCTGGAGACATCCAGTTCGCTGACAGTTTGATGTGTTTGATATCGCCGATATCCGTCGCCGCGATGTTGGTCAGAGACTCACCCACCGCCAGACGCGCCGATGCGCCGAAGTCAAGCAGAGCGACAGGAGTGCGCTCACCCATCGACATCGCTTCACCGTGGTAAGTGTCGTAGCTTGCTGCCGTTACCGCGCAGTTGGCCACTGGCACCTGCCAAGGACCAACCATCTGGTCACGAGCCACCAGACCCGTCACGGTGCGGTCACCGATGGTGATCAGGAAGGTTTTCTCAGCCACAGCCGGCAGACGCAGCACGCGATCCACCGCTTCATTGAGTTCGATACCGCTGCGGTCAATCGCCGGGCTGGTCACTTTCAGCGTGGTCGCTTCACGGTGCATTTTCGGCGGCTTGCCAAGCAGAATGTCCATCGGCATATCGATTGGCATGTTATCGAAGTGGCTGTCTTCCAGAGTCAGATGACGCTCTTCCGTCGCCACGCCCACCACTGCATAAGGTGCGCGCTCACGCTTACAGATGGCATCAAACATCTCCATGTTCTCCGGCGCAACCGCCAGCACATAACGCTCTTGCGATTCGTTACACCAGATTTCCAGCGGGCTCATGCCCGGTTCATCGTTTGGCACGTCACGCAGTTGGAATTTACCGCCACGATCGCCGTCGTTAACTAGCTCAGGCAGTGCGTTCGAGATACCACCCGCGCCCACATCGTGGATAAACGCGATTGGGTTCGCATCGCCCAGTTGCCAGCAGCGGTCGATCACTTCCTGACAACGACGTTCCATCTCTGGGTTTTCACGTTGTACTGAAGCAAAATCCAAATCTTCTGCCGACTGACCCGACGCCATGGAAGACGCCGCACCGCCGCCCAGGCCGATGTTCATCGCCGGACCGCCCAGCACGATCAGTTTCGCGCCAACCGGGATTTCTTTTTTCTGTACGTGTTCGTCACGAATGTTACCCATACCGCCAGCAATCATGATTGGCTTGTGGTAACCACGGATCTCTTCACCCGCGTGTGAGGTGACTTTCTCTTCATAAGTACGGAAGTAACCCAGCAGGTTTGGACGACCAAATTCGTTGTTGAATGCCGCGCCGCCCAGAGGACCTTCAATCATGATATCCAGCGCGCTGACGATGCGGCTTGGTTTACCAAAATCACTTTCCCAAGGCTGAACGAAGTTAGGGATGCGCAGGTTAGATACCGTAAAGCCCACCAGACCCGCTTTTGGCTTACCGCCGATACCCGTTGCGCCTTCATCACGAATTTCACCGCCGCTACCTGTTGACGCACCTGGCCAAGGCGAAATCGCCGTTGGGTGGTTGTGCGTTTCCACTTTCATCAGAATGTGGGCATCTTCGTGGTGGTAAGTGTATTGACGCGAGTCCGGATCCGGGAAGAAACGGCCGACTTTCGAACCGGTCATCACCGCTGCGTTATCTTTGTAAGCAGACAGCACGTGATCCGGCGTGGTTTCGAAGGTGTTCTTGATCATCTTGAACAGCGATTTGTCCTGATCAACACCGTCGATCGTCCAATCCGCATTGAAAATTTTGTGTCGGCAGTGCTCAGAGTTTGCCTGAGCAAACATCATCAGCTCGATGTCATTCGGGTTACGACCCAGCTTGATGAAGTTCTCCACCAAGTAATCAATTTCATCTTCCGCCAGTGCCAGACCAAGGGAAACGTTGGCTTCTTCAAGCGCAACTCGGCCGCCTGCCAGGATATCCACCTGAGTCATTGGCGCGGGTTCTGCCACGCTAAATAGCGCTTGTGCCGCGTCGAGTTCAGTGAACACCACTTCCATCATGCGATCGTGCAGCAAGGCTTGCAGAGTGGTTATCTGCTCTTGCGTCAGCGCCGCTTCGCTCTCAACGTAGTACGCCGTACCGCGTTCCAGACGTTTGATCGACGCCAGGCCACAGTTGTGCGCAATGTCGGTTGCTTTAGAAGACCAAGGAGAAATAGTGCCCGGACGAGGCGTCACCAGCAGGAGTAAACCCTGTGGCTCGTGTTCTTGAATGGTTGGACCGTAAGTCAGCAGCTTCTCTAACTTTTCCAGTTCCTGAGCATCTAACTCGGTTTTGAGGTCGGCAAAGTGCATGAACTCAGCGTAAATACCGCTCACAGGCAGGGCTTGTTCACGACAAAGTTCCAGTAGTTTGTTAACACGAAACTCAGAAAGAGCTGGGGAGCCACGCAAAATTCTCATGTGCTTAGGTCTCTTATGCAATTGATTAAGGTGATATTGGAATAAATTCAAAAGCTTAATGAAAAACTTGCGAACTTATGCCGATTCCACCTCTCCTTTGCGGGCGCATTATAAAGGATTTGTTTTTGTGATGTAACAGCAAAAGCAACCGTTTGCGTCATTTTTTTTGTCAAACTGGCAATACAGGCAAAATGTTCTGTCGCTTGAACATCGGCGATGAGAAATCAGGCTTTTACTTTGCCAGTGCTGCGAGCTTTGATATAAAGGGACCAATTGCTTCTTGAGAATATCGTTAATGCGCTTGATCCCGTTAGCCAGAATCCGCCACTATCTTCTACTCTCGGCCGCCGTGCTGATACTCTCTGCCTGTCAGATAGAGTCAAAACCCGCCAGCGAGCTGGATCAGATCAAACAACGTGGCGTACTGCGCGTGGGAACGCTCAATAACCAGCTCTCTTACTACATCGGCCCCGATGGTCAAGCCGGTTTAGATTATGAACTGGCCCGTCAATTTGCTGATCAACTCGGCGTGCGTTTGGAAATCAAACCCGCTTACCGCCAAGCCGAGCTATTTCCTATGCTCAAGCGTGGTGATATTGACCTGATCGCGACCGGATTGAGCCAAAGCAAAAATGCCGTTAACCAGTTTCGCCCGGGACCTGCGTATTACTACGTCAGCCAACAAGTGGTGTACAAGAATGGCGATTTACGCCCGCGCAATCTTGAGCAGCTCATTAGCTACCAATCAGAAAAACAACAGAACACCAGCAGCGAAGCGCAAGACGATGACAGCATCAATGACGCCGCTGCCGCTACGTTACAAGTGGTTAAACAATCTCAGTACGCTTCCACGCTCAGAAGATTGCAGAAGGATTACCCCGAGCTTGCCTTCCAAGTGATCTCCAACGCTGACACCAACGATCTGCTGAAAAAGGTTTCGCAAGGTGAACTGCGTTTTACCGTGACCGATTCGGTTGAGCTCTCTCTTGCCCAGCGTTTGTATCCAGACCTTGCTCTGGCTTTTGAGCTGACGGAAGATCAGCCCGTCTCTTGGTTTGTGCGCCGCTCGCCAGATGAGTCGCTGTACGCCATGTTGATCGAGTTCTTTGGCGATGTGAACCAATCGGGGGAGCTGGCGCGTCTGGAAGAAAAGTACATCGGCCACATCGGCTCCTTTGATTATGTCGACACGCGTGCCTTTATTCGTGCGCTCGACAGCCGCTTACCGAAATGGGCACCGCTGTTTGAGCAATATTCGGCGGAATTTGACTGGCGTTTGATCGCTGCATTGGCCTATCAAGAGTCCCATTGGAACCCGCTGGCTAAATCACCAACGGGTGTGCGCGGCATGATGATGTTGACCCTACCTACGGCGAAAAGCGTTGGGGTGAGAAATCGCCTCGATCCGGAACAATCGATCAAAGGCGGTGTTGAGTATCTGCGTCGTATTGTCTCGCGAGTGCCAGAGTCGATTCCCCAGCATGAGAAAATTTGGTTTGCCTTGGCTTCTTACAATGTTGGCTTTGGTCACATGATGGACGCGCGCCGTTTGACTAAAAAACAGGGCGCTAACCCCGACTCTTGGGGCGATGTCAAAGAGAGATTGCCACTGCTAAGGCAGAAGAAATATTTTAGCCAAACCCGCTACGGCTTTGCCCGTGGTGATGAGGCAAGAAATTACGTGGAAAACATTCGCCGCTACTATCAGTCGATCATCGGTCATGTGGGACAACGCTCTTATTTACCAGCCAATGATGACGGGGAAATATTGGTTATTCCACCGCTTGAAGGCGAAGAGCTACTCACCCCCGATGAGATATCGGATGTTGCAGCAGAGACGTCGGATGAGGCAGAGATCTCATCTGTCTCGGCAGAAAAGTAGTTTCTGCCGAGGATTTTTCTCTCGGTGGATTGATTTTTGGGGAAGGATTTCTCTAAAATCGCCCATTCGCTATTTACTGGCGCGTTGTCACTGAACGCGCCTTGTAGCCAGTAGAGACGGCTTTTGCGCCCGCTGCGCTTGAGTTCTCAGTCAACCATTCCCATTAACCTAAGTGCTTCGTTTCTTCACTCCCAGTGATGGGAACAAGCAGAGCTGATGGGGATTTTTTGTCGTAAGCAGGAGGTCGTGATGTTGAAACGTCGTGTCCAATCAAAACGCCTGAATAAAACCGTTGCCGCTAACCGCCGCAAACGTAAATTAGCCAACACTAAAAGAAAAATCAGCGAACGTAACCGAATTTACGTTCATCTCGTTAATCACGCGTAATTTTGTGCAAACATCTACACAGTGAGATGTTTGCCCGCTTTTCTCTCTTCTCACTAGTGAGCCACGCCATTATCTTGCCCAGCATCGCGCTTTGCCGCGTCTTTCTGCGCTTTGATCTCTTTGCGCCGACGTTGGAAAAACGCCTGCAGTTGCTGGCGGCATTCCTCTTCCAACAACCCCTTTTCCACCGTGGCATAGTGATACGCCGCCTGACTGCTGAACAGATCCATCACCGTACCTGCCGCACCGGCTTTGAGATCCGGCGCACCATAAACGATGCGTTTAACTCTGCTGTGCAGCAAGGCGCCCGCACACATCGGACACGGTTCAAGCGTCACATACAAGGTAGTATCGAGCAGACGATAGTTATGCAGCGCCGCGCCCGCTTTGCGCAGTACCTGAATTTCGGCGTGCGCAGTGGCATCGCAGGCACCTATGGAGCGGTTCCATCCTTCCGCAATGATCTCGCCATCTTTGACCAGCAACGCACCGACGGGCACTTCACCTTCCGCTTCAGCCTGCTGGGCAAGTTCCATCGCTCGGCGCATGAAATGTTCATCTTCAGGGGTAAAAGTGGCGGTTGTATCAGTCATGGAAACCTCATCTGTTGGGGGCGCAATTATAGCGACATCGCTGGTGCAGATAAATGCTGCGCCAGATAATCCACCAGCAAACGTACTTTCGACGATAAATGGCGGTTTTGCGGATAAAGCGCCCAGACCCCTTCCCGATCATCACGATAACTTGGCAACACTTCGACCAAACGGCCCGAAAGCAGATGCTCTTCGACGTAATAATCCGGCAGTTGCGCCAGCCCCATACCTTTGAGCACCGCATCCAGCAATACGACGCCGCTGCTGCAACTGAGGCGTCCTTTGACACGAATCGAGCGCGACTGCTGATTTTCTTTGAAACGCCAGTGATCGTATGTTCCGACCAGACAACTGTGTTTAGTCAGTTCAGACAGAGTGTGCGGCGTGCCACATTGGGCAAGATAGTCCGGCGTCGCACAGACATACAAATGGCGGTTGCTCAGACGACGGGCAATAAAGCTGGAATCGTCCAACTGACCAAGACGCACCGCAACATCCACGCCCTGCTCAATCAAATCCAGTTTCTGGTTTGTCAGGACTAATTCCAACTCCAGCTTCGGATGCTGCAGCAAGAAATCGCTCAGCAAAGGCGCAATTTTCTGTTCGCCGTAGGTAACAGGCGCCGTCACTTTCAGTTTACCTCTCGGCGTTTGTTGCATCTGAGTCACAGTCAGCTCAGCCTGCTCCAGCCCCTCCAACAATGCACGGCATTGCTGGTAATAGACCTGACCGGCTTCGGTGAGCGAGACTTTGCGCGTCGTGCGCAGCAGCAACTTGACCCCCAGCCGCTCTTCCAGCAACGCAATCCTTCGGCTGACATTCGCCACCGAGGTCACCAAGCGTTTTGCTGCCTGAGTAAAACTGCCTGTCTCTGCGACGGCAACAAATTCACTGACCCCTTCCCAACTCGCCATTTCACCTTATCCGTTGTTTATTATTACAATACCGTAAAAGTTATTCTCATTTTGACCCAATTATACCGCCAAATGAAAGGACTATACTGACAATCTTGGCTGGGCGTTTAGCCGCGCCCCCACTCGATTGCAATGTATGAAAAGGAATCACTCCATGTCTCAAGACAAATTCATTAAATCTCGCGCCGCGGTTGCCTGGGGCCCAAATCAGCCACTGAAGATGGAAGAAGTGGACGTTATGCTGCCACGTAAAGGCGAAGTTCTGGTGCGCATCGTCGCTTCGGGCGTTTGCCACACGGACGCGTTTACCCTGTCTGGTGATGATCCTGAAGGCGTATTCCCGGCGATCCTTGGCCATGAAGGCGGTGGTATCGTTGAAATGGTTGGTGAAGGCGTCACCAGCGTGGAAGTGGGCGATCACGTCATTCCACTCTACACCGCCGAATGTGGCGAATGTAAGTTCTGTAAATCAGGCAAAACCAACCTGTGTAGCGCTGTGCGTGCCACTCAGGGCAAAGGCTTGATGCCAGACGGCACGACGCGTTTCTACAAAGATGGCGAACCCATTTTCCACTACATGGGCTGTTCAACCTTCTCTGAATACACCGTGCTGCCAGAAATTTCGTTAGCGAAAGTCAACAAAGAAGCACCACTGGAAGAGATCTGTCTACTGGGTTGTGGCGTGACCACGGGTATGGGCGCAGTCATGAACACCGCTAAAGTGAAAAAAGGCGACACCGTTGCCATCTTTGGTCTGGGTGGTATCGGCTTGTCCGCGATCATCGGCGCTCGAATGGTTGGCGCGAGCCGCATTATTGGTATCGATATCAATGAGAAGAAATTCGAACTGGCGAAACAACTGGGTGCAACCGACTGCATCAACCCACAGAAATTTGATAAGCCGATTCAGGACGTCATCATCGAGATGACTGATGGCGGCGTCGACTTCTCGTTTGAATGTATCGGCAACGTGAACGTAATGCGTCAGGCGCTGGAATGCTGCCACAAAGGTTGGGGCGAATCCGTCATCATTGGTGTTGCAGGCGCAGGTCAGGAAATCTCTACCCGCCCATTCCAACTGGTAACTGGCCGAGTATGGCGCGGCAGCGCATTTGGCGGCGTGAAAGGCCGTTCACAACTGCCGGGCATTGTTGAGCAATATCTGGCGGGGGAATTTGGTCTGCAGGAGTTCATTACTCACACCATGCCACTCGACGAGATCAACCAAGCGTTTGAGCTGATGCATTCGGGTGAAAGCATTCGCTCGGTGATCCATTTCAAATAATCGCCCCCCTCAGCAATGACGGGTGGCGCTGACCGGATAATAGAATGTTGCCGCCAGCAAAGCGGCAACATTGTTTGGGCAGGCAATACCTCGTCAAAGGAGTCACCATGAGTTTAACCAATCTTACTCAGGCCAAAGTGTTTGATGGCTGGCACAAGCAGTATCAGCATCATTCGGACGTGTTGAGCTGCGACATGCGCTTTGCGATTTATCTGCCGCCTCAAGCCACCGCAGGCACGCCAGTCCCTGTATTGTACTGGTTGTCTGGGCTGACCTGCACCGATGAAAACTTTATGCAAAAAGCCGCCGCGTTTCAAAAAGCGGCCGAACTGGGTATTGCGATTGTCGCGCCGGACACCAGCCCCCGTGGCGAGCACGTACCGGATGATCCCGACGGTGCGTACGATTTCGGCTTGGGTGCAGGCTTCTACCTCAATGCGACACAGGAGCCATGGAAAGCCAACTATCAGATGTACAGCTACATCGTTGATGAATTACCGAAACTTATCGAAACACATTTTCCAGTCAGCACACGTAAGGCGATTTCTGGCCACAGTATGGGCGGCCACGGCGCATTGACCATTGGTGCGAAAAACCAGAACCACTACACCTCAATTTCTGCTTTCAGCCCAATCTGCCATCCGATGGCGGTGCCATGGGGTCAGAAAGCGTTTCGCCATTATCTGGGCGACGACAAATCGGCCTGGGAACACTACGACGCGGTCGAACTGTTTAAATCGCACTTGGTGCGCACCCCCATTCTGATTGATCAGGGCGAAGCGGATAGCTTCCTGCAAGAGCAGCTCCAGCCGGAAACACTGATGAGCGTCGCTAAAGAGAGGGATATTGACATCACGCTGAGAATGCATCCTGGCTATGACCACAGCTACTTCTTTATCCAAAGCTTTATTGCCGATCATTTGGCGTTTCACGCGAAATACCTCAAAACCAAGTAACGGCACCGATATGAAAAAGCCCGCTGTCGCGGGCTTTTCTTTTATCTACATGCTGTAGGTGTACGGCGCCTGAATACCAAGTGGAATGCCTAGCGCCCAGTAAGCGAGCAAGAACAACGTCCAGCCAATCAGCATCGCAATCGAGAATGGCATCATCAGTGACGCCAGCGTGCCGATCCCCGTCGCTTTCACGTAACGCTGGCAGTACACCACCACCAGCGGGAAGAACACCATCAACGGTGAAATGATGTTCGATACAGAGTCGCCCACGCGGTAAGCCGCCTGAGACAACTCGGGAGAAATCCCTACCGCCATCAGCATCGGCACCAGAATCGGGCCGATCAACGCCCATTTGGCAGACGCTGAACCGATCAGCAAGTTAACCGCAGCCGTTAACAAGATCATGCCAACGATGGTCGCTTCACCGGGCAAGTTCATCGCTTTAAGCCCTTCGGCGCCGTAAAGCGCCAGCATGGTACCCAAATTGGATTGTGCAAACGCAGCAAGAAACTGAGCGCAGAAGAATGACATGACGATATAAGCGCCCATAGTCGACATGGTATCCGCCATCGCTTTGATGATGTCATTGCTGGTTTTAAATGTGCCCGACACTTTGCCGTATACATAGCCTGGAATGATAAACAGGATAAAGATCAGTGGCACAATCGATTTCATGATCGGCGCAGAAAACGCGGTGATTTCCCCTTCAGGAGAACGCAGTGCCGAGTTTTCTGGCAGCAACGCCACTACTAAAAGTGCAATGCCAGCCAACATCGCCCAGCCCGCGTAACGGAAAGCTTTCGACTCGATGTCAGTGAAGGAACCAAGATCAGGCGCTTCTTCGGCATCCACGTCTACAGGCATTTTCTGCAAACGTGGTTCAATGATTTTCTCGGTCACATACCAGCCAATCGCGACGATAAGGACTGAGGAGAGGCCGGTGAAGAAAATATTGGCCAGAGGATTAACCACGTATTGAGGATCAAGCACTTGTGCAGCGGTCTGAGTAAAGCCAGCCAACAGAGGATCGATACCAGAAGGAATAAAGTTGGCAGAGAAACCGCCGGATACGCCAGCAAACGCCGCGGCAATACCCGCCAGAGGGTGGCGGCCCGCTGCGTGGAAAATGATCCCGCCCAGTGGAATCACCAACACATAACCCGCATCGGCCGCAGTGTGCGATACAATCGCCACCAGAATCAGCATCGGCGTGAGCAGTTTCGCTGGGGTGAAGTTGAGCATTTTCTTCAGGCCCGTGGTGATAAAGCCCGAAGAGTCGGCAACGCCGACACCCAGCATCGCCACCAATACAATGCCAAGTGGCGCAAAGCCTGTGAAAGTTTTCACCATGTTTGCGAGAAAGCTTGCTAAAGATTCGCCAGTCAAAAGGTTGTTGATCGCAAGTGCTTCACCGGTGCGTGGGTTGGGAATGTCAAACGTCACATTCGACAGCAGAGCAGATGCGGCCCACGTGATGATCAATGCCCAGAAGAACAAGATAGCGGGATCTGGAATTTTGTTCCCTGCCCGCTCGATAAAGTTCAGAAAACGATCCATTCCGCTCGGCTTCGGAGATGGTGCTTGATTTACTGCTTGGTTACTCATGGTAACTCCATAATCAATGATGTTGCTGTGTCAGACGAATATAACTTATCGTTTTCGCCTTTTTTCAACGTCATATTCTATTAAAAGCGCAAATCAAAAGCACAAGATTCCGTCAATTTTTCCATATTCGGAGACATATTTTGCAAAAAATGCGATCAGCAAAAACAATTCACTAACATCCCCAACCGCGAAAATGCAACAAAGTAAGCACCAATTTTTAATACATTGTGGTTATTTTTTTCTGCAACCAAGACAGGAAGCAGCGAAAAGCAATTTAGTGCGTATCAAACTCGCTGTATTTGGAAATCATGGTTTTGAGCTCAACAGACTGGGGATAACCAAGGCGATCGGTCCAAGTGGTTTGAATATGAATAGTTTTCAATGCCCCAGAGAGAGCGGTGGCGGGGACGCTCCAAGTCACTGTATAAGGAGGATGAGACGCATCCGAGCCTGCCACGATATCATCGGCAAAGTTGGCCACTGTAATTGCCGAAGATGCAGTTGCACCACGAGTGCGGAACCATTCTAACTTTTGCTCGGCTAAGTTAAGAGCCTCAATACTCTGAATGGCGTAGTCGGCTTTTTGTTCGATGTAAACCTGAAGTTTGACTAAACCCAGAGCACCAATACCAATCAGCACAAAAGAAATCATCACTTCCAATAAACTAAAGCCACGTTGTTTATTGTGCATTCCAGCTTCCTTCTTGCCATTGAATATTATTAGAAATAGAGGTCGGTCTTTTTCTTGAGTCAAATATCAAATTCATTGAACCTGCGATAGAAACACCTAAGCCATCACTATCAAATCCATATCCACCAACTGCGTAAAAAGAGCCAGCATCAACATAGACTGTTTGGTTTAAATCTGTATATTGTTTACCAATTGTAAAATCAGTTGGGGCTCCGTCGGATGTAGCAAACAGACTATCCCAATAATTTTTCAAATTTTCTGGGATAAATTGTGGTTTTGTTTTATCGACTAAATGAAATAGTGTTCCTCCAAATGTCGTTGCGCCTGTGTTAATAAAAATCCCATCTTGAATGACTAAGGTATATTTCTCATGGCTACCTTGAATGACTAAATTTCCGTTAATTGCACAATTACCTGTTATCCAAACTTGGTCGACATTCTTAAACGCATCTTCAATAACTTTTTTGCAATTCTTTGCATCGGTAATATTTATTCTGCCCGCTTCAGGAAAGGATGATTTTACTTTGGCAATATTTTCTGGTGTTTTTTTGTAGCCAAAGAATGAATTAAAAGGATCCGCATCCGAATTGTAGACAAAATCATCTTTTAAGCTTGAATTAGAGGTTTCTGGTTTGTCCGTTTTTGTAATTGATGTTCCCTTTTCCACAGTAACATTCGTTGTCGTGTTTGAAGTACAATCTCCAGCCGGAGAGCCTGCATACAAAGCATTTTCGTCTATTCCTTGAGTTATATATTTGCTCTCCGATGACGGAGCTTTGATGGTATAGCTGTATTTGTACGTAATTGACACGCATTCATATTTACCATCTGCATTGGGAGCTCCATTGGCATCTGGCTTTACGTTCAATTGCCCAAAAGTAGTGAGCCTTGAGGTGGTTTGTATCGCCCCTTTTCCTGTGCTTGTAGACCTAGAGAAGATTTTCTCTAAATTTGACCAATCATTTTGCGTTTTAGCGTGAATTCTATAGGCTGAGCCACCTAAATCTGATACATATAATTTTTTGAGTTTTAATGAATTTTTACAAATAGCATCTAGTTCAGTGTGATCGTCAGGAATTACAGATGCAATTCTCGATACGTCTTCTTTCACATAGGTAAACAAACACTCCAATCCCCCCTCTGCAAGCCAGTGATCTTGCCTTGACTTGACTTCATTTTGTGCTCGCTTAATTTGGTAAAACAGCGTTTTATAGGAGCCCAAAGTGATCACTAAAGCGACCGAAAGCAATATCGATGTGATTAATAATGTTGCTACCCCTTGTTGATATTGACGCATCATTGCCAATTCCTTTGTTGAACTTGTAATGACATCGCATGAGAAACCGATGAGTCTTTTTTTAATTGAGCCTTCATAGAAATAGTAACAAATGCACTTTCTGCTGAATCACCCAACAATACTTTTTTATTAATATCAAACTGAGTCACTTTAATCTGTTTAGGATCAAATAGATCGAAACAACCTTTAGCAGCGGATACAACTTTTATAGGTAACGAAGAGTCATTTTGACAATATTCCAACATGCCACTATTTAGTCTATAGATAGTATTACTTGTTTGACTCGATGTTTTCCGATAAACATAACCAATCGCATTTGATTGCTGGTAAAGTACGGTGGTTGAACCAGAAAGCATCATTGAGTTTGTTGCTATACCATCGAACCCCGCTCGCTGAATATCCTCTTTAATTTGCTGCATCACGCTGTTCATTTGCTGAAGAAGCATGATTTCTTTGCTGCGTTGAGCAGCAGATTTTTGATTGGAGAGAAAAACAGAGCCAACAATAGTCAGGGCCATTCCTCCTAGTAATGCCGCGATCATAAACTCAACTAGCGAGCTTCCAAGTTGCTTAACACTTTTCAAAGCCATACATTGCCTCGCTTACAGTGCAGAGCTTGATACGACCAGCTCGGTTATGGACCACGACTTTAATCGGTTTCTGATCCGTTTCTGATAGTTTAATCGTGATATTGCCCGCTTCTAGGGGATTACCCATCACATGATCAAACTCAAGAGTATTGAGTGTACCTGTATTGGAAACCCATACATTGCGATATCGGCGACCATCAAAGACAGCCAAGGTATTGGCACTGCTTACAGCTGAAGAGGAAGAAGCCGTAGAGAGAGATAAGGTCCATTTTCCATCCGATGCAGGAAGTCCATCGATATGCACCCACAAATCTTGGTTACGAAGCACTGCCTCTGATTTCGCTTGAATAAGAAAACCATGTATTTCATTGGCTAAGTTAACTGCTTTTGTTTGCTGACTCACTTTTGAAAAATTAGGTGATGCAAAAAGTAACAATACAGTTAAAACCACAACCGTAATTAAGAGCTCCAAGAGTGTAAAGCCGCGATGCATTTCCCAAAATCCTTTGCAAACAGCGAGATAATAATGAATCAACTTGCATAGATGCTAACAGCTATCAAAAATAGTGCAGAGCTTAGAAGAGAAGTATGGAAATGATTCGAAGAAATTTTTGTAACCCAATCACTGTTCAACACAAAGGCATGACATTGATCGAAATAATGATTGTGGTTGTGGTCGTCGGCATCTTAGCCGCCATTAGCTATCCAAGTTATAGCAAGTACGTTATTGAGTCGCATCGAACGGTGGCAAAAGCGGATATGGCTAAAATACAGTTAGAATTGGAACGAAGTTATAACGGTGGTTACCAATGGTCGCAGATTATTTCCGGCGGCAATTGCATAATTTGTGACTCTATCGCGGAGCGATATGAGTTTTCTGTTGCCAGTTCCGCAACCATGTCGTACACCATTACCGCGACAGCAAAAACCACTAAAGGTCAAAACAACGACCCATGCCTAGCCAATGAAACGGTGAAGAAAATGACGCTCGATTCCACCAACACCGCGAAACCAGCGGCGTGTTGGTAGCAAGAAAGTAAAAAGCCCGTTTGGCAACACCAAACGGGCTTTTTTAGCTTAGAAAGCGCTATGAACTAGCTAGTGAGATCGTCAAAGAACTTCTTCACGCCGTTAAAGAAACCTTCCGATTTTGGCTTATGCTTAGTCGCCGCTTCGCCGCCGCAAGATTCCTCAAACTCTTTCAAAAGTTCTTTTTGACGAGCACTGAGGTTGATTGGCGTTTCAACCACAAGCTTAACGATCAGATCGCCGATGGCACCGCCGCGAACACCTTTGACGCCTTTGCCGCGCATGCGGAACATACGCCCTGTTTGCGTTTCGCTTGGCACTTTTAAGCTCACGCGACCGTCGAGTGTTGGCACTTCGACTTCGCCACCCAATGCCGCCATCGCAAAGCTCACTGGCACTTCACAGTAAAGGTTGTTGCCATCACGTTCAAAGATATGGTGTTCTTTGACATGAACTTGTACGTACAAATCACCTGCTGGAGCGCCCATTTCTCCCGCTTCGCCTTCGCCGGAGAGACGAATACGATCGCCTGTGTCGACCCCGGCAGGAATTTTCACATTGAGCGTTTTCTTCTTATGCTTACGACCTTGGCCGTGGCAAACATTACATGGGTCTTTGATGATCTTGCCTTTACCATGGCAGGTAGGACAGGTTTGCTGCACGGCAAAGAAGCCTTGACGCATTTGCACTTGGCCGTGGCCATGACAAGTCCCACAGGTTTCTGCCGAGGTGCCTTTCTTCGCACCGCTACCGTCACACGAGTCACAGTGTACCAAGGTGGGCACTTCGATCTCTTTTGAAACGCCACGCACCGCTTCCTCTAGGGACAACTCCATATTATAACGCAGGTCGGCACCACGTTGAGCACGAGGACCACCACCACGGCGACCACCACCAAAGATGTCGCCAAACACGTCGCCAAAGATGTCGCCAAAATCCGCGCCGCCCCCGCCAAAACCACCGCCGCCGAAGCCGCCGCCACCTTGCTCAAAGGCAGCATGACCATATTGGTCATAGGCCGCTTTCTTCTGCGGATCAGTCAGAATCTCGTACGCTTCTTTTACTTCTTTAAACTTATCCGACGCTGAATCGTCACCCTGGTTACGGTCTGGATGGAATTTCATCGCCAGACGCTTATACGCCTTTTTGATGTCGCGTTCAGAGGCATCACGGCCAACGCCTAATACTTCGTAAAAATCACGTTTTGACATGTTCTTCGTCACCAATTATTTACTGCAAACGGCACTAAGCCTGGTGTTTGTATCGATATAGATAAAGGTTCGAAACGATGACTACCCTTTATCTATAAGCACACAATTTTGTACAAACTTGCGGGCGTAAGAGTTACCCCAAACGCCCGCAAACAGGAAGTTAAGTACCAGATGGCCTTAGCCATCTGGTTAAACAAGATTATTTCTTGTCGTCTTTGACTTCTTCAAACTCAGCATCAACAACGTCGTCGTCTTGAGACTTAGCACCAGCATCCGCTGAGCCTTGTTGTGCTTGAGCCTGCTGCTGAGCAATTTCCATCAGCTTTTGAGCCGCCGCCATCAGTGCTTGGATTTTCGCTTCGATCGCTTCTTTATCTTCGCCTTTGCGAGCTTGCTCAAGTTCTTCGATTGCCGTTTCGATCTTCGCTTTCTCGTCTGCTGGAAGGGCTTCACCCGCTTCTTCCACTTGTTTACGAGTACCGTGAATGATCTGGTCAGCTTGGTTACGTGCAGTCGCTAGCTCTTCGAACTTCTTGTCCGCTTCTTTGTTTGCTTCTGCTTCTTGAACCATTTTCTCAATTTCAGCATCGCTCAGACCGCCAGAAGCTTGGATGGTGATCTTCTGCTCTTTGCCCGTTTGCTTATCTTTCGCTGATACGTGCAGGATGCCGTCTGCATCGAGGTCAAAAGTAACTTCGATTTGTGGCATACCGCGTGGCGCAGCGTTGATACCCTCAAGGTTAAACTGACCAAGCGATTTGTTGTACATCGCTTGCTTACGCTCACCTTGTAGCACGTGAATCGTTACCGCACTTTGGTTATCTTCTGCTGTCGAGAACACTTGGTTCGCTTTGGTTGGGATAGTGGTGTTCTTCTCAACCAGCTTGGTCATAACGCCGCCCATGGTTTCGATACCGAGAGACAGTGGCGTTACGTCTAGTAGCAGTACGTCTTTAACTTCGCCAGCCAGTACGCCGCCTTGAACAGCTGCACCCACCGCAACCGCTTCATCTGGGTTTACATCGCGACGAGGTTCTTTACCAAAGAACTCTGTTACTTTCGCTTGAACCATTGGCATACGTGTTTGACCACCAACAAGGATCACGTCTGTAATGTCACCTACCGATAGATCTGCGTCTGCTAGTGCAACTTTTAGTGGCTCAAGTGAACGTTGTACAAGATCTTCAACCAGCGATTCTAGTTTCGCACGTGTCACCTTGATGTTCATGTGCTTAGGTCCCGTCGCATCCGCCGTTACGTACGGTAGGTTTACGTCGGTTTGAGTGGTTGAGGAAAGCTCAATTTTCGCTTTTTCAGCCGCTTCTTTTACACGTTGCATCGCGAGAGGATCTTTCTTCAGATCGATGCCTTGCTCTTTCTTGAATTCAGCCACTAGGTAGTTGATCAGACGGTTATCAAAGTCTTCACCGCCAAGGTGAGTGTCACCGTTGGTTGCTAGAACTTCGAAGGTTTTCTCGCCTTCCACTTCATCGATTTCGATGATTGAGATATCAAACGTACCGCCACCTAGGTCGTAAACCGCGATAGTACGGTCGCCGCCTTGCTTGTCTAGGCCGTAGGCTAGTGCTGCTGCCGTTGGTTCGTTGATGATACGTTTCACTTCCAGACCCGCGATACGGCCTGCATCTTTAGTTGCTTGGCGCTGCGCATCGTTGAAGTAAGCAGGAACTGTGATAACCGCACCTGTTACTGGTTCACCCAGGAAGTCTTCTGCAGTTTTCTTCATTTTCTTCAGAACTTCTGCAGAAATTTGCGGCGCAGCCATTTTTTGGCCTTTTGCTTCAACCCAAGCATCACCGTTGTCAGCCTTAACGATTTTGTAAGGCATGATTTCGATGTCGCGCTGAACTTCTTCGTCTTCAAAACGACGACCAATCAGACGCTTGATTGCAAATAGCGTGTTTTCTGGGTTTGTAACTGCTTGACGTTTCGCAGGTTGACCAACCAGAGTCTCGCCATCGGTGTATGCAATAACGGAAGGGGTTGTACGCTCACCTTCTGCGTTTTCAATTACGCGTGGCTTGTCGCCGTCTAATACAGCAACACAAGAGTTAGTAGTACCTAAGTCAATACCAATGATTTTACCCATCTGGCTATCTCCAAATAAATTCGATGTTCGTTTTGCTATACCCATAATGTGGGGATGGAGAATCGGGTTTCAACCCCCGCTCACAAACAAAAACTGGTATGTTTGTTTCTCGTATGCCCCTTAAATAAGGGCACCAAAGTCCTTTTCAAGGGGAAATACGAAAAATGTGCGTTTTTTTTTAAGTCTCCTACGAAAAGAGCACATAAAAGCACGGTTTGGCGTCGCCCAAGAGGCCGTACTTATCACGGGCTGGTTGATTCTGTTCGAACCGATAGACAAAGACTTATCTGGCGCAACGCCACGCCAACCATCGCAAACACAGCCATGGTGATAACGACACTTGGCCCGACGGGGTAATCCCAATACAAAGAGAGCAAGAAACCGCCGCCGCCGCCAAGTAACCCAAGCCCCAGTGAAGCCCACCAATATCGTCGAGGTTTGAACAATAGCGCAAACAAGGCGGGCATAATTAGGGCGGCAAATTCAAGATAAACCCCTAAGTTGATCACTAAGGGCGGAACGGCCAAGGCAAACAAGATGTAAAAGGCAGGCCCTGTAAGCCAGCGGCGGCGCTGAGATTGGATCCAAAGCAAAATCAAGGTGACTAAGGCAACACATCCAATATCTCGACCATCAGCCCATAAAAGGCGTCCGTTGAGTAGCGAGTCGATCAGTTCCTTGCCATGCGCTTGAACGCTAACCACATTTACCGCTAGGCAAGCTGCAATCACATACAGTAAGCCAATCAAGGCTTCCAAATGCGCTATCGCTCGCCGCTCGATAAAGATCAGCACTCCAGCAGCAGGTAAGGTAAGCAGATAGGAAGCCAACACTTTGCTGAGCAGATTGGACTCAAAGCCCGCGTAAAGCTCAATCGTGATCATTGCCAGTGCCGATATCTGCGCCATCGCCAGATCAATAAACACCACGCCGCGCTGTAAAACTTGTCGGCCCAAAATGATGTTACAAACAAGCGCCAATACACCAATGGTAACTGGCGCGAGTAGCCAAGCATAATAGCTCATGGCACCGCTCTCAGACTAAGCAATTGCTCTATGCTATCGTCTATCAGCTCGGCTAACGTGTGGGTGTTTTTTCGACCACCAACACTTTGCGCCAGCTGGAGGACGGGCAAATGGCTGCGCTCGGCTAACCAGTTCGCGGCGTCGACGGGTTGATGACTTGAGTAGACGATAGCGTCGGCTTGACTTAAATCGAGCTGACTAAGCTGATGAAGATGCGACAACGTGGGTGGTAAGCCTGGTTTGGGCTCCAAATCGGCTACTTGCTCGACGCCTAACCAAGCAAACAGATAACGATGTGTCTGATGGTATCCCACTACTTTTATATCTTGCAGCCGCTTGGCTTTTTCACGCCAAACCTCAAGGCGCTTTTGCCAATCGGCGCGAAACCGTACCCCCATTCCTTTATAAAGCGCTTGATTTTTCGGATCGATGCGCACTAAACGCTCCACTAACGCACGTGACACATTCTCCATATCGGCGACGGCAAATTGCACATGAGGATTGCCGTGCGCGTGAACATCGCCCATCGAACGATCGACATGCTCATGCTCATCCAACAAGGCCACGTAATCACTCACCCAAAACAATCCAGCTTGACCGCTTTGCACCTTGGCATTTCGGCTCTGTCTCTGTAATTCGGGCAACCAGCCGATCTCCAGTTCCGCCCCAGAGCACACTACCAGATCGGCACTGCGCATTTTCGCAATCAACGACGGTCTTGCTTGAACATAATGGGGATCTTGCATTGCGGTGGTTGCGGAATAAATGTGCGCCTGCGGGGCATGTTTGAGCACCAAATCAGCCCAATCCGGCTGACAAACAAACACATTGAGGCTCGCGGCACTCGGCAGGCTTACCAAAGCGAGTAACAGACCTAGCCATTTAAAACGCATGTGCATGGTGCGCTCCAAATGACATCACATATTGCATACTAAACAACACCTCATCGCTGTGCACTTGTTTCTCATAAGTCACTTGCCCACGCACGCGGCCAAAATGGGATGCGTGCCAATCCAACGCCAGATCCCACTCTTTAACCTCTGCGCGGGAGAACTCTCCGTGGAAGTGATCACCATGAGCATGCACATCACCGTCAACCGTTCGCATCTCGCCATATCGAGTGCTTAAGGTCCAACTCGGATCAAACTGATAGGCGACTTCACTATACCAACCATAAGCATTCTGCTCGGCCCCTGCTGCTGTGGCCAGTTGCGCATCAAAGCGGTTGTCTAAATACCAATATTCACTGGTCATTCTCAGGTTGCTTTGACGATAATTGCCCTCAGGTGCCCATTTCCAAGTGAAATCCGATCCATAGAGATTACGCCCGGTAAATGATGGCCCGTGCGAATGCCCTGCGTGATCGTGCTCCTCTCCTTCTTCGTGCGCATGATCATGTGCAGCTGAAAATTGACGACCATTCGCATTGTAAAGGGCACTTATCCCCCAGCGCCAACTGTGCTCAACGCCAATATCCCCGCCGAGTTGAAGATTGGCGGTGTACACCCCTATCGCCGCGGGTTCGTCATAACCCGCATCAATAGGTTTCCCACTGAGCAGTTCTACATTCGTTTGCACAAACAAATCTGTCGGTAGTAACCAACTCAGTTGCATACCGTCATCGAAATAGTGTCCCCCCAACAGTGCTCGATACACGGCGGGTCGCTCAACAAACGCATCTTCGTGCATGTGTTTGCTATTGAGATAACCAATATTCGAGAGCATTCGACCCGCTTTCAGTTTCAACCCTTGCGGTAAACTGAGCGTTTCGACCCATGCTTCTTCAAGCTCTAATTCCGTTTCACCGTCATGACTGGCTAACACCGTCACCAGTTGGCCTTTAAAGTGATGATCGATGTTGCTGCTTAACATGAGTTCCGAGTGGCCAAGCCCAAAGCCTCTGTCACGACTTCCCCACTTTCGAGCCTCGCTTTGATATGCCCCATCCAGCACGACACCGATGTCTAAACTACTGGCCTGAACGGCGCCACTCGTCGCCAGCATGACACCGATTAGCACCCTATTTAGCGTTATGTTTACCGCCACTCTCTCCACACTTTTCTCCATTAGGTCAATGATAATGATTTACAAAACAGTTGAAAGACGAAAATGTTATGTTATAACATAATTAAAATCAATCGTATCTGCACAGTGAATTGTGTGGGGTTATTTCATCAATCGAATCAAGGGAATATTTGATGCAGTCTCTGTTAAACATCAATGGTAAACGTACGGCAATGTCTCTCGCCTTGGCGCTCGTACTCAGCGGGTGTAGTGAAGGGGAAAACAAAACTGAGAGTGAGCAACAGCAAGACTCGGGAGAGACGCAAACGGCAATGAGCCGCTTGGTGGTCACAGAACAAAACAGCAACAGTATCTACGTTTTGGATGGCGGAAAAAATTGGGATCTTATGGCGCAGTTCAGTTTGCAAAATGCGGCCTCGGGCCTCAAAACCAGCCCAAATGGTCGCTATGCTTTAGCCATGCAGCGTAACCAAAATTTGGTTGAAATCATTGATAGCGGCCTTGAAGCTGAAGCACACGGCGACCATTTCCACTTGCACGCCGAAGCGCCTCAATTACTCAGTAATCAGTATCAAGGCATCAAACCCACGCATTACGATCTCGGCAAAAACGTCGCTGCGATCTTTTTTGACGGTAACGCAGGCAGTGGAGAAAACGCCGAGTTTCGGGTAGTCAGAGAGTCTACCATCGCCAATGCAGAGGCGTTGGCAACGTACCGCTTTAACTATGCTGTGCATGGTACAGCGCAAGTACTAGGTGAACACGTTTTCACAGGGATTGTCGAGAATGCCGCAAACCCAGCCCTGCCGAACAAAGTGCTGCAAACGCATCTACACGGCGATCATTTCCATGATGTGGCTCTCCTGCCAGAAGAGTGTGCCGCTTTACATGGCAGCGCTCAAAGCAAAACTCAAGTGGCTTTTGGTTGCAGCGATGGCGTCGTGCATATTCAAATCCAAGACGGTAATGTCACTTCCACCAAGTTAGCCAATCCGAGCGCTTTGGCCGAGGGCAGTCGCTTTGGCAGCATTCTAGGCGACTATGAAGCAGATACGTTGCTCGCTTACGCTTCGGCAAGCCAGCAACTGTTTCAAATTCAAGCTGGTCAGCTCAAAGAAGTTAAGTGGCAACAAACAGAAAATGAAAAAGCGCAGCTTATTAGCCAAAGCAGTGACTACCTCGTGATTCTCTCTACCGCCGGTACGCTGCATCTCCTGTCGGCAGAGAACAACTTTTCTCTGTATAAATCGATCTCGCTATGGAACGAACTACCTAGTTCAGCCGATAAACCCAATTTTGCTCTGGCAGAAGATAAGCGTACTGGCCATCTCATCGTGACCGACCCGATCAACAACCAGCTTCTCGAAGTAAACCCTGTTACGGCTGAAGTAACTAAACACAACTTAAGCTTTGCGCCTAACTTAATGACCTGGGTAGGCACTGTCGAGCAAGAGCATCAACACTAGCTTCACACCTCGTGCACAGCGAGCCTAGTCCAGCCAAACAAAATATCAAGCGAAGCCTACTGGCTTCGCTTGATTTATGTCACTTGATAAGGGCAGTTCAGCGTGATTCTGACGCCAGTTCGGTTTGCTCTTCATCACGAGCCAGTTCACCTTCACTTTTGGCCACAATGGTGTTCACCGCCGTGTCACCAACCACATTTGACGAGGTACAGAACATATCGTTGATACGATCAACCGCGGCGATAATCGCCAGACCTTCAGGTGGCAAACCCAGTTGATGCAGCAGAACGCCGACCATCACCACGCCACCGCCAGGTACACCACCTGCGCCGATTGAAAGCAGCAGAATCGTCAGACCAAGCGTGAAGAGATCTGCGGAGTTGATTGGCTGACCAAACGCATTGGCAACAAAAATGGTAGCGAGTGCAATATAGATAGAAACGCCAGACATGTTCATGGTCGCGCCCAGTGGAACACCAAAACCCGCCACCGACTTGGATACCTGCAGTTTTTCTGTCAACGTGCGCATGGTGACAGGAATCGTCGCATTCGAGCTCGCCGTGGAGAGAGAAAACAGCACTTGCTCACGAGTCGCGCGCAAAAATTGCTTGGGTGACACACTGGTCGTCATGCCCACGACCATTGGGTAGAAAACGAAAATCCAGAACACCAGCATAGCGACAACCAATGCCACGTAACCTGCTACCGACATCAGCGTATGCGCATCCAGCGTCGCGCCCAGTTGGGTCATCAATGCAAATACGCCGTAAGGGGCCAAGCTCATCACCAGACCAACCAGTTTCATCATGATTTCATTGGCCAGTTTAAAAGTACGAATCGCCGGACCACCGCGTGAATCTAATGCCTGAATCGCCAAGCCAGTTAAAATCGCCATAAAGATGATTTGCAACATGTCGCCATTGGCAAAGGCTTGTACCGGATTACTCGGAACAATATTGACCACCAAGGAGAAGATATCCGGGGTTTCTGTCGTCGTCAGTTTCACCGACTGCGCAACAGTACCGACTAGATTGGCATCCGCGCCGGGTTGGAAGATCATCCCGACCGTCAAGGCCGCCGCAATCGCGATAACCGTGTTGATGATGTAAAGCGCAAAAGTTTTCGTGCCTAAACGGCCAAAAGCGGAGATGTCTTTTAGATCAACAATGCCACAGACGATCGAGACATAAACCAGAGGAACAACCAGCAGTTTAATGAGCGAAACGAACATCCCGCCCGCGCCTTCTGCTGCGCCTAACAAATAGACATCAAACAGCGATATTCCTTGAAAAAGATATTGAATGGCAGAACCAAGCAGCAGGCCAGCAAACAAGCCTATAAAAATTTTTGACGAGAGCGATTTATCCATCGTTCCACTCCAGATTGTTGTGTTGGGTATTTATCATTATGAAGTCGTTTATGTCACCAAAGGCGCTAAACGTCCGCGCATAATACACACACCAATAACAATTCGAAGTGTCTATTTACAAAAGTGTTACATTGAGCAAGTTGAAATTTTCATCAGATTTAGCTCACCAAAACAGCATTAACCTCTAAACACCTGAAAGCGTAGGATTTTCCAATTCCAAACAGAGAAAATTTAGAATTCCCTTAATTAACAATCTTTCGCTCATCGATTTCAAACAAAAAAGAGAGGACTATGCCTCTCTTTTCATAATTGATGATGGTGATTTATTTTGCAACCATGACCATCGCCGGACGAATCACACGTCCATTGAGTTCATAGCCTTTCTGCATCACAAACATCACAGTATTTGACTCATGATCTGGGCTTTCCTGAATAGACATCGCTTGATGGAATTCTGGATTGAACACTTCGCCCTCAGGGTTGATCTCTTTCAGACCAAACTTATTAACGGTATCGACAAACGTCTTGTGCGTCAGTTCAACGCCCTCAAGTAATGGCTTCACGGCTTCACTTTCCGCATCCGCCGCTTGAATCGCACGCTCTAAATTATCGATAACAGGCAATAACTCTTCAGCAAACTTGTTCAGCGCATACTTACGTGCTTTATCGATTTCCTGTTCGCTACGACGACGCATGTTCTCCACATCCGCTCTGGCACGCAGCACCGCATCTTGCTGCTCTTTTACTCGAGATTCACTTGCAAGCAGTGCCGCTTCCAGCTCAGCAATTTTCGCTGCCGCTTCGTCGCTTTCCTCTGCTTGGTTCCATTCGATATCAGCATCCGTACCAACAGCATCTACCTCGATGTCCGCAGATTCGTTCTGTTTTAGCTGTTCTTCGTTGATTTTATTTTCTTCGTTGCTCATGATATCTCCAGAATTCAACACTTTGTCCTTTAAAGCCAAGCCTATGTAACTGGCTTTAACTTCACAAAAATTCGCAATAGTGGCTAACTTGCCATTATTATGGGGATGATAACGCCCGATTCAAGCCTCTTTAACGCGGAAAAGCTATGAAAAAACCATTTAACGTGATCGCTATTATCGGAAAACCCAGAGATCAGAAAGCGATACAAACGCATCGCGATTTGTATCACTGGTTAACCTCACTCGGCTATCAAGTGTTTATTGATGACAGGCTAGCGCATATTTTGGATGACGTCCCCGCCTCACACTTTTCGGGCTTGGTTGAATTAGGCGAAAAAGCCGATCTGGCGATTGTCGTTGGCGGGGATGGCAATATGCTGGGCGCAGCAAGAATCTTGTCTCGCTTCGACATCTCAGTGATCGGCGTCAATCGAGGTAATCTCGGCTTTTTAACCGATCTCAATCCAGAGGATTTTCAAGCTGCGCTCGAAGCGGTTTTGAACGGAGCATACATCGAAGAAGAACGCTTTCTGCTGGAAGCGGAAATTCATCGTCATGGGCAGGTAAAAAGTCACAACGCAGCGTTAAATGAGGCCGTGCTTCACCCGGGGCAAATCGCGCATATGATTGAGTTTGAAGTGTATATTGACGACACTTTCGCTTTTTCTCAGCGCTCAGACGGCCTGATTATCTCAACACCAACCGGTTCCACCGCTTACTCACTCTCTGGCGGTGGCCCCATTTTGTCCCCCAGTTTGAACGCCATTTCCTTAGTCCCAATGTTTCCGCATACGTTATCGAGCCGCCCACTGGTTGTCGATGCCAATAGAAGAATCAAACTGCTGGTTTCTCCAGATAATCGGGGCACGCAAGAGGTCAGCTGTGATGGACAAGTCTCCCTGCCCGTCTCTCCGGGCGACGAGATCCACATCTATCAAAGCCCAAATCGACTACGACTTATTCACCCGCAAGATTACAGCTATTACCATGTTCTGCGTAAGAAACTTGGTTGGTCGAGCAAACTTTTTTAGCTGACTGAAACGCATAGATGGAAAGGTTGATGGTGACTCATCAACCTTTTTTTTGTGTTCGATATTTTTGTTTCCGATAAGAGAAAGTTGGCGAGAAATAAAATCTGACTCACAAATTTTTTCTCACACAACTTTACTGTATAAAGAAACAGTATATACTGATTTTACATACAGTATTGTTCAGTTATACAGGTAAACCAAAATGCTGGCTCATCTAAGTGTTAATAATTTTGCCATTGTTAAGTCTTTACAACTCGAGCTATCTAAAGGAATGACCACCATCACCGGTGAAACCGGCGCTGGTAAATCAATCGCGATCGACGCATTGGGCTTGTGTCTCGGAGGTCGCGCCGAAGCGAGCATGGTCCGACGCGGCGAAGAAAAAACCGAGGTCAGCGCTGCATTTTTACTGGATAACAATCTTCACGCCTCACGTTGGCTTGAAGACAACGAACTACTGGATGGTAGTGAGTGCATTTTGCGCCGCATTGTGACTAAAGAAGGTCGTTCACGCTCGTTTATCAACGGCAGCCCGGTTCCACTTTCTCAATTGAAAGCTTTAGGGCAGTTATTGATCAATATCCATGGCCAGCATGCTCATCACCAGTTGATGAAAAGTGAACATCAAATGGCAATGCTCGACCAATACGCAGGTCACTTAAACCTGTTGAAAAATACTCGTGTCGCCTATCAAAGCTGGCGACAAGCGGATAATCATCTCAAACAGCTTAAAGAAAACAGCTTACAGAATCAGGCTCAAAAACAACTGCTGGAATATCAAATTAAAGAACTCAATGAACTTGCTATCGGCGAAGACGAGTTTATTGAGCTTGAACAAGAACATAAACGTCTCTCTAACAGCGGAGAGTTGGCTAGTACCTGCCAGCAGGCAATTGAACTGATATACGAAGGCGAGGAAGTGAATGCGCTTGGCATTTTACAAAGTGCCAGCAATGCACTTGTTGAATTGGCTGAGTTGGATCCTAAGCTGGCAGCTCTACCGGATATGGTCGCAGAAGCCATCATTCAACTTGAAGAGGCAAATAGCGAATTACGCAGCTATCTAGACAACATAGATGTTGACCCATCGCGACTTGCCTATGTAGAAGCGCGCTTTTCTAAAGTGATGTCTATCTCTCGTAAACACCATGTTTTGCCAGAAGAGTTGTACCAACATCATCAGGAACTGCTGGCACAGATCGAAGCATTAGATTGCTCCGATGAGAAGATGGATGAACTAGCTGCCAACGTCGAGGAAAAATATCACCGTTTTCTTGAATGCGCGGAAAAACTGCATAAATCTCGCTGCCGCTACGCCAAAGAGTTAAACAAACTCATCACGCAAAGCATGCATGAACTGAGCATGGAAAAAGCCGTGTTTAGTATTGAGGTCAGCAATGAAGGAACGCATCCATCACCATTGGGGTTAGATAGCGTCTGTTTCTTGGTTTCAACCAACCCAGGCCAACCCTTGCAACCAATCGCCAAAGTGGCGTCTGGTGGGGAACTGTCGCGTATTTCTTTAGCAATTCAGGTGATAACCGCACAAAAAGTCGACACACCAAGCCTAATTTTCGACGAAGTGGATGTCGGCATCAGCGGCCCTACTGCGGCGGTCGTAGGCAAAATGCTGCGCAAGTTGGGAGAATCCACTCAAGTGTTGTGTGTCACCCATTTACCACAAGTAGCAGGATGCGGCCACCAGCAGATGTTTGTCGCCAAGCACAGCGAAAACGGCACCACAGAAACGCAGATGCGATTACTGGATCAAGAGCAGCGAGTATCCGAACTAGCGCGCTTACTTGGCGGTAGCCAAATCACAGAGTCGACGCTCGCAAACGCCAAAGAGCTCTTGATCGCTGCCTAAAATCCGCTATTGGAGCCAAGTTCCCTTAACTTGGCTTTTTGACACATAATTGCAACTGATCTCAAAATTCACTGTCAGAATGACCGATACATTACAGAGAGCTTTTTACATCTGCACTGAGCTTGTTTATTATCTGGCGCAGTATTTTTGAGGTTACTAAGAATTTAGCTATGCAATTAAAGAAGTGGTTGGTTGCCCTACCGTTGGCAATGACGATGCTGACAGGGTGTTCAGTTTTGGAAAAACTGGTTTATCGAATCGATATTAACCAAGGCAATTATGTTGAGCAACAAGCAGTAGACAAACTCAAGTTTGGTATGACCAAAACTCAAGTACGCTTTGTCATGGGTTCGCCCATGTTGGTTGAAAACGGTTACCCAAATACTTGGTACTACATCTATCACCACACCGAAGGGCACCAAGCATCAGTACAAAAGAATCTGATTGTGAACTTTAACAACGAAGGGACATTGGTCGATATCGCGGGTGATTTTCCCGCCAGTGACAGTTTTTTCGAAGAAATTCGTTAATCTCAACTCCCAAGCACCGCCTCTAATAAAAACCCGGCAGTCAGTACTTGCCGGGATTTCTTATTGCTAATTAGTCAAATTCCATAACGGAACAAGGGCAATAGCCGACTTTTCGCGCTAGCGATTCTGTTGCTCTGCACGTTTCCTGCGAATCTCTTTCGGATCTGCCAACAGCGGACGGTAGATCTCTATCCGATCTTTATCGCGCACAGTGGCATTGAGTTTCACCATTCGGCTAAATACTCCCACCTTGTTTTTGCTCAGTTCGATCTCAGGATACAGTTCCAACACCCCAGACTGGCGGATGATCTCTTCCACCGTCGCCTGCTGTTTTACCACCAACTTAAGAACTCGCTGCTCTTGTGGTAACGCATAGACCACCTCAACGTGGATCATTTCATCTTCAATGCTCATAGATACACCTGCTTCGCTCGTTGCGTAAACGCATTCACCATATTGCCGGTGAGTTCATTAAAGATTTTACCAAACGCCAGTTCGATCATTTTGCTAGAAAACTCAAACTCCAGTTTGAGCTCTACCTTACAGGCTTGCTCATCAAGGGCGGTAAAAAACCAACCGCCGCGTAACGTCTTAAAAGGGCCATCGACTAAGGTCATCAGAATCGATTCCCCGGGAGTTAATGTATTAGCGGTAGTAAATGTTTTGCTGATTCCCGCCTTTGCCACATCCACGGAAGCAATCATGCTCGATTCAAGCGATTCAATCACTCGTGTACCTGAGCAACCTGGTAAGAATTCAGGGTATTTCGCCACATCATTAACCAGGGCATACATCTGTTCTGCACTAAAAGAGACCAATGCAGAACGGGTGACTTGCTTCATAGCTTCTCCTCTCAGGGACATTCTTTTTACGACCTGCACAATTTTACTTTTATTCTCAGCCAGCGCAAATAAAAGCATTTCCTATCAAAGTTGCACGCCGTATAATAAGCCCACTATGGCAAATAAAAACTCAAAACAAAAAGCCGGTAGCAACACTATCGCGCTGAACAAAAAAGCTCGTCACGAGTATTTCATCGAAGATGAAATTGAAGCTGGCATGGAGCTACAAGGGTGGGAAGTGAAAGCGCTTCGCCAAGGTAAAGCCAATATCGCTGAAAGTTACGTTTTTATGCGTGACGGCGAAGCCTTCGTTAGTGGCATGACTATCACTCCTTTGAATCAGGCATCGACACACGTAGTAGCTAACCCTACCCGTGTGCGCAAACTGCTGATGAGCCGTCGTGAACTTGATAATTTGCTTGGGCGTATCAACCGCGAAGGCATGACGTTAGCAGCTCTTTCACTCTACTGGTCTCGTTCTTGGGTGAAAATCAAAATTGGTGTGGCAAAAGGTAAGAAGCTGCACGACAAGCGCGAAGATATTAAAGATCGCGATTGGCAACGCCAAAAAGCTCGAGTAATGAAGAGCTCACTGCGTTAAACTTAACCACTTAGACGTATACTACTGGACAAGCAGGGCTTTTCTGGTAGTATGCGCCAAATACCTTGGGGCTGATTTTGGATTCGACGGGAATTTTGCAGTCTGAGGTGCATGCCGAGGTGCGGTAGGCCTCGTTAACAAACCGCAAAAAAATAGTCGCAAACGACGAAAACTACGCACTAGCAGCTTAATACCCTGCTCAGAGCCCTCTCGCCCTAGCTTCCGCTTGTAAGACGGGGAACAACGAGGGGTCAAACCAAATCAAGCTGGCGTGGATTCCCCCACCTGAGGGATGAAGCGTGAGAAACAATTCAGGTTAGCTATTCATTCGCGTGTCGGTTCGCAGGTGGTAGTGAAATTAAAGATCGACTAAGCATGTAGTACCAATGATGAATGATTTTCGGACGGGGGTTCAAATCCCCCCAGCTCCACCAAACGTTTGGAAAGGGCGGTAACTCTTTGAGTTATCGCCCTTTTTGTATTCACCACTTCAATATTAGGCTGTTTGTACTACATTTTGGTACTAAAACATGCGCTATTTATCTATTTCAAAATCTGGCATTTGGCAGTTTCGCTATCAAATCCCATCTGAGCATCGACACTTATTTGACGGGCTTCGTGAAGTTAAACGCTCGCTAAAAACATCATGCAAAGATAAAGCTACGCTTTTAGCATTAGAACTAGAGATACAGGTTCGTCGCACCATCATATCCCCGACTACAACCACAGCACCAAAGCAAGTCAGACCCATTCATAACGAAAAAAAGCACCCACCAGCAAAACAGAAAAAGCTTAAGGTGTTATGCCCAGAAAAGATGCTAGAGCGCTTTTTGCGTATTTCGGAGCATTCCGATCAGTCATTTCGGGATTATCCGATCACCCATTTTCCCCCTGTGTCAGCATAGTTGTCGCCTAGATTTTTAAGGAGATAACTATGCCAGCCAATCCAGTTCCAATTGATGTGAAAACGAAAGGCCAAACTTGGCTGTTACCACCATATAATTGGTCTCATCGAAGAATTGCTAAAGAATTAGATGTGAGTCCATCCGTGGTATCTAAGTGGAGAAATGAACTTGTTGAAAGCGGCCTATTGTCTACAGAGCTGCCCTTAGAAAATGCTACTACTGATTATTCAGCGGAGCAGAGATTTTTCATAGTGATTGAAACTGCAACAATGTCTGAACGCGAGTTAGCTGAATACTGTAGGTCTAAAGGGTTATTTGTCGATGACGTTAAAACCTGGCGAGCACTGTCTATCAAGGCGCAGAGTACAACATCGGCTTCAATGTCACACAAAGAAAATAAGCTACTACGTGATGAACGCAGAAAGGTAAAAGCGTTGGAGAAGGAGTTGGCACGTAAAGATAAAGCACTTGCTGAAACGGCTGCGCTACTGGTTTTGCGGGAAAAGTTCAATGCCCTCTGGGAAATCAACGAGGAAGACTTATTCCTATCTCAGAGCGGCTTAAAATAGTCACACTTGTTGATGAAGCTGTACGTAAAGGGGCAACAAAGACAAAGGCTTGTTCCACCGTTGGGTTATCAATACGAACGTTCCAGCGTTGGACACGGAACTCTGCCGAAATCACAAGTGATATGCGTCAGCATCCTCGGCAGCACGAGCCTCATAATAAGCTATCAGAAGCCGAAAGGCAGCAGATATTAGATATCTGCAATACACCAGAGTATGCCGATTTACCTCCGAATATCATCGTTCCAATGTTGGCTGATGAAGGCATTTACATTG